>MHBM01000305.1:56582-86302 GCA_001804885.1 Lentisphaerae bacterium RIFOXYA12_FULL_48_11
CGTTGAGAAGCTCCTGCGTCTGGCAGAAACAGTCAAAAAGGCGTCACTTTGTGGACTTGGTCAGGCTGCGCCCAACCCGGTTATCAGCACAATTACGCATTTCCGTGCAGAATACGATGCGCACGTAAGAGAAAAGCGCTGCCCGGCAAAAGTATGCAAGAACCTGATAACATACACGGTTGATGAGATAGCCTGCGTAGGTTGCGGTGCGTGCAGACGGAACTGTCCTGCGAAGTGTATTTCCGGTGAGCCAAAGAAGCTTCATGTTATTGACCAGCCAAAATGCATAAAGTGCGGAAAGTGTTTTGAGGTTTGTAAATTTAACGCAGTGAAAAGGACTTAAAAATGACAGCGGTGGAGACAATAAATCTCGAAATTGATGGTATCCATGTACATGCGGAGAAGGGCCGTACCATCATGGAAGTGGCGGACTCGATGGGGATTCGCATCCCAAGGCTTTGTTTCCATCCTCAGTTGAGTACTCTTGGCGCATGCAGGGTTTGTATTGTGGAAGTTGAAGGCATGCGGAATCCTGTCGCTTCATGCGCGTATCCCGTGTCCGCAGGAATGAAGATAAAGACGTCGTCACCTACATTGCGTCGACTTCGAAGGGATATTGTGGAATTACTTCTGGATAATCATCCCAGGGAATGCCAGACCTGTGAACGCGATGGTAACTGTGAACTGCAGAATCTGGCCTACAGCCTTGGTGTTCGCGAGAGACTCTTTGCCGGCGAGAGGAAAAAGTTCAAGATTGAGAAATCTTCACGTGCTGTTATCCGGGATGCCGAAAGATGTATTTTGTGCGGGCGCTGCGTCAGGGTGTGCGAAGAAGTTCAGGGGGTCTGTAACCTTGATGTGCAGAAACGGGGGTTTGGAAGCGTGGTCTCTCCAGCCCATGGCGAAAAGATGGCTGAATCCGTCTGCATTCACTGCGGGCAGTGTATCAACGTTTGCCCAACTGCAGCTTTAATTGAGCACAGCGATACCGAGGCTGTTTTGAATGCGCTTGATGATCCTGATCTTCATGTGATTGTACAGACAGCGCCTTCGATCCGGGCTGCAGTTGGCGAAGGATTCGGATTTCCGCCCGGTACGCCAACAACAGGCAAAATGGTCACTGCCCTGAGATTAATGGGGTTCAGCAAGGTTTTTGATACCAACATAGGCGCGGATCTTACCATTATCGAGGAAAGTGAAGAGTTTCTTTCTCGCCTGAAGAAAAATGAAAAGCTTCCGCTCATAACATCATGTTCGCCTGGTTGGATAAGTTTCATGGAGCGTTTTTATCCGGAAATGATTCCAAATGCATCAACATGCAAGTCGCCAATGAGTATGCTTTCGACTCTGGTTAAGACCTGTTACGCAGAAAAAAAGAAGCTGGATCCCGAAAAGATATTCGTCGTTGCCATCATGCCGTGTACTGCCAAGAAATACGAGGCGAACAGGCCTGAACATATGGCCCCGTGGGGTAAACCATATACGGATGCGGTTCTTACGACTCGCGAATTCATATGGTTGGCAAAATGTCTGGGAGTGAATTACAGGGAACTTCCTGATGGCGAGTTTGACGCCCCTCTTGGAATGTCCTCTGGAGCTGGTGATATTTTCGGCGCAACGGGAGGAGTCATGGAAGCCGCGTTACGAACCGCTTACGAGAAGGTAACTGGCGATACGTGTCCGAACCTCAATTTCCTCGAGGTCAGAGGAGTCGCCGGAGTAAAGGAAGCGACCATAGATTTGAAGGGTACAGAGATCAATGTCGCGGTTGCAAATGGACTGCATAATGCCAAAACTGTTCTTAACGGTATATTAAGAGGAGAGAAGAAACTGCATATTGTTGAAGTAATGGCCTGTCCGGGAGGTTGTGTAGCAGGCGGAGGCCAGCCATATCCCCCCGAAGGTATGTATGTTCTCGATCCCAATCTGGCAAGAATGAGAGCAAAAGCTTTGTACGCTATTGACGCAAATAAACAGCTGAGAAAATCTCATGACAATCCTGAAATCATGCGTTGGTATGCGGAATACCTTGGAGAGCCGAATGGGCATAGGACGCATGAATTACTCCATACAAGTTACACGGCCAAACTGCCAAGAGGTGTTCGATGACATCAGAACCTGCCAGTTTACCTGCAGAAATTATAGAATATATCAGGGAATGCATGGCCCGGGAGAACGGTGAAAGCTATCTGATCCCGGTGCTTCAGCGGATACAGAAACAATTTGGATATCTCGCAAAAGAACATATGAATCAAGTTTCTCAGCTGATGCAGATTCCGGCTGTTAAAGTTACTGGTGTTGCCACCTTCTACCACTTCTTCAGTTTTATTCCCAAGGGGGAGATCAGAATAACCATTTGCATGGGTACTGCTTGTTTTGTACGTGGTGCTGACAAGGTTCTTGCAAAACTTTCCGAATTGCTGGCAATAGCACCCGGGCAGACAACACCGGACGGGAAATTCTCACTTGAATGTGCAAGATGCCTCGGTGCATGCGCGCTGGCACCCATAGTCCTCGTGAATGATCGCGTATACGGGAATGTCTTGCCTGCTGATGTACCTAAAATTCTCAAAGAATATGGATTCGAGAAGCCTGTACAGCCTAAGCCTGTAAAACAATCATAGAGAAGGTAATGGCCCCTAAGAAAATACTTATTATTGATGATGATGTTGCATTTATTGAGTCCAACAAGGATCTTTTCGAGGCTTTCGGGTACGAAGTTTATTCAGCTTATGACGGACATTCTGGGCTCGAAATGGCAAAAGAGGTTGCACCTGATGTCATGATCCTAGACATGATGATGGCAACAGACACCGAAGGTTTTGAAGTTGCACGGAAGGTTCCCGATATCCCAGAACTTAAACATACAAGAATTTTACTGATCACCGGGGTTACTCATGCACTCCATCTGCCTGCGCCTCTGCAGCCGAACCAGACTTGGCTTCCTGTCGACAGAGTATTGGAGAAGCCCATAGCTCCTGATCGACTTATCGCCGAAATTGAACGCCTCCTTAATCGACACTGATTTTTCAGGATATACAAATGAAAAAGATATTGATGGTTGATGATGATATCGAATTTCTCCAGGCTAGTAAGGCGATGATTGAATCAGCCGGATATACGGTTATCACGGCCAACGATGCAAACAGCGGTATAAGGTTGGCCAAGGATGAATTTCCACACTTAGTTATTCTGGATGTCATGATGGCAACAGATACTGAAGGGTTTCAAGTCAGCCGGAGATTAAGGGACTTTCCTGAACTGGGAAATCTTCCTGTTATTCTCCTTACCGGAATAAGGAAAGCAATGGGCGTCGGTCCCTCAATCAAACCTGATGAGAAATGGCTTCCAGTGTGTTCGATAATGGATAAACCTGTAGCACCAGAGATTCTGCTGGCAGAGATCAGCCGGTTACTGAACTAGAACAGGTTCAATACTTCTATAGCCGTTTTGGCTGCTGCATTGTGCATGGCAGAGTCACACTGCATCGAAATAGTCCGACTATTCCTACATCACGTTTCTTGACCATGCGCAATTCGCTAAACCCCTCCGGCTACAGTATTATTTCAACCGCTCCAGGCGGGGATAATCTCTTGATGGCTTCAATTCTTTGAAGAATAGGCGGATGACCGTATTCCATGACAACCTTGAACGGATGTGGTGTGAGATTTGAAAGGTTGTCCACACTGAGTTTTTTCAGTGCGGATATCATTGCATCAGCATTCCCGCATGTTTGTATAACATAAGCATCAGCCTCGTATTCATGCTTGCGTGATATGGCGTTTTCAATCAGTGAAACAATCATGGCTATTGGGGAGTAAAGGAATCCGAAAAAGAAAAGACTTCCGTAAATCGAAATATTTTCCATTTTGAAGGCTGCAAAGAGTTCCCTGTTTCCGATGAATAGCGACATCAGAAAGAGGGTTGCTCCGGTGAGAGTGATTGAACGTGAAATTGCTTTCAAAATATGTCTTTTCTTGTAATGGCCCATCTCGTGGGCAACAACGGCAAGGAGTTCCTGTGGCGTATGTTTCTCGATCAGTGTATCGAACAGGACAATCCTCCTCGACTTTCCAAAGCCGGTAAAGAAAGCGTTTGTCTTGGCCGATCGTTTCGATCCGTCCATTTTAAATATGCCCTTCATTTTGAAATGTTGTGCACGCGCGTAGGCCTCAATTGCAGATTTAAGTTCTCCATCCTCGAGGGGCGTAAACTTGTTGAACAGGGGCATTATCACGTATGGCGCAATGAAAATCATCAGAATCTGGACAATCGAAATTGTCAGCCAGCAATATATCCAGGCCATGCTGCCGGTGTCCTCGAACAGCCAGAGGATTGCAGCGAACAGTGGTGTCCCGATGATGACAAGCAGGATCAATGATTTTATAATATCCAGAACGAACGTTTTTATTGTTGTCTTGTTAAAACCATATTTGGCTTCTAGTACAAACGTTTCGTAAATTGAAAATGGCAGGTTGATTACCCTTGTGGCCAGCATAAGTATGCCGGCGAATAGTAACCCCGTTACTATTGACCCATATCCAAAATACCTTGCCAGTTGGTCCACATAGTTGAATCCCCCGTAAACGACAAAAAGGATCGTTGTAAATGTGTCAAAAGTATCCGAAAAAACTCCAAACAGGGTGTTATCCTTCAGGTAATTCTGGGACTTAGCATATTTATCTGTATCAAGATAACCGGAGAATTCAGGAGGGATTTCCGTGCGAATCGCTTTTATGTTCAAGTAATCGGCAACTATTTCAACAATATATCTTCCAGCAAGAATTGCTAATATTATGACTAAATATATATTCACTAATAAAGAGTCCCTTGTTAATGACGATTAAGAGATGAGAGTTTAGAGAATACTGGCGATTGGTCAAGGTCGTAGAAGCCGTACAGGGCGGCAGTTTGCGAAGTTATATTTCTGATAGTTGGTTGACATTTGGCATGTCAACGGTGTTGAATACCAGACAAATGGCACTGCTATATCGATATTTGATTTCTCATCCCTATGTCCGGTGGACGGAGAAGGTGAAACTGCCGGACAGGAAATAATATGCAAGACAAACCGTATCACGCAAAATTCAGGCCGAATGTTGTTGTACCTTCAAAGTACAAACCCGAGGAGTGGTCGCCAGGGAAGGGGCGTCCACAGGATCATCAGCATCAGCCTGTTGTCCATAATCAACCTGTGGCACCGCAAGTAACACAAAACCGAACGGAACGTCCGGTGCAGCATACGGGGCACCATGCTGTTAACCTACATACTGATCAACACCAGCATGCTAAAGTCGTCCATCCTATGCCGAAAGTTCACATGGAACACAAGCATCACAAGGTTGATCTCGCACCTACTCCCGAAAAAACAGTTCCCGGAAATATCTTCAGTGCATTAATTGCACCGATCCAGCGTGCGGTTTCAGAAGAGGGTTATTCTACTCCGACACCGATTCAGCAGAAAACAATTCCTGGCGTCCTTGCAGGGAGGGATATCCTGGGATGCGCCCAGACCGGAACAGGGAAAACTGCTGCTTTCACATTGCCAATACTCCAATATCTGACTGAGCATAAACGCCAGCTTTCGCCTAGAACCCCACGTGTTCTGATTCTTGCGCCTACCCGCGAACTTGCCGCACAGATTGGTGAAAGTATCAGCACATATGGTCGACACATGCATGTGAAACACACGGTCATCTTTGGTGGCGTGGGGCAATTCCCCCAAGTGCAGGCTTTGGCACAGGGGGTTGATATTCTTGTGGCTACTCCTGGTCGATTGCTTGACCTGATGAATCAGCGGCATGTTCGGTTGGGGGGAATAGAAGTATTTGTATTGGACGAAGCCGACAGAATGCTAGACATGGGGTTTATTCACGATATTCGTAAAGTTATTGCGGTCCTTCCTTCAAAAAGACAATCGCTCTTCTTCTCGGCAACCCTTACAAAGGAAGCGTTGGAACTGGCACGCACAATGGTCCATGATGCAATACACATAACAATCACGCCCGAAGAACCGACGGTTGAGAAAATTAAGCAGAGAGTTATGTTCGTGGAAAAGAGAGATAAGGATCCGCTTCTTGTTGATTTACTGCGTGATCCTAAGATCGATAAGGTGTTGGTATTTACCAGGATGAAACATCTGGCGAACAAGGTTGTGGATGGTCTCAAGCGCAGCGGGATCGCCGCCGCGGCTATTCATGCCGACAAGAGCCAGACCGACAGGACGAGGGCACTTGCCGGGTTCAAGGCTGGGAAGGTCCGTGTTCTTGTTGCAACTGATATTGCGGCGCGTGGCATAGACGTAGATAAAATCACACATGTGATCAATTACAGTCTTCCGAATGAGCCTGAAACCTATGTTCATCGCATCGGCAGGACGGCGCGTGCAGGGGAGGAGGGGGATGCAATTTCTTTCTGCTGTGCCGAAGATCGTGATTTCCTCCGGGATATTGAACGTGTAATCAAGAAACAGATTCCAGCTGATACTTCTCATAAATATCATTCAGAGGCATCGCGGAATGCCACAGGGGCAGCTGCCCGTCCAGCGCCCAGACAACAACAGGGACGCCGCCCGCAGGGACACAGGCAGTGTCAAAATCAACGATCTGGGCGACCACACCGCAGATAGTACAACATTCTCAAGAGTGACCCCAATGATTCCACAGAAGCAGTCTCTCCAAGGCCTCTGTAGACGTGACCCTTTTGGATTTTTTTAAAAAGATAGGCTTGTTTTTAATACTTGGCCAATCTCGCCATGCCCTGGATAAGTGTAGGTTACAATAGCAGTATAATTGCCCTTTGTTGCTACCTCACCGAGGTAGCCGCCCCTGCCTCCTCAAGAAGGACATAGCTTGTCGGCGGGAATGGAGGTGTTTAAAACTTCAGCACCACTTTCATTGTACATGCGTATAAGACATGAGCCGGTTCTGACAAGTGTCATCTTAGATGCATTTCCGGGTTGTGCAGGTACCAGCACAACAGCAGTTATACGATACGGCACAGTTCCTTTTTGACGTATGGCCTCACGCGCTGCTGTTGACAAAGTCGGCAAACCAAAAGTACAGATGATCCTGGATTGATTTGCACCGCTTGCATCAGTCCACGCTTGTTTAATGTTGGTGGCGTCAGCAGGTAATGATGATCTTGCTGGAACGTTTTTTTGAATAGAGGGAACTGCCGGTTGGCTGGGACGGGCCACAGCAGGTTGTGCCGGCTTCGGGGCTGCGGCAGGTGCCGATTGCGAACGTGCGGCATTGCCCTGAATATTCTTTACTTTGCCATTTTCGAAGTAGACTTCGGCATTGTCATATAACCACATTGACCCGGCACCATTCTTCATCTTCCCCTTTGGATTACCCATGATCTGGCGGACTTCAGTTTCGGAATTACCTACCGCTATATCCTGTGCATGGGTCATAAAAACAGGAGCCAGAATCAATAAAAGAAATGATACGGAGACAAGAGCAGCTAATGAATGCTGAAGTTTCTCATCTCGATGCATGATGCTTTTCATGTTTGTAATTATAGATAAGTAAATTACAGTTGTCTAGGTGTCATTATGTCTATGTTCTTGTTATCTCAGTGTTTGCAATGGAGACATTATTGCGAGATACTCAATCGGATCTTATGGAGGAATCGGAATTACTGGGTAAACAAAGGATTACATCATGATATCAAAAACAAAATGGTCTGTATTGATGCTGATCTTAAATGTTGCTGATTTAGCATGTGCACAGACTAAAGACGATGGTTATCGTGGCATCTGGTATTATAATCAGCCTTCTAAAGATGAGTATCATTATAAATACAGTGGTGGCTTTGCCACTTATCCGCAGCAGATGTTGCCCTATGCTTTTTATGCCAAGGAGGTAAACAAGACCTTTTTCTGCTATGGAGGACAGCTCAAGGATAAAAACGTTCTTTTGCATATGGTTAGTTATTATGATCACACGACAGGACAGTTTCCCCGTCCAACAATCCTGTTGAACAAGAAAACCGATGATGCGCATGACAATCCCACAATCATGCTTGATGATGCCGGTTATGTTTGGATTTTTTCGGCATCGCATGGAACTGCCAGGCCGTCATGGATTCATAAAAGCAAGAAACCTTACAATGTTGATGAGTTTGAGCAGATCCTTGAAACTAACTTTTCTTACACGCACCCATGGTGGATGACAGGGAAGGGGTTCCTTTTCCTGCATACGCGTTATAAGGCAGGCAGGGGGCTTTACTGGATGACAAGTCCTGACGGAGTTAAATGGAGCGACCTGCAGAGTCTGGCACACATAGAAATGGGTGATTACCAGGTTACATGGCGTTGTGGTTCACGGCTTGCGAGCGTGTTTGATTATCACCCGAAGCCTGCCGGCTTGAACGAACGTTCAAACATTTATTACGTGGAAACGGCAGATCACGGAGCGACCTGGTGTAATGTAAATGGCGAAAAACTGGTATTGCCATTGACCGCAGCCAGGAATCCCGCGCTTGTGTATGATTCGCGTTCTGAAAAGAAAGTTGTCTATAACAAGGATCTAAATTTCGATGCTGATGGAAGGCCTGTAGTATTGTTCATGACAAGTAATGGGTACGAATCCGGTCCCAAAAATGGACTGCGGGAATGGTATACGATACGCTGGACTGGGAAAGAATGGGTGCGCAGGCTATTTACAACGAGTGATCATAATTACGATCATGGTTCCCTGTACGTGGAGGCAGATGGGACTTGGCGCATTATTGCTCCGACTGAACCAGGGCCACAGCCGTGGACAACTGGTGGCGAGATGGTTCTCTGGACCAGCAGCGATCAGGGCGCTACATGGAAAAAGGTGAAGCAGTTAACCCGTGACAGCCGTTATAACCATACCTATGCGCGAAGGCCCGTTAATGCGCATCCTGATTTTTATGCTTTTTGGGCTGATGGGAATGCGTTAGAGAAGTCTGATTCTTCTCTTTATTTCACAGACAAGGAAGGCAGTCATGTCTGGCGATTGCCGCAGTCTATTAGAGGGGAGTTTGCGAAACCTGATGTGGCGTGGTAAGTTTTAAACACGGTTTATTTCTACTGTCTTTTAAAGGAGGATATGTATGAAACAATGTTTCTTTGCTTTCGCTGGAACCTTGGCTGCATGCCTGTCGGCTTCATGTATTTTTGCAGCTGAATTCATCTACGACGAGGAGAAAGTTCCTCCGTATTCTATTCCTGACGCTCTTCTTGCTGCTGATGGCAGCAAGGTTTCTGATGTGCAGACCTGGAGAAGTAAACGTCGCCCTGAACTGATGAATCTTTTTGAAACAGAAGTGTATGGAAAAATGCGTGGTAAGCCGGAAAAAATGACTTTTGATGTTCTTTCCGCCGATAAAACATCACTGGGCGGCAGAGCCACCAGGAAAGAAATCATGGTGAATTTTGCAGGGATAAAAGATGGTTCGAAAATGCTTATTCTTCTCTATATTCCAAATGGACTCAAAAAGCCGGTTCCGGCATTCGTGGGTCTTAATTTCAAGGGGAATCATACTGTGGCGAATGATCCTGGCATTACGCTTGCAGATCAGTGGATCAAGAACAATAGGGACGGCCTGATGCAAAGGCAGAGGGCGGGCAGCGAAGCAAGAGGCACACAGGCAAGTCAGTGGTGTGTAGAAATGCTGATGTCGCGTGGTTATGCGTTTGCCACTGTTTATTATGGCGACCTGGAGCCAGATTTCGATGAGGGTTGGAAGCATGGATCTCGTGCCGCTCTTTCTAAAGACGGTGCAAAGACGCAGTTTGCAGCAGACGATTGGGGTGCCATCGGGGTTTGGTCGTGGGGATTAAGCAGAGTGCTGGATTATCTGGAAAGTGATCCGGATATCGATTCCAAGCATGTTGGAGTAATCGGACATTCCAGGCTCGGCAAAACGGCGTTGTGGGCTGGGGTGACGGATGAGCGTTTTGCTCTGGTTATATCCAATAATTCCGGTTGTGGCGGGGCTGCGTTGAGTAAACGTATTTTTGGTGAAACTGTTGGCCGCATAAACACTGTTTTTCCGCACTGGTTCTGTGGCAATTTCAAGAAGTATAATGAGAACGAAAAGGATTTGACCATTGATCAGAATGAGCTGATAGCGCTAATCGCCCCGCGGCCTGTATATGTGGCGAGTGCTGTTGAGGATAAATGGGCGGATCCGAAAGGTGAATTTCTAGCAGCTAAGCATGCAGAGCCTGTTTATACACTTTTCGGGCTTGAAGGTTTGTGTGTTGATGACATGCCTGGAGTTGATAAGCCTGTTGGCAAATTTATAGGGTACCACATACGAACGGGCAAGCATGACGTTCTGCCTTACGACTGGGAACAGTATATTGGATTTGCGGACCGCCATTTCAATTATTCGGGCGGCTTATGCTGGAAGGCAAGGGCGTTAAAGTAGTGGTGTAAGTCAATAAAAACAGGGACGACCATTTCTGATCGTCCCTGTGGGGCTGCCAATCCAGTTTCAGCTATACTTTCCACGGTGATTGGTAATCGCGTGTGAGCCACTTCGGGTCACCGGTTCCACCGGTAAACTCGAATTTTGCAGGATCCCACAGCATTTTTTTACCATTATAGTAAGCCTGATTCATCAAGTGACAGCATATTGCCGAGCGTCCGCCGATCTGCTCACTTGTAATGGGCTTCTTGCTCCGGTCCTTTACACAGTCCATGAAGTTGTCCGTATGAGACTTGCTCTCGTAGAGCTTGATCTTGGCGTCCTGCAGCAGTTCCTTTTCCGCCTTCTGAACTTCTGCTGAACAGGAAGAACCGTCCTCACGTTTCTCAAACTTCGCAATAGTCTTGCCGTCGCGAATGCAGACAAATTTGCCGCGATTGACCTTTACTTCACCCTGGGTGCCGAAGAAATGTACGCCGAAGCCATCTTTGTGTGTCACTGTAACGCCGTTAGCGTATACGAGCGTTGCACCACGTTTCGCTTGTGCCTGTTCGGGTGGACGAATCTCTACCGGGCCGCTGTTGTCCATAGCCAGGCCCCACTGCGCTATATCAAGATGGTGCGCACCCCAGTCAGTTACCATGCCACCGCCAAACTCGCGATACTTCCTCCAATTCGGGAAATGATCGTGCATCCCTCTTGGACTCAGGACAGAGTTGTATGCACGTTTTTCCGCAGGTCCAAGCCACATGTTCCAATCCAAGCCTGGTTCCGCAGCTTCTTCAGGGAGATCGCATGGAATTCCAGGATCACCAAACTGGCATTCGACTTTCTCGATTTTACCGATGCATCCATTCTGGACAAGTTCGCATGCAACGCGGAATTCCTTGGATGAACGCTGCATAGATCCGGTCTGGAGGACGCGCTTATTTACGTCTACGGCCTTGATTATCTCAACAGCTTCATGGATGTTGTGTGTCAGAGGTTTTTCGCAGTACACATCTTTACCTGAGCGCAGGCAGGCGAGGGTAATAACTGCATGCCAGTGATCAGGGGTAGCGATACAGACCAAGTCGATATCCTTACGGTTAACGATTTCTCTGAAATCGTTGTATGCCTTGCAGTCGGCAGGTCCTTTTCCCGGATTTTTTGCATAAAAAGCATCAACTTTCTTCTTCGAGTCGTCCCTTCGCGTTGTATCTACGTCGCAAACGGCCAGTATTTGAACATCCTGGTGCAAAAAGTTGCTCAGCAACCCGCGTGACTGTTTACCTACACCTATGAACGCCATGCCGGGTTTGTTGTTTGGCTGAGTGTCCGCTGCCCATATTCTCGAAGGGAGAATAAATGGTGCTGCAGCGATTGCAGATGTGGTTTTCAGGAAGTTTCTACGTGTTGTTCTCATGCTTGCCTTTCTGTTTGGGATTACCGTCGAACGTTTAGAAAGCTACAATAGAATGATGATATTTTCACAATCGGATTTGTTTGTCAACCCGTTGACAAGAAAATTAAGAATCTTTCCCCGGAAATTTAGGCGAACGTTTTTCACGGAAGAAATCCTGGAGCAGGGCACGGCATTCTTCTTCAAGTATGCCGGAAATAATGTCACTCCTGTGATTCATGGCAGGGTGGTTGAGAATCTTGAATACGGAGGCTGCGCCGCCTCGCAGTGGATCCGGAACCCCGTAAACAACGAGCGGTATCCGCGCAAGGACTATTGCGCCTGAACACATAGCACAAGGTTCTTTTGTGACGTACAGAATGGTATCGGTAAGGCGCCAATCACCGACGGCGCTGGCGGCCTGGGTGATGGCAATCATTTCAGCGTGGGCAGTAGGGTCATGCAGCATTTCCACCTGGTTATGGGCACGGCCTATTACAGTCAATACAGGCGTGTCAGCCTGCTGTGTGGTACGGATAATAACGCAGCCGGCAGGAACCTCGTTCTTTTCCTTTGCCAGTTCTGCCTGTTTAATGGCCAGACGCATATAGTGTTCATGATTTATGTTCACGTTTCACAGTGTGTAGGATGCATATCTTCTTGTCAAATAGAAGAGGAATTGTAACCATCCAGCCTGAATGGAGATTAAAAAATCATGGCTTATGAAGTGTTGGCAAGAAAATGGCGTCCGCGCCAGTTTGATGACGTAGTTGGGCAGAGTCATGTCACCCAGACCCTGAGAAATGCTATTACCTCCAAGAGGATAGCGCATGCGTATCTTTTCGTGGGACCTCGCGGAATCGGCAAAACTTCCATGGCTCGTATTTTTGCCAAGGCTCTTAACTGTGCCACCGGGCCTACGGTTACTCCCTGTGATAAATGTGACGCCTGCAGGGAGATTGCTGCCGGGACTAGCCTTGACGTGATGGAGATAGACGGAGCATCCAACAACGGTGTTGAACAGGTTCGCGAGCTCAGGGATACGGTCAAGTATGCGCCTACGCACGGCACTTACAAGATCTACATAATCGACGAAGTTCACATGCTTACTACCGCGGCTTTTAATGCACTGCTAAAAACGCTGGAAGAGCCGCCTCCTCATGTTAAATTTATTTTTGCAACGACAGAGCCTGAGAAAATACTTGCCACAATTCTTTCCCGATGTCAGCGGTTTGATCTAAGGCGGATACCGGTTGGCCTGATCGTTGACAGGTTGAAGAATATTGCCTCAGTTGAAAAAATAAAGATTGATCCTGACGCTCTTCTTGCGGTTGCGAGGGGATGTGAAGGGGGACTGCGTGATGCTGTGTCAGCGCTGGATCAACTTGTCTCATTTAAAGGCGCAGACATCAAAGAAGATGATGTGCTTTCCGTCTTTGGGCTGGCATCACGAAGTATGCTGGAAGAAATGGCCGGCAGCATCATCAAGGGAGATGTCAAAAAGGTCATTGAACTGGCCGCCAGCCTTGACGGGGCTGGGAAGGATTTACAGCGGTTTGTCCTCGAACTTATGGGGCACTTCAGGAATCTTCTTGTCTGGATGTATGTAAAAGATGCCTCAGGTATGGATCTGATAGACACACAGGTTGAGTGCCTGAAGCTACAGGCCTCAATGACGAATCATGAACGAGTAATCAGGATTTCCGACATACTTGGCGAGACGGAAAACAGGATGAAGTATGCCCTGTCCAAGCTGACTCTATTTGAGACTGCATTGATCAAGTGTTCCAGGGCGGCAACGGTTGTTTCCATTGATGAAGTTATCCGGCAAATTAACGCGCTCAAGGCAGGTGGTGGAGTTGAGACTGTGCATGGAGGCTCCATGCAGGACGATTCCGTGAGCAAAACCAGTTATGTCGATGCATCAATGAAAGTACACGTGCAACCAGCAGTGAAAGCACCTGATTCCGATGCTTATGGAAATGACGAGATGGATTTACTAAAGAGCAGCTGGCGCGAAGTTCTTGACAAGGTGGGCAAGATGGCTGTCGGTTCAAAAAGCCTTTTGCTTGATGCGCGGCCTACATGTGTGGACGGCAACAAGGTAACTGTTGGCTTCGACCCGGAATTTGCAGACAGCATAGAAAAATTTGATATACCGCGTAACCGCAAAGCGCTTGAACACGTATTAGGTGTTCTTTTGAAACGTTCTGTTACTGTGGAGTTAAAGGCAGCCGTTCAGGGTAAGGAGGAACGTGCCGAGGGAGGGAGCGGCATTACGACAAGAAAGCTGGTTCCTCCTCCTGCAATTGCAAAAGGACAGGCTAAAACAAAGCGCGATTTAATAGATGATCCGACTGTACAGAAGGCGTTGGATATATTCGATGGTACTGTAATGGACGTAAGGGAGTAAAAGAAATGGCAAATATGTTTGAGATGATGAAACAGGCGATGTCGATGCAGCGTGAATTAAAGAATGTTCAGAAACAACTGTCAAAGCAGACGGTTGAATTTGCAGGGAAGGGCGGGCTTGTCAAGGTGGTGGCCAGGGGTGACATGACCATAGACAATATTAAAATTGATCCACTACTGATCAGTGCAAATGACCCATTGCGTCTTGAGCAGGCTGTTGTTGCGGCTGTAAACGGTTCCCTGCTTGCGGCTAAAGAAAAAGCCGGAAAAGAGATGTCGAAACTAACGTCCGGGCTTGGATTGCCGGAAGGATTAGGTCTTTAAATTGGCCTGGCTTTCCTCATGAATGCTTCAGAAATCCTCAACAGACTTGTTTTGTGTCTGGCAAAACTGCCCGGTGTAGGGCGCCGTTCAGCGGAGCGAATGGCTTTGAAACTGGCTCGCGACAATAACGGCCTTCTTGACGAACTTGTTGCATCGCTGCGCGGCATGCATGAAAAGATCTGCTGTTGTTCGCGCTGTGGAAGTGTTACAGCCATTGATGAGAATCCTTGTAGACTCTGTACAGATCCTGGAAGGGATGCCAAGGTCCTGTGTGTTGTGGAAGATCCAAGTGATATACTTGCGATTGATAAATCCGGAGGATTCCACGGACGATACCATGCTCTTATGGGGAAGCTGGCGCCGTCACGAGGCAATGGGCCTTTGCAATTGAGGATTGATTCATTGCTCGGTCGGGTTGAGAACGAGAAGATCGAAGAGATCATACTTGCGCTGAGTACCGATGTGGAAGGCGATGCAACTGCCAGCTACATTGCTGAAGTTCTTAAGGAAAAGAGAGTAAAAGTTACACGAATTGCTTCCGGCCTGCCCGCTGGCAGCGGTATCATGTATTCCGATGCTTTGACGCTGTCCAAAGCAATAAGAGGCCGACAGGGGATGTAAGAGTGAAAGACGATCGGACAACGTGGAGACTGGTGTATTATCATGGCTGACAGTTTTCAATCCAGGCTTGACCAAGTGAGGGACAGGATAACGGCGGCATGCCTCAGGTGTTGCCGGTCAATCGAAGAGGTCCAGCTGTTGACTGTGTCTAAGACGTTTGGCCCACAGGATGTTGCAGAAGCGGTTGAATGTGGCCTGAAAGTTTTTGGGGAAAGCAGGATCCAGGAAGCAAAACAAAAAATACCGCTTTGTTCTGGAAACCTTGACTGGCATATGATCGGCCATTTACAGCGGAACAAGGTGAAAGATGCGGTTCAGTTATTCAAGATGATACATGGTGTTGATTCGGCCAGACTTTTAGAGACAATTAATATGCAGAAACTTGCGGCGGGTGGGACAATGCCCGTTTGCCTGGAGGTGAATGTTTCTGGAGAGGGAAGTAAATTTGGAATGAATCCTGAAGAAGTTCCGGCTGTGCTTGAGGGTGCAACAAAACTTATGAATGTTGATGTTGTTGGACTAATGACGATTCCGCCATTTACACCTGATCCGGAAGGCTCTCGGCCGTACTTTAAAGCATTGAGAGACTTGCGCGATAAATGCCGCAAAGAATCAGGATTTCCCCTGGAACAGTTATCGATGGGAATGTCTCATGATTTCGAAGTGGCAATTGAAGAGGGTGCCACATGGATCAGATTGGGTTCCATACTCTTCGGGGAAAGAAAGAAAAAAGAGACTGATTCTCTGTCTACTTCATCATGGGATGAGGCATAGAAATAAATGGGCGATAATTCTAAAGGTAACGGCAAGGGCGGAAACGGACCAGCAGGACTGGGGTGTTTAAGCTCTCTACTTTCCCTGCTGCTTATAGCTTTTGTCCTTTGTTTTCTTTTTGTTTTCTTCGGATTGGGAACAGAGAAGGGAAGGCATATTGTCCAAGATTGGCTTGAGAAACAATTTTCCATGGAATTAACGATTGAAAGCGCAAGGATCGGTGGTGCAGCAGAGATCGTGGTGGAGAATATCGCATCCATGGATACAGGGGGCAATGGTGTACCTGATTTCAAGATAAAGGAATTAAGGATAGGCTTCAAAATTGACGGGACGCTCAGTATTGCTGCGCATAAGGCAATGTTAAACCTGATGGAGGGGAAAGATGGGGGGTGGACGCCCAGCGTTTTCGGACATCTTGGAACGTTGCCTGGAAAACATATGGGCGATTTGTCAAAGCTGACGGAGGGTTTCAGGAGGAGGGTTAGAATCCACATCAGCGACAGTTCCATAGCCTGGATTACCGGAAATGGTGCAATATCAACGTCAGTCAGCGGTCTTTTCTTTGATATGAAACCTTTATCTCTTCCCGAGAAGGATATCTATTTTTACAGGCTTAACGCGTATAATGTTCTTGGCTCTGACAATATTAATATTCATAATATTGAACGTGAATGGTTGGCCTCAGATGCAGTTGATTATGTGGCTGTTGACAAGCTGAAACGGCAGTCGGTGGTTGTGGCCAATGGTTTTTGGGAGATTAAATAGATGATTAGCTTGGAACGTGCAAAGAATCTTATGGCGGCTTTCAAGGATCGGAAAATACTTGTTATCGGTGATCTCATGCTGGACAAGTATATATGTGGATCTGTTCATAGAATATCGCCTGAGGCTCCTGTTCCCGTGGTTCTTGTTAATGAAGAAAACAGCAGGCCTGGTGGTGCTGCAAATGTTGCATTGAATGTGCAGGCTCTTGGTGGACAGGCCATAGTGTCAGGGATTGTCGGGAAGGACAGGGAAGGCGATGAGCTGCTAAACGAATTGACGTGCAGAGGCATCAGCCATGAAGGTGTGTTTGTCGGTGATTCCGTCAGGACCATTGTCAAGACGCGTATTATGGCCGACCGGCAGCAGGTCGTGAGGATTGACCATGAAGATCCCCCGGAAGCTACTGCAGCCGTGATTAAGGATTTCTGTGCGAGAGTTGAAAGCATCGCTGGCGAGGTTGACGGGATCATCATTGAGGATTACGGGAAGGGTGTGATTTGTCAGGATGTCGTGAATGCAATTCTTCGCATTACAGGTGAAGAAAATGTAATGGTTGGATTCGATCCAAAAGATAATTGTGAGTTGAATATTTCCGGTATTACTCTGGCTACTCCGAATTACAAAGAAGCCATGGTGGCGGCCGGGCTGCCTGATATGCCGCTCAGGGGAGATCCGATCACGGACACACGACTGCAGAAGGCTTCTGAAATACTCGTAAAAAAGTGGCATCCCCAGATTCTGATAATTACCCTGGGCGCTCATGGAATGTATATGCTTGGCAAGGGCGACGCTCCAAGGGTTATACCGGCTAAAGCCAGGGAAGTATTTGATGTGTGCGGTGCAGGGGATACGGTCATTGCTTCGGCCATGCTGGCGAGTGCGGCAGGTGCCAATTATTATGAGGCAGCCTCCCTTGCTAATTATGCTGCAGGTGTGGTGGTGGGCAAGGTTGGAACGGCAACTTGTACTCCTTCTGAGCTCTTGAATTCCATAGAATAGCAACGTGGTACGCAGGTTCCTGTCATTTTTTTGGTGAATCTTGGTAAAAAACAAAGTCATAGGAGTCATTCCGGCAAGGTGGGGTTCGACCAGGTTCCCAGGCAAAAGCCTTGTACCTATTTGCGGTAAACCTCTCATTCACTGGGTAGTTCAACAATGTCTCAAGGCAAAGCGGCTTGATGGAATTCTGGTTGCAACCGATGACAAGCGTATTGCTGACGCAGTGAAGGGTACCGGAGTCAAGGCTGTCATGACTAAACCAAATCATCCTTCCGGTACGGACAGAATAGCAGAAGCCATAGGTAAGACAGAAGCTACTGTTGCAATAAACATACAGGGTGATGAACCTCTTATTGATCCCAGACTGATTGACAGATTGGCAGGAGAAATGCTCTCGAGTCCGCAGTGGGACATGGCCACGGCAGCCTCTCCAATTACAGACAGTAAAGAACTTTCAGCGCCTTCGGTTGTAAAAGTTGTCTGGGACAGTAAAGGGCAGGCGCTCTACTTCTCTCGATCAACAATTCCATTTTTACGTGATGCCGACATGGATCCAATCGGCCTTTACTGGCGACACGTAGGCATATATGCCTATCGAGTAACTTTTCTTGAAAAACTGGTAAATACCCCTCAATGCGAACTTGAGAAAGCCGAGAAACTGGAACAGCTGCGTGCCTTGTATATTGGTGGGAAAATACTTGTCTTAAAAACAGCCAGGGCAGGGATTGGCGTTGACACTCCGTCTGATGTTAAATACGTTGAACGAGAACTTCGTAAAGTGGTGCAGAAATAAAAGCGGACCAAGGTGTTTCTTATGACGAAAACCATTAAAGCCGGGAAGGTCAGGATAGGAGGCGCTCAGCCCCTGGCATTGATTGCAGGCCCCTGTGTTATTGAAGGCAGGCAGGCATGCATCTCGCTTGCCGGAAAACTTGTGAAACTGGCGAATAAAGAACGCATCCCCTTTATTTTCAAGGCTTCATATGATAAGGCAAACAGGTCTTCTTTGAATTCCTACAGGGGACCAGGACTGGCTAAGGGACTTAGCATTCTCTCCGAAATCAAGGAAAAGTTCGGGGTTCCGATTCTGACGGATGTACACTCTGTAGCGGAGGTCGGGGTTGTTTCTCTTATAGCTGATATTATTCAGATTCCGGCTTTTCTTTGCAGGCAGACTGATTTGATCATTGCGGCCGCGGAGAGCGGCAAGGTTATAAACGTCAAAAAAGGACAGTTTCTTGCCCCTTGGGATGTTAAGAACATTATTGATAAAATTGAAAGTACTGGTAATCGGAATATACTTTTGACAGAACGAGGCGTTAGCTTCGGATATAATAATCTGGTGGCTGACATGAGAAGTCTGCTGGTGATGAGAGATTTCGGTTATCCGGTTATCTTCGATGCAACACACAGTGTTCAGAAGCCTGGAGGGGCTGGAAATCGCTCCGGTGGTGATGGACAGTGGGCACCAGCACTTGCCCGTGCTGCTGTTGCCACTGGTTGTGATGCTGTTTTTATGGAAACTCACGAGAAACCGGCAAAAGCGCTTTCAGATTCGGACAATGCAGTGGCTTTTGGAAATCTTGTCGGGGTGTGGAGAAGGTTGAGGAGAATTGATGAGATTGTGGACTAACAAGAGTGTGGTGGCCTATTTGTTTTTGATATCAACGGCTTTTTCCATGTGTGTTGTATTTGCACAGACAACTAATGAGGCAATTGGACTTGCGGGAACGGTAACCGGATTGCGGTATCCCCTTGGATATCACGATAATGGACAGCTTAAAGCCCAGTTAAAGGCAGAGAAAGCCAATGTCCAGGAAAATGGCCAGATATATGCCACAAACATTACCTCTGAGTTTTTTACTGTCGAAGGATTGTTGGACATAACCATGACGGCGGATGACTGTATATACGACAAGCAGGCAAAGATGGCAAAGTCTGAAAACAACGTAAAGGTAGACAAGAAGGGGATCGTTATTACCGGCAAGGGTTTTGAATGGGACTCTAACGAACAGATGGTTACTATATTAAACAATGTAAAGGTTGTCCTGACCGGAGGGATGATGAAATCGAATATGCTGAAAGGGAAGAGAAAGTGAAAAGGTTCATTTTTGTATATTTAGCAATATTGATGGCCGGTGCAGTATTTGCCTCAGATGCTCCAGCTACGAATAAAACGACCATTACTTCTGATCGCTTAAGTTTTGACTATCAAAGGATGACTGCCGAGTTTGAGAAGAATGTTGTGGTTGTGGATGCCAATATGCAGCTCCAGGCTGATAAACTTACCGTGGTTTTTGATAATGAAAGCAGCATGAAACAGGCAATTGCAATTGGCAATGTCCGCCTAAGTCAGCAGGATAAGATAGGGACATGCCAGAAAGCCATTTTCATAGCAAAGACGGGGGAGATCATGCTGGTGGGTGATGCTCAGATCAAAAGAGGAAACGATCTTGTCAAGGGCGACAAGATTACTTTCTGGATTAACGAGGACCGGATGGTCTGTGAGCCTGGAAACCTGGTTCTCACTCCAACCAAAAGCACTGGTTTGCCGAACATAGGACCTGGGGCCGGCTTCAAAAAGTAATTTATGATGACTGAAGGAAACAGGTTAATGGAGGCTGACAGGCTCGTCAAAGTTTACCACCATAAAACAGTGGTAAATGAAGTATGCCTCCATGTGAATGCCGGTGAAATCGTTGGCTTGCTGGGACCCAATGGTGCCGGGAAAACGACATCGTTTTATATGATGGTTGGCCTAATCAGGCCAGAGGCAGGGCGTGTTCTCTTTAACGGGCAGGATATCACCCATGTACCAATGTATAAACGGGCTAGGATGGGAATTGGGTATCTGGCACAGGAACCGTCTGTTTTCAGAAAACTGTCTGTTGCAGACAACATAATGGCAGTTCTTGAGACGTTAGACTTGTCGGACGAGGAGAGGAAAAGGCGCCTTGACGTGCTGATGAATGAACTTAATATCGCCGGTCTTGCAAACCAAAAAGCATACACTCTCAGCGGCGGTGAACGAAGAAAGGTTGAGATTACAAGAGCCCTGGTGACGAGCCCATCTATGTTGATGCTGGACGAACCTTTCAGCGGGGTTGACCCTTTAGCTGTAAATGATATACAGGAGATACTGAAGGGGTTGAAAAAACGTGGGCTGGGAATATTAATTACGGATCATAATGTGAGAGAGACTCTGGCTGTTGTTGACAGGGCATATCTGATATATGAAGGTACAGTTTTGAGGGAAGGGGCAAGCTCCTTCCTTGTTAATGATGAAATGAGCAGGCAGTTGTATCTTGGGGCTGGTTTTACTATGTAGAGGAGGTAGAAATGTCGATTGAAGTGACTGTAAGGCATATGGATAAGAAGGGGAATCTTCAGGAATATGCGAGACGAAAAGCAGAGATGCTTATTGAAGAATTCCCTAAAGTTGAATATGTTCATATCACGCTTGATGTTGAAAAGCACAGGAATATTGCAGAGGTTTTTGCGCAATCAAAGAAACATGTACGTGTTGAGGCAAAAGAAGTTGCCGACGACATGATTGCTTCTATTGACGTTGCGGTTAATAAGCTTGAAAAGCAATTGCGGAAACTTTCTGACAGATCGCATGATCATAAAACAGTAATGAAGAAAGCTGCGAAAAAGCGGGTGAGTTGAGGTTTCGAAGAAAGGGTATGTTCATATGAACACTGATAAGGATGGTAAAGTCACAAAAGTGACGGTTGGAACTTTCCTGGAGTCAGGCAGGACCCCTCTGATGATAGAAATGGTCAGTGCCACAAGGGGGCTTGAGAATCATATTATTGAAGCGACCCTCAACAGACCAGGTTTGGCTCTATCAGGTTTTTTTGAGCATTTTGCATATAAGAGGATACAGGTGATTGGTCTGGCTGAACATGCATACCTGTCATCGATGAGTGATGTGGATAGGCCCAAGAGACTGCGTGATTTCTTTGCGAGCAAGATCCCGTGTGTGGTTTTAACTCGCGGCAAAAAAGCTTTCCCTGAAATCGAGGAATATTCCAAGCAATACGATGTTCCGGTGCTTAGAACGAAGATGGTAACAAAACATTTCGTCAACGCAGCGACTATAATCATGGAGAACCTGATGGCTCCGAAAATGTCTATTCAGGGAACCATGGTGGAAATTCTTGGGATTGGTGTTCTTATCGAGGGCAAACCTGGAATGGGAAAGAGTGAGACTGCCTTAAGCCTTCTGAAAAGAGGTCATGCACTTGTTTCTGACGATATAACATCGCTCCGAGTCGACAGTTCAGGCGCTGTAATTGGTGCGCCATTTGAAGTAACCAGATATCACATGGAGATCAGGGGGCTTGGTATTATTCATGTACCCAGTCTGTTCGGCGTGGCTTCGGTGCGCGAGGAAAAACGGCTTGATCTTGTAGTAACTCTTTGCCAGCCAGGTACAAAAGACGAAGAAAACAGAGGCGGAGAGATCAAAGCCACCCGTACCTTGCTTGGTGTATCAATACCGCAGATTTTCATTCCTGTTGCCCCGGGTCGTGATTTGACAAATGTGGTCGAAACTGCGGCTCTGGACCAGAGATTACGCAAGCTCGGGCATGACGCAGCCAAAGAACTGGATCAGAAACTGATGACTTTAATGAACAAGGGACTCGACGGAAGTGAATAAGAAAAACGATAGCGTATTGATTGTAAGGGAATTTGTAATACTCAACCAGTATGGTATACACGCCAGACCTGCAGCTCTCTTTGTAAAAGCAGCCTCAAGGTATGATTCTGATATTTATGTCGAGAAGGACGGAAACCGGGTTTCCGGCAAAAGCATAATGGGCTTGATGACCCTGGAGGCGTCAAAGGGATCAAAGATAAAAGTGTCTGTCGAGGGCGTGGATGCAGAGGAGGCTATCAGCGAACTGCAACAGTTAATAGAGAGCAAGTTCGATGAAGAGTGATTCCGAAACACCGGAGCACAGCAAGGAAAAGAAACAGGAAGAAGTTCTAGTTGGTATCGGCGTTTCTCCCGGCGTAGTGATAGGTCCTGTTCTTGTTGTAGTAGCCAAGGCTATACAGATTGTAGAGCGCAATATCAATGCCGAAGATATTGAACTGGAAATAAGCAAATTTGAAGAGGCATTGATTGAGACCAGGCGCCAGATACAGGAAATCCAGGAAGGGTTAGGTGTCAGAACGCCGAAAGGCGATTCTGGAATTCTTGATGCTCATTTAATGGTACTCGACGATGCCTCATTTCTTCAGGCTGTAATTTCAGGTATTCATACAAAGAAAAAGAATGTAGAAACAATTGTTAAAGAGGCGGCAGAAAGTTACGCAAATGCACTTGCACTGGTAGAGGATAATTATATCCGTGAGCGTATTGCGGATATTCGTGATGTAAGCCGAAGGATCATCAGGAATCTTTCAGGTGATACCAATCCCAGTAAAGAGGAACTTCAACACAAACATATTATCGTTGCACGCGATCTGGCCCCGTCGGAAACCGCATCATTGCGCAAGGATATGGTTATTGGGTTTGCGACAGATCTGGGAAGCCCGACGTCACATACGGCCGTAATGGCACGTGCATTGGAGATTCCTGCTATCGTTGGGCTCAGAGATATAACTAACAAGCTTACGACAGGGGACGAAGTCCTGATCGACGGGAATAAGGGCACTGTAATTATCCATCCTTCGCCTAAACGTCTTGAAGAGTATGGCAGGGTTGCTGAGGCACGGAAAAATATTGTGAGTGGACTTACGAACCTCAGAGATGAGCCTGCAGAGACAGCGGATGGCCACAGGATAGTCTTGTCGGCGAACATGGAACAACCCGGCGAGACAGATGCCGTTCTCAAATATGGTGCGCAAGGCGTTGGGTTGTTCAGGACGGAGTACCTTTATCTTTCAAAAGGTGCTGTCGTCAGCGAGGAAGAACAGTCGGCAGTATACAATAAGGTTGCAGCGGCTCTTGCCCCCAGACCGGTCATAATCCGAACACTCGATCTGGGCGGAGACAAGTATCTATCAGGCGCTGAACTTCCGCATGAAGCAAATCCTTTTCTAGGTTGTCGCTCAATCAGGCTTTCCCTTCTCCAGCCAAAGCATTTCAAGGGACAGCTCCGGGCTATCCTTCGTGCCAGCGTGCATGGCAATGTAAAAATTATGTATCCAATGATCAGTAATGCCGGCGAAGTGGTAAGGGCCAATGAATTGCTTGAAGAGGCCAAGGGTGAGCTTTCTGCGATGAGTGTTCCATTCCAGAAGGATATCGATGTTGGAGCAATGATTGAAATACCGGCGGCGGCATTGACGGCTGATGTCATTGCCAAGCATGTCAAATTTTTCAGTCTCGGGACTAACGACCTTATTCAGTATACGATAGCCGTGGATCGTATAAACGAAAGGGTTGCATACCTTTATGAGCCAACACATCCTGCTGTTTTAAAGCTGATACAACTTACAATTGATGCTGGTCATCGCAATGGAATATGGGTAGGAGTTTGCGGAGAAATGGCTGCTGATCCACTTATGACGCCATTACTTCTGGGTATGGGTGTTGACGAGTTGAGTGTTGCACCTTCCGTTGTTCCGATGATTAAAGACGCCGTCAGAAGTGTCAGATACAGTGGCGCAAAAGACCTTGCCAAGATTGCACTATCATGCAAATCCGCCGTAGAGGTGTTGAGCCATTGCCGAAGGATGTTGAATGAAGTTGCTCCGGAAATCCTTGAATTAGTATAGAAGAAATGCCATTATTCACACCTTTTGCAGAATTATTAATAGTAAGGTTCTAGAAATTAAGAGCAAAAAGTAAGTTATAAACAGTCAAAGGAGAAACATGTCAGATACTTTTGTTTTTACGTCGGAGTCAGTAACTGAAGGGCATCCTGATAAAGTTGCGGATGGAATTTCTGATGCAGTGCTGGATGCGCACCTGGCACAGGATAAGATGAGCCGGGTTGCCTGTGAGGTGATGGTAAGTACGGGCATGGTTGTCATTGCCGGCGAAATTACAAGCAAGGCGAAGGTCAGTTTCGCAGATATCGCAAGAGAGAAAATCAGGAAAATCGGTTATGTCGATCTTGGATTTTCATATGATACATGTGCGGTACTTGTTGCGATGGACAAGCAGTCACCAGACATTTCTCAGGGGGTAACAGCAGGCAAGGGGCTCTTCAAGGAGCAGGGGGCGGGGGACCAGGGGATGATGTTTGGATATGCTTGTGATGAAACGGCAGAATTAATGCCAATGCCTATAATGTACTCCCATCGTCTATGTCAGCGGCTTGCAGCAACAAGACGAAACGGAAAATTACCATTCCTGAGACCTGATGGCAAATCTCAGGTTTCCGTTGTTTATGAGAACAATATACCTGTACGTATAGATACGGTCGTTGTTTCTTCTCAGCATTCGCCAGAAGTATCTTACAAGAAAATCAAGGATGGTATCATTGAGGAGGTTATCAAGAAGGAGATACCTGCAAGACTTCTGACAAAAAGCACAAGATATTTCATCAATCCTACAGGTCGATTTGTGGTGGGTGGTCCACAGGGCGATTCTGGCCTTACAGGACGCAAGATTATCGTTGACTCGTATGGCGGGATGGGGCGGCATGGTGGTGGAGCTTTCTCCGGTAAGGATCCATCGAAAGTGGACAGGAGTGCAAGTTACATGGCCCGGTATATCGCGAAGAACATTGTTGCTGCAAAAATAGCCAAGCGCTGTGAGGTGCAGCTGGCATATGCGATAGGATATCCTGACCCAGTCTCTATATGCGTTGATACATTTGGAACGGGAAAGTATTCTTCATCAAAGATCGAGAAAGCGGTACGAAAAGTATTTGGTCTCAAGCCATCGGAAATAATTAACGGACTCAAATTGTTGCGTCCAGTCTACGAACCTACATCGTCGTATGGTCATTTTGGGCGTACGGAAAACCTTGATGTCTTTACATGGGAGCGGACTGACAAAAAGTCCGCCCTGCTTGCGGCAATCTAGCCGAATGACATTCAGATTGAGACCGGAGAGAAAATAGATGAAAAAAAGTGAAGATATAAAGACTATAAAACCACCAAAAGGATTTAAGGACTATTTAGTTTCTGATGTCCAACTGGCTGGCTGGGGACGTCGCGAAATTGAGTTAGCGGAGCAGGAAATGCCCGGCCTCATGATGATGAGAGAGCAGTATGGTCAGTCTAAACCTCTCAAAGGTGCGCGTATAAGCGGTTCCCTTCATATGACAATTCAAACGGCCGTTTTGATCGAGACCCTTAAACATCTCGGTGCGGAAATACGATGGGCCAGCTGTAATATCTTTTCAACACAGGACCATGCGGCATCAGCAATAGCTGCATCAGGAATACCTGTCTTTGCACGAAAAGGTGAAACTCTTGAGGAATATTGGGAATATACCGATCGTATCCTTGATTGGGGTGGTGGTCGAGGTCCTAACATGCTTGTCGATGATGGTGGTGATGCCACGCTGCTAATACATCTTGGTTATCAGGCTGAGAATGACCGAAGCATACTTAAGCGGAAACCCGGGAGCATTGAGGAAAAGATTCTGCTGTCTCAGATTGCCAAATCGATCAAGAAGGACCCCGCACGCTTCCACCGGATTGCGCCACACATAAAGGGTGTTTCGGAGGAAACGACGACGGGGGTTAAGAGGCTTTATCAAATGCATGAGCGCGGCGAGCTTCTTTTCCCGGCCTTCAATGTTAATGACGCTGTGACGAAGTCAAAGTTTGACAACATTTATGGATGTCGCCATTCGCTAGTCGATGGTATAGCCAGGGCAACTGACGTGATGCTGTCAGGTAAAGTCGTAGTAGTCGCAGGTTACGGTGATGTAGGTAAGGGATGTTGCCAGTCGCTCCGAGGGCAGGGTGCGCGCGTCATTGTTACTGAAATTGATCCAATCTGTGCATTGCAGGCATCCATGGAAGGCTATGAAGTCCGCAAGATGGATGATGCATGTGCGATCGGCGATGTATTTGTTACCGCGACAGGTTGTTGCGATATACTCACCGAGAAACATATGCGTAGGATGAAAAACCTCGCGATTATATGCAATATTGGTCACTTTGACAGTGAAATAGAAATTGAAAAAATAATGCGGTATAAATGGGAAGAAATTAAGCCACAAGTAGATAAGGTCACTTTCCCTGACGGGAAAAGCATTATAGTCCTGGCAAAGGGACGTCTTGTCAACCTTGGCTGTGCAACAGGGCATCCCAGTTTTGTGATGTCCAACAGCTTTACGTGTCAAGTCATGGCTCAAATTGAACTGTATGCTCACAATGAGAAATACCCTGTTGGCGTGTACCTTCTGCCCAAGTTGCTTGACGAAAAAGTAGCGTCTTCGCATTTGAAAAAACTCGGAGTCAAACTTGACAGATTGACTGACAAGCAGGCTGATTATCTGGGTGTTAACAGAAACGGCCCTTACAAGCTGGAAACTTACAGATATTGATTCTGGAGCAGCATTGTAAGTTGAAATACCGGGGTAGATATATATTGCGTTTGAGTGCATTTATGTTAGCGTAAGATCTATCAAAACAAGTTAAATCATTAACGGAGGACGAGCTAATATGCATAATGTATGGTCACGTTTATTGATGTCTGGAATTGCAGTTCTTGTTGCAAGTATTGCGACAGCACAGCAGGTGGTTGAGCCAAGCAATGAGGCGAAATGGTACTTCTGTCCAGGAGTTGGCTGGCAGGACTGGCAAGGCGATGAAGAGGCAGAGGATGCCGCAATTCTCTCAGCCAGGCTGGGATATGATTACAATGAGTGGTGGAGCTTTGAAGGGCTTTTTTACACCGCCCCGTACATAAAAGAAAAGATGAGAGATCGATGGTATCCAACTGATGACCCAAACGGTTCGATGCAGTCAGTATCAATGGTCGATGGCAGGCCAGGAGAGCGGTTCGGTAATACATATATGGCGGCATTGGCTCTGGACGGATTATTCCATTTTACGCGATGGGAACGACTTGATCCTTACCTGACTCTCGGTGTTGCCGCTATCTGGTATGGAGACGAGATCAATGGCAAGAATTTTGATCCGACAGTTCGTGGTGGAGGCGGTGTCATGTGGCATTTCAATGATGAGTGGGCTGTCAGAGCTGACTTCCGTGCTTTTATAGCAGGGAATGATACAGAGGCTAACAGTCAGATTGACGCCGGTGTTGTGTGGACATGGGGCGCACGTGTTCCTGCCAATATAGTTGCCACAGGTGGACCGCTTGACAGTGACCGCGATGGTCTTACTGATGTGGAAGAAGGGAAATGGAAAACCAACCCTTATGATCCTGACACGGACCGTGATGGGCTGAAAGACGGTGCAGAAGTTTTTACGTACAAAACAGATCCTCTCAATCCTGATACCGATGCTGATCTTCTCAAGGACGGTGATGAGGTAAGTAAGGAAAAATACGATACGGATCCCCTGGTGGCCGATACTGACGGTGGCGGAGTAATTGATGGTCATGAAGTGCTCGAAGATCTCACAGATCCAAGGGCAGGGCACGGCAGCGATGACCTTGTATTGTATGAGCTTTATATTCAGTTTGAGTATGATAAGGCCATTATCAAGCCTGACTACTACAAGCAGATTGATGTCGTTGGAAAGGTGCTTGGGCGCCATCCAAAGGCCACCGCGAAGATTGAAGGGCATTGTGATCAGTTTAAGACAAAGGGACATATATCTGATGCACTGCACAATAAGAATCTTTCAAAAGATCGTGCCAAGGCAGTGGTGGAGTATCTTTCCTCAAAATGTGCGATTGGCGAGGACAGGCTGTCCTCCAATGGATATGGTTTTGAGAGGCCAAAGGATCCGAAGAAAGTAGATCTTGTTAACGGCAATCCTGAAAATCGTCGTGTTGAGATTTATTTAAAGGGTGTAGACAAGACAAAGGCTCAGTTAGAGAGTGAAGGATATGTCATTCCTGCCGTTGATCCTACTCCGCCTGTTCCGAGAAATTAACAGTTGATTTGGGTATTGTCGGAGAATGGCAGAATCAGAGAATAGCGTCAGGCGATATCGGTTATATTATGGTCTGATTATCCTGACGCTATTTTTGTTCAGGTTGTGGTTTTCCGGCAGCCTACCTCTTTCCGGCGATGAGACATACCATTGGGAATGGTCCAGGCATCTTGCCTTGGGATATTATGATCACCCAGGCCTGACCGCGTATCTTATCAAAGGGTCAACTCTTTTATTCGGTAGTTCTACGGAAATAAGTGTAAGGTTCGCCGCACTTTTAATGCTTACACTGACTTCTATTGTTGCATACCTTCTGGGGCGAACCGTTGTTATAAATAAAAAAGGTACGGACAAACAGGCTGAGCGCGCAGGATTCCTGTCCGGCGTCTTGACCCTCATAATGCCAATCTATGCTGCGTTCTCGGTCTATATAAGTACCGATCCCCCTCTGATCTTTTTCTGGACTTTAAGTATATATCTCATCTACAGGGCAATCCATAGTGGCAGTTATCCTGCGTGGATACTAGCAGGAGCTAGTGTCGGATTTGCGTTGATGAGCAAATTCCTGGCGTTCTTCATTATACCTGCAATCTTTCTGTTTCTGGTGCTTTCCCCTGAAGATCGTAAATATTTTGGACGCTGGCAATTGTACGCGGCGGCAGGGGCTTGTATCCTCGTTATCACGCCTTTTATTGTCTGGAACATGCAGAACGGATGGCCCACATTCATGTTCAACTTTATATATCGCCAGGAGCAATCTGGCATTCACCCGTTGCGTGCACTTGAATACGTTGGTGGTCAGATGCTGGCGGTTTCTCCGGTTATTTTTGCATGCGTAGCGACAGGCATATGGACAGGTTTAAGAAGATGGAATAGATCAAGAGACAGATCGGCGCTTTTCCTTGCTCTTACTTCTGCGGTACCATTGGTATATTTCCTCTATGTAGGTTTCAGGCGTCAGGTGGGACTTCACTGGCCTACCTCTGGCTGGGTTGGCGGTGTTGTTCTGTGGGCATGTTATACATCGATGGAGTGGTCTGAAAGT
>MHBM01000306.1:0-212 GCA_001804885.1 Lentisphaerae bacterium RIFOXYA12_FULL_48_11
GCGAATCTCGGGGAGGTAGAACGATGCCATATCCTCTTCGTCAGCGCGACGGAGAAGGCGAATTTGCCGAATATCCTGTTGAACACGAAAGGCTGGAGCATCCTCACCGTCGGGGCCATGCACGGTTTCGCACAGGACGGGGGGATCATCAACATGGTCAAGGAGGAGGGCCGAGTCGGCATCGAGATCAACATGGAGGCGGCACAGCGCTC
>MHBM01000306.1:253-689 GCA_001804885.1 Lentisphaerae bacterium RIFOXYA12_FULL_48_11
TCGTCACGCCGGGACGGAGGTAGAGGGAATGGTCCGCGCTTTCCGTGACGCGCCCCTCAAACGCAAGCTCATGCTCCTCGTCATGGCGGCGAGCGTCGTCGTCGTGATGGTCGCCTTCCTGGCGTTCGCGGTCAGTGAGACGATTTCGTCCCGGAGGAGCCTGCGCCAGGAAATAACCGCCCTGGGCGAGATCGTGGGGGCCAACACGGCGGCCGCCGTAACGTTCAACGACCGGAAAGCCGCCGAAGAAACGTTGTCGGCGTTGCGCGCCAACCCGCATATCGCGGCCACGTACGTCCTTGTCGATGACGGCCTGGTGTTCGCAAGGTATATCGCCAGGAACGCTGGTCGCGACCAACAAAATAAACTAGAAACCCCTCCCCGCTTGATGGAAAGGACGGACTCGCTCTGGAGCTGGGACCCCGACCTTAATGCG
>MHBM01000306.1:721-25061 GCA_001804885.1 Lentisphaerae bacterium RIFOXYA12_FULL_48_11
TTCCACCATAGCTCTTTCGGCGGACGAAAACAGCGGCGGTGCATTCAGGGGCAGAACCGCGCCACTTGCCCCTGGCCGCTATGAGATCAGGCTGGATACAAAGAATCTGGTACCTGAGGCGCCTGATCTGGGTGCGGAATTCTACGTACAGGGTAAATCTGCTGATGCTGCCTTTGAACTTGGTGAGTTGAATTGTAACGAAGGACTTTTGATTGAGATAGCAAAGGCTGCAGGGGGCGAATATTTCCGCGAGGAGAATTCAGCGGATATTGCCAAACGTCTTGAGCCTTTCAGCAAGGGGCGCGTGGAAGAATCCGAAACCATATTATGGCAGAGCTGGTGGTGGTTCATACCGCTGGTCTGCCTGTTGACGGCTGAATGGATTATGCGCAAAAGAGCGGGATTAATATAAAATAAAGCAGAAAGATTGCTTTGGCAGGGCGGCCCCGAACATTCGGGGCGCCGCTAACTGTTGTAGCCGCGCTCCGTGAGCGCGGTGACGTCCGGCCTCGCGGAGGCCGGCTACAGGCGAAATGCAGGGGCGTCGTTTGACGTTGCCCCTATGGAATTGGGATTTTTTTGACCGGAGTTTAACATGAATGAGTACTCAATGGATCCGGTGGTACTGGAAAAACTGGAACGCTTCAGTCGGCGTCGCAGATTCCTAATACTGCTGCGCGGTGCGTGTGGAACGGTGGCTGTCTGGTTTACCGCCATGATGCTGCTGGCGCTGGTGGACAGGTTTATAATCATGCCTGATCCTTTGCGCCTGGCTCTGAGTATTGCCGGGTATGCGGCAGCCGGTGTTGTTTTCTGGCTGACGTGCGGCAGGCAGATGGCGAAAATACCCGATACACGCGAATTAGCGAAACTCATAGAACTTGCAGCGCCAAAACTCAGGGAAGAGCTTCTTTCGGCGGTGGAACTTGCTGATGACAGTACCGAACATCAGTGGGACTCGGAAGTGTTTCGTGCCGCTGTACAGAAAATAACGGCATCACATGTGGAAAATATCCAGATAGACAGCATTCTTTCGAGGAAGCTCATTTCATCATGGCTTTATTCCGCGCTGACAGTGGTTGCTGTTTTCCTGCTGCTTATCTGCGTGCCAGGATTAAGATTTCCACAATTCTTTTTCAGGGCAATGCTTGCAGGCGCTAACTTTGAAAGGCCATCGGAAATAACAATCAAGGTGGTGTCCCCTGCCCCGCCTGACCGGATAATGCCGGAAGGTGACAGTGTGCCGGTAACCGTGAGCGTAAGCGGTGGCGTAGTTGACAGAGTGATGCTAGAGATATTTCCAGAGGGTGCGCCGCGCGAAAGGACCGTGATGATGCTTAGCGGCCAGAATAATTTCACTTCAACCATTCAACTTGGCCGCGAGACGGTTCATTATCGTATACGTGCACGTGATGCTATTACGCGCAAGTTCATGCTGGAAACACGTCCGAGCCCGCAGGTGGTGAATTTTCACAAGACCTATCGTTATCCTCACTATTCGAAACTGAAATCGAAAGCTGTACGCGAGGTTTCCGGCGATGTTGACGGTCTTGAGGGAACTGAGGTTGATATGGATATAGAGATCAACCAGCCCGTCAGGGAGGCCTCCCTCCAGATTGAAACTGGCGGTATAACCAACGTGGTACCTATCAAATGTTTCAAGTCCAATCGAATCGGCGCAACGATTCCTCTTAAAACATCGGGTATTTACAAAGTCAACCTCGTGGCTGCTGTGACTTTCTTTGAAAACAAGTTCAGCCCCAAGTACGAAATCAGGGTTCGGCCGGATCTTCTTCCTTCTGTAAAAATTGATTTGCCCGAGCAGGAACAGGTTGTCAAGCAACCGGATGGAGTAGTTAATCTTGCCGGAACAGCAAAAGATGATCTTTCCGTGACGAACGTTGAGCAGGTTGTACAGGTGAACAGGGGCCAGTGGAAATCCATACCATTGTCCAGGAACGACAGTAATGAAATCAAAGTGGCCCGGAACTGGGATCTGTTTGAACTGAATGTACATCCCGGTGACCAGGTGATCACAAAACTTGTGGCGACTGATCTGAAAGGCCAGCGCGGTGAGTCGGCTCCTGTCCGTATCAAAATCGCCACGCCCGGCTTTGATCCGAAGCGGCTGCAGGATGTACAGGCCAAGAGGGAAGTGAATAATGCGCTTCATCAGCTGCGGCAGAATGCGGAAGAACTGGAACGCATGTTTAATGAGGCCAAGAATCAGGCGGGTAACAATTCTGCCGATCAGCTGCAGAAGAGACAGGCGTTGTTAAGTGCCGCTGTTGCGGCGGAAGCCCTGGAGAAGCAAGCAGCCGAGACACTCAGGAAAATACAGGAAACACTTCCACAGACAAGGGCACCGCGTGAGTCGGCCGATATGGCTCTTGTTGGAAATGCCGTCAGCAGGATAGCACGCGAAACCCTGCCCGAAGTGAAGGAAGCGATCAAGCAGGCAACGGAACATACAAATACCAATGACAGCAGGTCGGCACAGGAGAAACTTAACAAGGCAAACGATCCATTCTGGAAGGCATTGAATCTGTCAAGGGTGGCGGATGATGCAAACCGCCAGATGCTGGCGGCGGAGGAAGCTAACCTTGTCTCGCGTGATCTCCAGCAGCTGAAGGAAGAACAGAAAGTCATGGCCGAGCAGATCAAGGCAGCCGGTAATGATACAAATTCAATCGAACGTATTGCCCGCCGCCAGAGTGTTGCAGCAGATGAGACGAAGGCGGTTGAAGAACAGCTGAAAACCCTTTCCGAACATGCGTCCGGCGGACAGGAACATACGATTCGTAACTGGGAAAAGGAACTTGCCCGTAACCGTGAGAATCTTGAAAAGGCGCTGGGTACTCCTGAGACTGTTCCATCAATGGATACACTGAGACCGCCATCGGAACAGCTGCAGAGGAACGTGGAGAATGCCGCCAATCAAATGCAAAACGTCAGACAGAATCTTGCCAGGCAGGCCGATAAGGCCCGGGAATGGCTGCAGAATGAGACTGGTACGGCCTCCGATGTCCTGGCAAATCTGCAGCGACAGCTGGAGCGGGACAGGGACAGAAATAACAAGGCGCCCGTGGACCAGGACCGTCTGGAAGCGGCGGCAGAACAGCTGAAAGATCGGGCCGATCTTGAAGAGAAGAAACCAAATGCAGACGCGCAGTTTGTTGCCGACACGGCAAAGGCCGCAGATGCAGTAAAAGCTTTACAGGAAACTTCAGATCAGTCGGTTACAAATGCAATCGGTGCGGTCAAGGCGCTGGAAGAGAATTTCAGGAAACTGGAGGCCGGTCACAAGGTTGCTGAGTTAACCCCGGCATTACGCCAGCTTGCAGGCCAGGAACGTTGGGAGAAATCGGATGCAGCTGAGACGGCCAGTCGTGCCAGGGATTGGGACTGGTCGGAAGACCAGATGAAAGATTTACCCCGGAAACTGGAACAAGCCCGTCTGCCGCAGGAATCGGCAAAGGCGATGAAGGCTATCACTGCGAGTCCTGAGATCAGGAAGGTTGTAGATGAGATGCGTGACCGTGCATCGAAGCAGGATAAAAAGCAGAACATATCGGAACCCCTGGACCAGATGGCCGGAGAGATTGCCCAGATTAAACAGCAGTTGCAACCGGTTATGGAGCAGGCCCGTTCTGAGATCGAAAGGGTAACACCCGGGTTGAGTGATAGACTTGAGGGGCTTGCGAAAGCGGCAGAAAAGATGGAAAAGGCCACTGAAGCACAGTTGGAAAATGCCGGCAAGGCCGAGAACACTGACAAGGTTGCCAGAGAAGCCGGTAAACTTGCCGAGGCCCAGGAGAAACTGGACAATAAAATAGAAGACGTGAAAGAGGCCTTACGGCGTGATGCAAATGTGCAGAATATGGCAACTGAAGAAGGCCGGGCAAGGGCCCGTGATGCCGACGATGCCAACGCCATGCTGCGTCAGCAGACACCTGACGCGGCTGATATGCTGCAACAGGCCGCAGCTGCAGCTCAGCCGGCAAAACAGAAGGAAGCGCTCAAAACTGCAGGAGACCAGCAGGAGAAGCTGGCTGATAACCTTCAGAAACTGGCCGAACACTATAAGAATATGGAAGAAGGTAAGGCATCTGAAGCATCACGCACGGCATTGCGCGAGGCAGAAAAGGAAACTGGTTTGAAATCCGTCCTGGACTCTGAATACCAGAAGGCTCAGGCGCTTGAGGCGCTGGCAGGTAAATCGCAGGAAGCACAACTGGCCGAGCTTGAGAAGGCCCTGCAGGTAAATGATGCAATGCGCCGGGAACTTGGTGATATTGCAAAAGACACTCTGGGTGAAGCGGCTTCTTCAATGCAGCAGGCAGAGGACAAGGAACAGAAAATTGCAGCGGACATTGGTAAGGCCGTTAAAGCCGAACAACAGCAGGGTTCTACTGCTGAACAGGCAAAACGCATCTCGGAAAAAGCTCAGAAAATGGTCAGAGAGGAAATTCCATCTGTGGCCAAACAGTCGGAAAAGGCTGGTATCAATAACAAGCAGGAACTCGACCGTGCCAGTGAAGCGCTTTCCTCTGCTGCAAAGGATATGCCGACTGATTTTAGTCAACAGTCGGAAAAGATTGCCGGGGCAATGAACCAGCAGGCTGACAGGTTACAACATGCTTCGGGAGAGTTGAACAATGCGGCCAACAAGGCACAGCCAGGAAATGAACAGCAGAAATCCGCTCAGCAGCAAGCACAACAGGCTAGCCAGCAGGCCAATGAGATGGCACAACAAGCCAGGCAACTGGCAAATGCATTGCGACAGATGCACTCAGCGGCCGACCAGCAACCCGTACTCGAGCAGGCTATGCGTGAGGCCGGAAATGATATTGAACGTGCCGGCCGTCACGAAGCAAGACTTGGTCGCGAATTCATGGGGACACGCCTGCAACAATTGGGCCAACAGGTAAAGAATCAGACGGCAGGACAGATAGATAAGACAGAACAGGCGTTGGATAATGCCAATGCGCCGGCACAGGCGCAACCCGCGGCAGAGGCGGCAAAGGATGCCATAGCAAAACCGTTGGATCAGCTCGAGTCGGCAATGAAACAGTTGCCGCCACAGGTGCCGGAACCTTCACAACAGAGTTCCGAGAGTCAGCTGGCTTCGGCATCCGAAGATGCTGCCAAATGGATGGCGCGTGCGCTTGACACACTGGACTCAAAAATAAACCCGGCCAAGGCGGCGGAAAATAACCGGCAGAATCAAAAAAACAAGGGTAAGGGTGATCAGCAGAGTTCCAACACCGCCCAGGATCTTGCCAGGGCTGTACAGTCCGCAGCGGAAGCACAGGCTGATGCCATGAAAGATGCGCGCAGCAATAACATGGTGCCGGGTGAGCAGCCCATCTCGCAGGCTGCGAGCCAGGGCGGCGGGGCCAAGGCTCGGGCACTGGCAGTCATGCAGGGCAAACTTCCTGAGGCTGTTGTAATTAGAGGGGACTGGGGTAAGCTGCCGCCCAAGCTTGCAAAAGACCTGCTGGATTCCCAGCGTGAAGGAGTCGGAGGCGAATACCGTGAACAGGTGAATTTGTATTTCAAGGCTATCGCAGACAAAGCGAAGGGACAGAAGAAATAGAAGATAGAAGGAAAGAGACCAGAAGCTTTTGAGAAATGGCAAGTTTCGCCTCGTGGGGTCACGCGGCCTACATATAATTTCGCAGACATTATTTATTGTTGTAGGCCGGGTCACTGACCCGGCGAGATTCGCAAGAAGATGGGGACAGAGGTACGAAGGAAGAAAAACATGAAAAGAATTCTAACTTTCATATTACTGGCAGGTTTAATCTTATCACCCTCTGTACGAGCCGAAGAAAAAGGTAGACACGAGGAGACTCCAGTTGAGAAATCGATTACCCGCGGGATTGCATACCTGCTGTCGCAACAGAATAATGAAGGCGCAATAGGTGCACGTGAAGACAAGCGGTCCAATGCCAATGCGTTCACGGGCCTTGCCATAATGTCAATGGTTGCGGTAGGGCATCAGCCAAAGGATGAAACGCCTGAAGGCCGGGCACTTACAAAGGCGCTGGATTTCATCCTGAAGAACGATCGGATGGATGAAACCGGTTATTATGGCAAATCTGACGGATCGCGCATGTATGGGCATGGCATTGTAACCCTGATGCTTGCCGAGATGGTTGGCATGGGATCTGATGCAAGGCAGGATGCCCTTATCAGGGAGCGGTGCCAAAAGGCTGTGGACCTGATTGTCCGGGCGCAGAAGGTTGACAAGCATAATCAGAAGTACAAAGGTGGATGGCGGTATACTCCCGACTCGCATGATGCGGACTTGTCGGTGACAGTATGGCAGGTCATGGCACTGCGCGCGGCGAAGAATGCCGGGCTGGTGGTTCCAAAGGACACGATTGAACAGGCAATCAGGTATATAAAGGTGAGTTACCATTCGGATCGTGATGAGAATGGGAAGCCGAAGAACATGGTCAGCGCTTTCAGCTATGAACCGGGTGGCGGCCCGACATATTCAACTGCTTCAGAAGGTCTGCTGGCTCTCCAGATTTGTGGTGAATATGAGTCCCTGGAATTGAAAGGTACTGTTGACTGGCTGAAAAAGCAGAAGATTGAGCCGTCGCAGAGATATTTCTACTACGGGACATATTACTATACACAGGGGATGTACCAGCGCGGCAGCGATCTTGGCAAGGAGGCACGCCAGAAGGTGGAAAACATTCTGCTGGCAGAACAGAAGGGTGAAGGGTTCTGGCAGGGGCATGGTGAAGAAGGCATGTCCAAGACATACAGCACGGCGCTTGCAATCTTGAGTCTTTCCGTAAATCACCACTTCATGCCGATTTACCAGCGGTAAATGGGGTACTCCTGTTTGTTAAATCCCGATTTCTATTTGATTCTTGTCAGACCTTGGCATTGATCTAAAATGGATGGCATTATGGATGGAGAGGACGACTGTTCGTTGGGAATCGTTGTTGCTCATCCACAAGTTCGGAGGATGGACTGTTTTAGGCAGCACATAGTGGCGGAGACATTAGGAAGTTGATTTTCTGAGAGGAAAGACCATGACTTCACAGGACTTTGTCAAGTTTGCGCTTCAAATCTCGGTGATGTTGGGCTTTGCCTTGATATTCGGGCAATTCATGCGCCGGATTAAGCAGCCGGCCGTACTGGGCGAGATGATTGGCGGCATCATTTTGGGGCCGACCATCTTTGGTCTGCTGGCGCCCGGCCTGTTTGAGTGGCTGTTCAAGTCCTCGGCCAACGTGACGGTAATGCGTGATGCCTCCATCAAGCTGGGTATGTTGTTCTTCCTTTTCATTGCCGGCTTGGAGACGAATGTTTCTGACCTTAAGAAATTGGGGCGGAAAGCTGCCCTGATTGGGTTGGTCGGAACGGTGGTGCCAATTGCGGCGGGTGTGGTCTTGGTTTATGCTTTGCCTCACGATTTCTGGGGTGAGGCGGTTCAAGCCCACTTTTTCGCGTTCGCCCTGTTCGTTGGCATGAACCTAGCTAATTCGGCCAACCCGGTGCTCGCCCGGATTCTGATGGATCTGGGCTTGCTTAACGGCGGCATCGGAACCATGTGCATGACGGCCACTATCGTGGATGACCTGGTCAACTGGACGTTGTTTGCCATCATCTTGAGCGACATCGCCCCGTCCGGCTCGGCAAGCGCTACCAGCCTGCCTATGAGTATCGCACTGGTTGCGCTTGTGTTCGTCCTAATCCTAGGGGGAGGACGTTGGCTGGGACCACGCACTTTACGGTGGCTGAAAAGACATGTAAGCTGGCCGAGCGGCTTTATCGCTATATCCGCTTTGGTTGTCCTGATAGCAGCCAGTATTACGGAAGGCCTCGGTATCCACGCATTCCTGGGTGCCTTTCTAGTTGGTGCTGCGTTAGGTGGGCAAGGCGATGAACACCGGGAGGCCCACAACGTAATTACGCAGTTCTCGCTTAGTTTTTTCGCGCCTATCTATTTTATTTCGATGGGCATGACCACGAATTATATCACAAATTTCGATTGGTTGTTGGTATTGATCATTTTAGTTGTTGCTCTGGCCAGCAAACTCTTCGGAGTGCTGTTGGGCGCTAAGATGGCAGGGATGCCCATAGACCGCGATGCTTGGGCTATTGCTTTTGGGTTAAACGCCCGTGGGGCGACAGGCATCATCCTTGCCGGTGTGGGCCGGTCAGCCGGGGTGATCGACGACCGCATCTTTGTGGCCATCGTCGTCATGGCGTTGGTGACCTCCATACTGGCCGGCCCAATGATGAACTGGTTGTTGTCAGACCGGATTGCGAAGGCACGCACAATAGGCAGACAAGCAGAAGTCGCGGCGGATTAATGTTCGGCTGCATGGGACCCAGCCCCTCGCTCGTATAGAAGGTACCAGAGCAATTCTACTCAGAGGTCATCGCTGGAGGAGAACAACCAAGCAGTCAATCAGCACGTTGAAGCTACTCCGCTTCGTGGGTCGCTTCACGTGTAACGTTCGAATCATTAAGAAAACCGTACTTGATTACAGAAGTAGAAAAGGTACTATTGTCACATGAATATTACTGCCGAAAAGGTTGTATCTGAAGCTTTGGATCTGCCCCCTGCATTGAGGGCTTTGGTTGCCGAGAAGTTGATCGAAAGCCTCGACCTGACGGAAGTACCAGAACTGTCGGCAAAATGGAAAAATGAAATACGTCTGCGGTGTATACAAATCGATCGCGGCGCGGTGAAACTCCGCGATGCAGAGACCGTCTTTGCCAAAGCTTACGCGTCACTCGTATGAAGGTTGTTAAGTTCCATCCCGATGCCGAATCTGAAATGATTGATACGGCGATATATTACGAGGCCCAACAATCAGATCTCGGCAGGCGATTTCTAGCAGTAGTACAAGACGCCGTTAATCGTATTCTTCTAAATTCTCATCTGTATCCTGTAGTAGAACTCAATGTCCAACAGTGCCTTACAAAGACGTTTCCGTTGGTGTCCTTTTCAGAGAGATGCCTGACAAGATCGTCATCATGGCAATCATGCACTTACATCGAGATCCTGAATACTGGAAGAACCGATAGGATTTGAACATAGGACTTGTCATTCAGGGCCTTGAGAGGAATCTCAATTCTGGCAAGATACCATTGAGATTTAATCCGTAAATTTAGAAAGGTCAGTCGTGATGTTGTCAGAGAACGAAGAATCAGAAAAGATCGTCCGTCGTCTGGTTTTTACCACGTTGGCGCAGGCTTTTGTTGTGCTTCTGGCGGGTTTGAATCTCGAATTGAATATAATGAAAAATGGTCCGGGTTCAATAGAGTTTGTGAGGTGGCGGGAGATATTTTCTCTTCTGGTAGTTCTGCCTGCCACCGTTGTGATCACGTTTAACATTATGTGGATTCTGGAACAGGGTCGTAAAGATGCGAGGTGGCCGATAACGATGTTTATGGTGTCTGTTTGCCTGTTGGGCATATCAATGGGTGTTCATGAGCCAATCAACGCCATGTCCCGTCTTTCCTGGCGACTGGCTTCGGCCATGGGATTCTGGGATGAACTTTTCAGTCATGCCGTATTTTATCTGTCGTATATCGGTGGATCCATGGCGTTGCTCTGGAGCCAGGCACGCAATCCCCTGCCCGAAGTAATGGGATTGAGGAATACCGCGGTTTTTGCGGGCATTGGTGTTTTAGCTGGTATTGGAATTTTTCTCACACTGTTGTCAGGTGGCTCCATCTTGGTAGATCTTGTTATAATGGTAGTGATGCTGACTTTTGCTGAATTTGTGAGAAAAGGAAAAGCTTTCCGTTATTTGCCTATTGCACTGACAATGGAAGGTGCTTACCTCCTGGCGTTGTTTGGGCTGGCTGTACAAAGACTTATTGCCGGATGGCTAGGAGAACTAGGAGTGTAATTTTGTTACCTGGGCTATGTAATTTGCAATCAGGCCGGCTATGGGCGGGAAAAAGAACGTGCTGGCAAGGCGAACAAGCGTGAGTTGCCAGCCTAGTATTCCCACTTCCATTGGTAACCGACCTACAGCCCAGAGTGACCAGCCCGTCATGAAAGCTACCATTGTTCCCATCCCGGCGCCTGACTTGAGCAGTCCGGCCGCAATTGGGAGGCTCACATAAGGACCACCCGGTGCAAATCCTCCGACAACGGTTCCTATAAATAATCCACGCCAGCCGGATTCAGCCCCTACCCATTTTGAGATTAATTCGGCAGGAACCAAAGCCTGAACCATTCCTGCCACGATAAAAGCAAAAACAAGAAGAGGAAGGGTTGTCCATGTCAGTGCAAAAGCTGATTTCAAGCCTGTGATATGTTGACCGCCTCCTTTCTGGTAGCCAATGTAGAGCAGTCCAACAGCAAGTATCGCCATTATAATGGTTGGAATTAACATGGATGGTTTTCTCCTGGTGCCGGTCATTATATGCCTATTGCAAAATCAAGATCACGAAACAGTCACTCTTATCTGAACAGAGGCATAATGTGCCGCGAGAACAGATTGCCTGTGACATTTCGCGCAACAACATCAGAATATTTCTTAAGGGCATCAGTGTAACGGGTTCCCAGCTCCGCAGCTATCTTGAATGAAACATGGATAAACTGTCGGAACTGTTGATTGTATTGAGCACAGGACTGGTCGTGTCTCAAGGTTGCCACGAAATCGCTTGATGACCACTTTGCAACTTTGTCCGGTGCAGGGAGCCGCGAGACATCGATATCGACCACTGGGGCATAAGGTGTAATCAGTTCTACCGCACGTGGATAGGCACGCGCATAAATCTCCTGTGCGATCAGCAAGCCTTCACCTCCGGCTTCGGCAAGACCGATAACTTCCTCAAGCCAGGTTGTGCCGGCTGTTTTGAGATGCAGGCCGGCTTTGTGCTTTTTGGTCAGCCGGTTAATTATCGGATAGAGAGAAAATTTATCACTCCCGGAATGTACACTCAATTTGAGAGTGGCCGGGAATCCCAGTTCACGAACCGCGAACGAGATGACTGCGAGGTCCTCGTCGAATTCTTTTTCGAATTGTACGAGATTACCCACATAATCCACGCCCTTATTGAACCGACCTGTAAATTTCGGGGCGATTGTCTGAGCCGGAACACCCTCACGGGCAAGCATGACAAGGATGAGAAAAAGTTCTATCGGGCTCTGGGGCGTATCTGTTTCGTCGACGGAAACCTCGGTAACAAAGTTGTCGCCTTTGCGTTCACGGATATGACGGTAAATCCGGCCGGCTTCCTTGATGGAAAGAAGGAACTTGGCAGCTGCACGGTGAAGCAAATCATCGGTAATTTCAAAAGGTGCCGGTATTCCTGGAATGGCAAGCGAGCCGCAATACTTCCCCTGCTCTTTTACAAACTGTTCTATTTCACTTCCCGGGGCGGATTTCCCGGTAAAATCGGCGACATCGAGTGTAAAGAAATCGCATGCAGAAATGAAATTATCAACCGTTGCAAGTCCGATATGGTCTGCATCCACGTAATATGAGCCCTTCCATGCGAGGCCTTGCACCGCGGTATTCGCCTCCACCCTGACATCATCAGGCCTTGATTTGATTATAGTGTGTTCGCGGTTGGACTTATTCCAAACAGGAACCAGATTAATACCTGATTTGTCTGCTTCTACAATTGCCTGCAGTTGTGCTTTACCTTCGTGCGCGAATCGGTCACCCATTCCCAGCGAAAATCTTTCGAGTTGTTTCATATAACAAATCCCTTTTTATCGATTATTCGGTTCAAAACACCTAGACCACATCCGGAACCACGAAAGGAGCGCGATAATTACGGGTTAACATAGGGTTGGCTTTTGCAGCAAGTTCGCCCGTGAATTGCTCTTTTGCCGGATCGATTTCCAACCATGCACCCAGCATGGGTTTATCCTTATTTAAATCAACTTCATGTGCAGCCAGATGTTGCTGGAGGCGGCCAAAAGTTTCTGTGAAAGCTTTATTCCCTTTTATGCTTTCTGTAATTATTCCGAGGTCCTTTTCTTTGCCCAGATTATGTGAAATGTTACCTATATGACAAAGTGCGCTTGATATGTGACCTTCGAGAATGTCCGCGTTCAGGTCTTTCTTTGTACCACTGCGCACAGCGTCTATGAAGTTCTTTGGATGGTTTTCTGATCCCCCGCCCTTTATCTGCCTGATTCTTGTGTCCTTGTTATCATAGAACCATCCACCGTTGTTACCGGAGAAATAACCGCCCTCGCATTCAACGATAAAACCGATGGAGGTTGAGCGGTAGTAATCCATGGCGGTCATACCCTTCTGGCGGGAAAGGCCGCGTACTTCGAATATCAAGGGGGCTTTTTCGTAGTCGAAGAAGGCGATCTGGGTATTCGGTGTTTCTGCGTCGTCATCATAGCCAAACCGGCCGCCGATACTGAGAACTCTTCTGGGAAGACAATTTTCGCCCAAAGCCCAGCGTGCAAGATCCATCTGGTGAACGCCCTGGTTGCCGATCTCTCCATTGCCGGTATCCCAGAACCAGTGCCAGTCATAATGAAGATTTGTGCGCATTAAAGGTTTAATCGGAGCTGGGCCGGTCCATAAATCCATATCGATGGTCTCCGGCGGCTTTTGCGGGCCGGTCACTTTTCCTATGCTGTTTCTAGGTTTGTAACAGACACCGTGTACGGCCAGGATTTTGCCGAGGTTTCCGGCTTTGATATATTCAATGGCTTCTCTGGTGCCGATTTCCGACCTGCTCTGTGTACCATGCTGAACAATACGGTCATATTTGCGAGCCGCTTCTACGGCTTTTCGACCTTCCCAGACATTGTGGGAAAGCGGCTTCTCAACATAAACATTCTTACCTGCCTGAACTGCCATGATGGTCATGAGGGAATGCCAATGATTGGGTGCAGCAATACAGACAGCATCAATATCGTTTCTTTCAAGAAGCTTGCGGAAATCCTTATAGACATCGACTTTCTTGCCAACCTTACTTAATGACTCAACTTCGCGCTTAAGGTGTGCTTCGTCTGGATCGCAAAGCGCAACTAGGCGTACGCCTTTCATATTTGTGAAATTCTTTATGTGATATCGGCCTTTGCCTCCGTTACCAACGGTGCTGCCGCAGCCTATAACTGCGACACGAATATCTTCGGCGGCGCCTATTGGCCGGGATCTGGCCGGTTTTGAGATGCAACTTGCCGTGGCACATACCACGCTGGCGGCTATGGAGCGCTCAAGGAATTGCCTGCGACTTAGAGTTTTTGTTTTGATGGTATTCATTTGGTATTGATTCCCTGTTTGTACAGTTTTTGTTCTGCAAGGTCGGCTGTCCCTGCCTGCCCCAAATCCCGTTGGCGAGCGGACCCGGCCATTGAAGATGCTCTGTGACAGCGCACGCTGCAGAAAATTCATTTTAAGACGTCAATTGTTCACAGCTGTTAATCCAAGCATATGATTAGTATGTCTATCGCTCAACATTATTTTAAGCTTTTCACTCTCAGCCCGACTTTCTGCGAAAGTCGGGTTAAGCCGAACACCTTCAGAATCACCTTGCCGATGTTACCATACGGCATTATCTTCAAGCCTCATCATGAAGAGCAAAGAAGACACGATAGCCGCCATTTCTACTGCACCAGGTGAAGCCGGAATTGCCATTATCAGGGTTTCCGGTCCCGAGAGCCTTCAGATTGCCGATAGAATCTTCAGGGGATCGGGCGTTGCTCCATCCATGCGTCCGGCAGGAACTTTTGTTCATGGTTTTGTCGGGGCACGCCGGAATGGAAGCATATGTGATCTTGATGAAGTAATACTTCTTATCTACCGCGCACCACACAGTTACACAAAAGAAGATGTTGTTGAATTTCAGGGACATGGTGGACGAGCATGTGCAAAGCGGATTCTCCGTGCAGTGCTTGATGCCGGGGCCCGTTCTGCAGAGCCAGGAGAATTCACCAAGCGCGCATTTCTGAACGGGCGAATAGACCTTCTTCAGGCAGAGGCAGTGGCAGATCTGATTATGGCCCGTTCAGACAGGGCGGCTGAAGCCGCGATGGAACAGCTGGAAGGTCGCCTAAGTTCTTCTATTGCAGATATATATGACTCTCTTATAAATGCGGCGGCAGATCTTGAGGCAAGCCTTGATTTTCCCGAAGAGGATTTACCATCCTGTCTCCTGGAGGGAGCGATAAATGAAATTACACAAGCAAGAAAGTTGCTTGATGAATTGTATTCAACATGGGAGGAAGGTCACCTTATCCGTGAAGGTGCTCTGGTTGTCATATCAGGAAAACCTAACGTTGGGAAATCAACGCTGTTGAATTGCCTGCTTGGTAACAATCGCGCGATTGTTACAGAGGAACCAGGAACAACGCGTGATAGCATTGAAGAGGAATTTATCCTGAATGGAATCCCCTTGCGGCTGGTGGATACGGCAGGATTACGTGACGCGAGAAACATTGTTGAACGTGAGGGTATTCAACGTGCGCAGGCTCTGATTAAGAAAGCGGATTTAAATCTTTTTATATATGACAGCTCCGAAGAGCTGGACAGCAGTGATATATCGCAGTTGAAGAATTTTGATCCGGAAGAATGTATTATTTTACTTAATAAATCGGATCTCGGTTCAAGAATAAGCCCGGAAGATTTTACCAGTTTTACAAGTGTTACAACCAGTCTTATAAAAGGATTGGGTGTCGATAAACTCAAAGAAGCCTTAATAGAAAAGCTGGATATAACAACGACTGGATCACCTCATGCAGTAATATCAGAGCGTCATCATCATATTTTACAAGATGTTATAAATAAGGTAGACAGCATTCTTAAAGTGTTGTCCCAAAGCAACGAAGAACTTCTTGTCCCAGCTATATCTACACTGCGAAGTGCAATCGAGAGTCTAGGTATTATCACTGGAAAAAATTATGATAAATCATTGCTGGACAACATTTTCGGAAGATTTTGTATAGGGAAATGAACGAATATTTTGATGTTATAGTTGTAGGTGGTGGTCATGCTGGATGTGAGGCTGCCCTAGTCTCTTCCAGAATGGGAGCACGCACAGCGCTCGTAACGCTGACAAAAAACAGTATAGCCAGGATGTCCTGCAATCCCTCAGTAGGCGGAATTGCTAAATCACATTTGGTTTACGAGATCGATGCTCTTGGCGGCGAGATGGGTATCAATACTGATTATACTGGTATTCAGTTTAGAACACTTAATACAAGAAAAGGACCAGCAGTTCAGGCAACAAGAGTTCAAGTAGACAAAGAACGCTATGCCGAGCGTATGCAAATGGTCCTGTCAAATATTAAAAATCTGACCATTTTAGAGGATCAGGTAACAGGCTTATGCGTGCTTAATGCGCGTGCTAACGGCGTTGAGACTTGTCAGAACGGCAAAATATTAGCTAAGGCTATAGTGCTTACCCCTGGAACATTTCTGAGGGGTTTAATACACGTGGGTAAGAAATCGACACCCGGTGGCAGGTTTATGGAGCCATCGGCCAATGAACTGGGAAAGTCATTAGTTGATCTTGGCTTTAGAATGGCCAGACTGAAAACGGGAACGCCCGCCCGGTTGGATAAGAATAGTCTGGATTATGGAGCAATGGCTATTCAGCTTGGAGAATATCCTCCGGCTTTCTTTTCCTGGGAAGCAGGTCATGAAGGCCAGTTGTTCCACGTGGAACAACTGGACGGAACCAACGAAACCAATGGGATGTTCCACGTGGAACATCCTCTAAATCTGACGATGCCATGGCAGCCAGGAAGTGAGCAGTTGCCTTGTTATTTGACCCATACTACAAAGCACACACATGATATCATTAGATCTAATCTGCAAAAAAGTGCTCTTTATGGTGGAGTTATTACAGGCATCGGAGCGAGGTATTGTCCTTCAGTTGAAGATAAGATTGTTAAATTCCCAGATAGAGAGCGCCATCATGTTTTTATAGAACCGGAGGGAAGGGGTACAAATTTAGTTTATCCAAATGGCATTTCTAACAGCCTCCCAGAGGATGTGCAGACTGATTTGATACACTCGATACCAGGATTAGAAAAGGCAAAGATTTTACAGTGGGCTTATGGTATTGAATACGATTTTTCTGATCCCACTCAACTATATCATACCTTGGAGTCAAAACTTGTTGAGAACTTGTACCTTGCGGGACAGATAAATGGCACTACTGGATATGAAGAAGCTGCCGCGCAAGGACTTATGGCTGGTATTAATGCTGTTAATAAGTTGTGCGGAAAGCCACCATTTGTTTTAAAGCGTCATGAGGCATATATCGGGGTAATGATAGACGATCTAGTTCTTAAAGGCACAGATGAACCCTATAGGATGTTTACTTCCAGAGCTGAAAGAAGGTTGTTATTGCGGCAAGATAACGCTAAGTTCCGCCTTCTTCCTTATGCCAGAGAAATCGCTATGGTATCGCCGGAATATCTACGCGATACGGAAATCCTGATGGCTGATATTGAACAAGAAATTACTCGTATGAAATCTGAACGGGAGGGTCCGCATAGTCTTGCACAGTTATTATGCCGTTCAGATGTTTGTTATGATGACTTGTCAAAGGCGAATCATGATTTATCTGCCGAAGTAAAACGCCAGGTTGAAATCAGGATTAAATACGAAGGTTATATTGATCAGGAAGAGCGTCATGCAATAAAGGCGAAAGAGCGAGATGAAGATTTGATACCGGCATGGATGGATTATTCCAGAATACAAGCGCTCAAGCACGAAGCTAAAGAAAAATTCCTGCGCGTCCAGCCACGAAGCTTGGGTGAAGCGGCAAGAATTCCAGGCATAACGCCTGCCGACATATCGGTTCTTTCCCTCATGATTAAGAAGGGGAGCTCGGCGCTCTTTCATCACTGACAGTGCTTACCTCTGTTATCACAAATAGTTTCTTATAAACTACTTATATCTTTGATTGGCCTTGCAGAGATCAGTCTAAAATACTGAAGCCGACCTTATAATTTGAATACAAATTGCAAGTCGGGATTAACTGGGTCATAAGCTTAAAATAATATGCGACAGCCGACTTGTTTTCTTCAGGGAAGAGGATTACGGTTGGTTGCACAATGCAAATTAAGTTTTCATTCTTATCACTATTCGTCTTTTCGCAGCTGGCTTTTACCGCCGCTGAAATTCAACGTCCCGGCGAGAACATTGCTCTGGGACGACCTTACAAACTGGATCCGAGACCAACTTATACGCACTGTACCGATCCTGATGATAAGATACAGCTGACCGATGGTAATTATTCAAAGGGATATTTCTGGACACAGAAGTCTACTGTTGGCTGGCAGAATACAGGATGGGCCACAATTACAATAGACCTGGGCGCAGTGCAGCCAATCAGGGGTGCTTCATTCAATACAGCGGCTGGAACAGCAGGCGTAGAATGGCCGCTCGGTGTCACGATTCTTTGCAGCGATGACGGTGCTAATTTCTTTTGTGCAGGCGAACTGGCTGGGCTTGATGCTAAGCGCGGAGGTCCACCCCGTGAGAAGTATGCCGTATACCGCTATTGGACGGACGAGCTTCGCACACACGGTCGTTATGTACTGTTTATCATCGCGCCTGGCAGTCCATTCATATTTGCGGATGAGGTCGAGATTTACAAGGGGGATCAGGAATATCTGAAGATTCCGTTCGCTGGTGACAGCGTCACGAATGCAGCTGCCTATCGTGCACATCTTGCTGTTGAGCGCAGATTGAGGGATGATTTACGCTCCGTACGTAAAGCTGACACCCAGCATAAGCTCACTACAGAGCTGACGGCAATAGAACAGGATATCCCGAAATTATCCCGACAGTACGGCAAAGATTTTCGCACTGTTCTTCCTCTGAATTATCTTCATGAGAGGATTTTCTGCGCACAGGCAGAGTTATGGCGCGCGCAGGGTGCAGAACCGCTGACCGTGTGGTCAGCCAATCCCTGGGACCCGCTTTCACTCACACAACCGCCACCACGTGACGCATCAGCTGCGGTTAACGTGGCTATGATGCTGAACGAATATCGTTCAGCTGCATTAAATATTGCCAATGCCGACAAGCAGACTGTAACGCTATCACTGAAGTTTTCAAATGTACCGCCGGGACTGCCGGCTTCATGTATCCGTATGCATGAGGCAGTCTGGACTGATACAAAAAATGGCAAGCCGGTAGTTGCAGCATTGCCTGAAGCAAAATATGAGGCTGGCAAGTATCTGGTTAAGGCATCTGCAGGATTAACTCGACAGATTTGGCTTACATTCCATCCAGTTGATATAGCTCCAGGAATATATAAATTTGATATATTGTTATCAGGCAACACTTTGCACAAAAATATACCTGTAGTTCTGCGTGTGGTTTCTTTGCGGTTTCCAGATGCTCCAAGGTTGCACGTTGGAGGATGGGATTATACGGATGGAGAATCACACTATGAGATTACTCCTCAGAATAGGGAAGCAGTAATCAAACATCTGCGTGAACACTTTGTGGATTCGCCGTGGGCAAGTTCCGCAGTTCTGCCGTCAAATCGCGATACGGTCAGATTTGACCGCTGGTTGTCACGCTGGCCCAAAGCGCGGCAGTACTGTGTGTTTGCAGCTGTAGGTGAAAGTTTTGACGGTACAAGTAATGGGATGCCTGAGTTTGGGCGAAAAGTAGGCGAATGGATAACGTTCTGGTCAGGCCATGCTCAGAAACGCGGGTTGAAGCCGGAACAGCTTGTGATACTTCTTGTGGATGAACCGCACGATGCAAGACTTGATAGCGTCATCATTCCCTGGGCCAAGGCCATCCGTGCTGCCAACACTGGTGTAAAGATATGGGAAGATCCGACACATCAGGACCCATCCAAGGCCAATCAGAATATGATGGCTCTATGTCATGTGCTTTGCCCGAACCGTCCCATGATGCTTACCGGTGGTCCAGCATTCCGAGAGTACTATGCGCAGCGTCGCGCTGCGGGAACAGAGCTTGCTTTTTATTCATGCAGCGGGCCTGTCCGATCGCTTGATCCATATGCATACCACCGCCTTCAGGCGTGGACATGCTGGCAACAGGGAGCGGGCTCCAGTTTTTTCTGGGCGTTCGGCGACTCGGGCGGGGGATCATCCTGGAACGAATACGAAATGCGTGGCGGCTCCTCGTATACGCCGCTGTTTCTTGACGGGACATCCATAACATCTGCCAAACACATGGAGGCTATCCGGGAAAGTGTTGAGGACTACGAGTATCTTGTCATGCTCCATGACAAAATTGCGGCAGTCAAAGAACCTGGTAAAGATGATCCACTTATTGAGAGGGCAACCAGGTTACTGACTGAAGCCGCAGACAGGGTACTGAATGCTGACGGGGCAGACAAATTAAAGTGGGATGAGCCAAAAGACCGTTCCATTGCTGATGCAATCCGGCTTGAGATACTGGACATTCTGGTACAGCTGAGTGACTGTAAGTAGCTTGAAACACTGTAGCTGGTTCTTATGGTCAGGAAACGGAGCGAATTCTGACGGACACGTGACCGAACTGCTGAAAGCGGTTGTTCTTCACTTTGACATCGCATGGATTACAGTGGCCATAATAGCTGCAGGGCCTGAACTCATCTGAAAAACTGATAGTCTGATCGTCGACATGTCCTACGTGGTCAACTCCGTTGTAGAGGTTGTGGTGACAAGGGTAAGCAAAGCCGTCAGGCGCGATAAGCAGTTCAGAAGGGGCACATTCACATCTTTTTCTTTTTTCCGATGAACAGGCATCGGAATATGCAAAATCTCCATAGACTGTGCCGTAGTATTTGCCCAGGAATGGCTTTGTTCTGAAATCGATGCCAAGATCTGCACAAACAGTCTTGGCATGATTGATTGCGGTAATTTGAAGCGGATGCATTACTCCATAAACGCCAACACGGAAACCGGCATCCATGAGGTATTTTACTTTCCGGATTATATCATCAAGATGGAATTGTTCCGGATGATAACTGACCCTGATTGGAGCATATGGCGCATCCCTGTTTATTGCCGAGGGGTCAATCTTTCGGGTGAACTCTTCCAGGTCAAATGCAAGATTGGTGAGTATATCTACATGATGAAACTTTGCTGTTTCCTTGACGATTTCAATAAAATCACGATGCATTCCGGGTTCACCGCCCTGCAAAGTTACGGGTACATCCCTGCATGAAAGCCTGGAAAAAAAATCAATCCATTTATGTGCCGACAACTCCCGCCGCTGAAGTTTTGCTGTTTCCCCGAACCGGTTGATGCAGTACGAGCAGGAATAGGGGCAACGAAAGGACAAGAACACGCCTATATAATTGAATGTTTCCGGCAGGGATACAAGGTTTCCATGTGCAACGAATAAAGGAACTTTTTCTTCGGCCAATGTCGATACTGCCAATGCGCTTGTATTCATGCTGTGAACCCCGAACTTACAGAATGAACATTGAATTCTGCCAGCTATTCCCTGCTTTATGCAGCCCGCAGTTTAAGCTGTGTTCCATCGCTATTTCCTTTAAGACCGTTGATCAAATTTATAATGGTTCTGGCAACAATCTTTGGATTGATTTCAGCCATGCATTCGCCATTTTGACTGCATTTTGGTTTCATGCATGGAGCGTTCCCGCATGCCCATTCTGCGGTAAGAATCACCCCGCGCCCGTACATGTAAATTGCATCTGAAGATGTTGGGCCAAACAGGGCTATTACTTTCTTTTTCATCGCAAGGCCAAGGTGCATGCCAAGGCTGTCGCAGGTTACAATCAATCTGCCTGCATTTATCCAATCCATGTATTTTTCAAGATTGGTGTTACCTTCCTGCCATTTGACTTTCAGACCGTGAGCAACACAGAGTTGTTCAAGGTCTTTCCAGTGTTCAAGGGGCCATTTCTTTGTTGGCCATTTGGATCCGACATGGATATTCAGGCCGACATCGTAGGGTTCCGATTCCTTTGGCTGGTAACCAAGAATGTAGTTCTCACCATGCCAGTAAGAGCCAACCATCTGGTAGAGCAGGGCTTGAATAGGGAGGAAATGATCCTTTCCATTGGCTATATCAAGGGCACTTTCTGCACCGGGAAGTGCTCCATTACCATTTGTGGTCCAGTTGAACCCAAGAAATCGCGTTGCGTCAATTGATTTTGCCAAATTACAGATTGTAGAGGCTTTTTCAAGGCAGAGCACCTCATCAAAGTGCCTTTTGGCCAGTTCTTCGGCAGTATTTGCCCCATAGACAAGAAGTTCTTCAATATATGGATTGTCCTTTAACAGGGGGATTGCAGATGCGCTTGTCAGCCAGGTTACCCTGTCATTGGAATAGTGATGAAGTAATACTGTATGGCGGAAAACATCACCCAGGCTGGGAGTGAAACCGTCTTCATTTACCAGTGTTTCGGCATACCCCAATTTGATTATCAATACGGACTTCTTCATTGTGCCAGAGAAATAAGCAGGCCAAATGCCATCAAAACGTCGAGTTCTGAGGCTTATTGGGGATTTTTCAGAAACAGAGTTTAACTACTTGGCTGAAAGTGGCAACAAAGGAGGGCTTCAAGCCTTTTCGTATATGGGCCGGAAGTTCGTCGAAGTCTTTCTTATTTTCTTCCGGGAAGATCAGGTATGTAATTTTTGCCCGTTTAGCGGCTATGGTTTTTTCTTTCAGGCCCCCGATAGGCATTACCCGTCCGGTAAGTGACAATTCTCCTGTCATTGCTACCATTTTCTTCAATGGCTTTTTAAGGGCCAGCGAATAGAGTGCAACGGCCATAGTTATGCCTGCCGAGGGGCCATCCTTCGGAGTGGCACCCGCAGGTACGTGCAAATGGATGAAATTGGTTTTGAAAAATTCCCTTGCCTGTTTGTCCTTGTCCAAGAAAGACCTGACGTAGGTATATGCAATCTCGGATGATTCCACCATAACGCTGCCGAGCTGGCCAGTCTGCTTGAATTCGGACTTCCCGGTCTGTACGTTCGTAGCCTCGATATACAATGTGTCGCCGCCCATGCTGGTCCATGCCAGCCCCATGACAACGCCCACTCGAGGCTTCCTGTAATAATGATCATCTGTAAAGATTTTCTTCCCCAGAAGAGCGGAAACTTCTCTACGGCCGATAGTGAACTTACGAGCCTTCTTTTCCACAATTTTCTTAACCGACTTCCGGATAATTTTCTTAATGTGATTTTCAAGGCTGCGTACGCCGGCTTCCCTGGCATAGCCAACGATAATCTCCGTGAGCGCATCATCGGTGATTTTTATCTGATCCTTTTTTACCCCGTGTGCCAGGAGTTGCTTTGGGATCAGGAACCTCCTCGCAATCTGCAATTTTTCCTGTAGTATATAACCGGCAAGTTTTATTACTTCCATACGATCAAGCAGGGGGCGGGGAATGGTATCCAGCTGGTTGGCTGTACAGATAAAGAAAACATTGGATAGATCGAACCGAACGTCAAGGTAATGGTCCTGGAAATCCTTATTCTGTTCAGGGTCAAGCACTTCCAGCAGGGCGGATGCTGGATCGCCCTGGTAGCTTGCGCCGATCTTGTCAATTTCGTCCAGCATGATGATCGGGTTTGAGCTTTTGCATGTTTTCATTGCCTGTATGAATTTTCCCGGCAGGGCGCCTATATATGTGCGGCGGTGGCCCTTGATCTCGGCTTCGTCACGGATCCCTCCCACGGAGAATCGGTAGAAATTACGTCCAATACTTTTAGCGATGGACTGGCCGATGGATGTCTTGCCGACGCCAGGCGGACCTACAAAGCAGAGAATTGATCCGGAAATATTACCCTTGAGGATACCGACAGAAAGAAATTCAAGTATACGGTCTTTAACATCTTCAAGGCCATAGTGATCTCTGTTCAGTATCCTGTGAGCTTTTTTGATGTCATAGCTGTCTTTCGTGAATACGCCCCATGGCAGGATTGTCAGCCAGTCCAGGTAATTGCGGGTTACGTTGAATTCCGGCGATGCTGGTTCTATGAGCCGCATTTTTTCCAGTTCTTCGTTTATACGCTCGCTTGCCTCTTTCGTAAGTTTGAGATCTTTCAGGCGTTTCTCAAACCGTTCAACTTCAGCTTCCTTGCCTTCCTTTTCCAAACCAAGTTCTTTCTTGATGGCGCGTAGTTGTTCGCGTAGGAAGAATTCACGTTGCTGCTTGGTGAGTTTTTCGTCTATCTGCTTGCTTATCTGGACCTGTATCTTGGAGATATCTATTTCCTTTTTGAGGAGAATAAGGACTTTTCTCAGCCTTTCCCTGATGCTGTTTGTTTCCAGTATTTCCTGCAGTTCCTTTCCGTTGGAGGTAGTGAGTGCCGCTGCGAAATCGGCCAGTCTTCCTGGCTCGGAAAGATTCGAACGGGACATGAACAGGCTCAATTCCTCCTTGTGGATGGGGTTAAGCTGGATAAGGTCTTTTATGCTTTTTATTACCGAGAGCGAGTAAGCTTTAAGTTCTTCATTGCCGGCCATATCTGTTTCCATTATGTAATCTACGCCGGCGAGGATATATGGTTTCCTGTGTATGATGTTCCGGATTGAGAATCGTTCCATGGCTCCGAGCAGCACCTGGATCGGGGCCTCGGGCGCGAGCTGTGCGGTCTGGAGAATCTCTGCTATTACTCCGATATTGTATAATTCGGGTTGCGGATCCTCTTTTTGTTCATCCGGTTGTTCTTTCTTAAGTAATACGAGGCCGACATATTTTGTCTGGGATTTGGCCGTATCAAGAAGCATTTTCTTGATGTTATTGTCGTCTATGATCATAGGTACGGTCATTTTGGGAAAGACCGGGCGGCTGTTCAGCGGAATTATCGGAAGGCTTTGCGGGAGAACATCACGGGCAAGGACGATTCTCTTTTCTCCTCCTGTACTGCCATTCTTAACAACTTCGACCTGTTCCGGTTCGCCTGAATTGTTCTTCTCTTCTGTTGCCATAATCTCCTCTATATACTCAATGTAAAGGTTTCAGTACTGGATTTCAAGAGTGACGAGCAATTAGCTCTCCTATTGTCAGGTATTACCCGGGAAGCATGTAACAAAACATTCTGCCGGCTTCTTCATGGAAGGACGCACAGCCTGCTGGTTTACCCCAGGTAGCAGATGCATTTCTGCTCCAGGACATTGGCATTTAATAGAATTCGTTTTTCAGATCCTACAGCAATGGAGTCAAAAACTTTTACTGCAGCTGACCATGCGTCAGCGTCAGGGAGAAGCCGGTTCAGTTTATTTTCAGTTTCACGAAAAAACAAACGGTTATAAATACTGTCCTCGTTGTCGGGATAGAGCGCGATATACAGCATATCCATTTCGACCAGATCATTGAAGAAATGAGTGCCAAGCGAAGGTTCGGGGATAAGGCCTTCGTGCATTACTGCAACTTCACAGAGGGCAAGCACGGTATTTATTTC
>MHBM01000307.1:0-11865 GCA_001804885.1 Lentisphaerae bacterium RIFOXYA12_FULL_48_11
CCAGCATTCAATTCCGCCCAGAACAGCCGATTCTACCGACAATGTCAGCTGGCGGAGCTGTCTTCCTGCCATTGCATCGCATGCGTTGCCGATAAGGTTGACGAATACCTGTTCCATGTGGTTTAAGCAGCCCATCACATAATACTGGCCTTTTCCCACATTATTTATCGCCTCTACACCTGACGATAAGATTTTATTCTTTGTGATGAATAATGCATCTGTGATGCTCGTATTTAAATCGATGAGGTCCTGTTTTTCGACCATTCCGCGGGAGAAGTTACGCAGGTGATCAGAAAGTTTTTGTATTGAATGAGATGCTTTCTGTATATCTTTTACCATCATCTCTATCCGTTCCAAGGGAAGTGATGCAGGTTCTTTTGCGCGTTTAATTTCGGCGAGAAGCATTTCGTTGGATAGCAATATTACAGTCAGGGGGTTGTTGATATCGTGCGCCACTCCGGATGCGAGTTCACCAATAGCGGCAAGTCGCCCTGCATGTATCAAACTGGACTGGAGCTCCTTGATTTTTCGTATATCCCTGAGTATGGAGAATGTACGTATAAATCGGCCTTCATCATCATATATGCTGAAAGACCTTATTTCGACTGGAATTCTGGTTCCATCCTTTGTTTTAAGAAGGCTTTCTACTGTTTTGTCTCCTCGTTCTTTAAGCTCTGTAAAGCCTTTTTCAACGGCTTCCAGGATTTCGTCTGCATAAATCTGGCGTATGTTCATTGAGAGGAGCTCTTCTCGCGTATACTTGAGAAGAGCTTCTGCACTTTTGTTTGTATAAACAATGTTTCCATCATCATCGATCGAGTGGATCATGTCAGGGAAATTGTCGAGGAGAATCTTGAAGATGTCTGCATCAGGTATTTCGATTTCTTGTATGCGCATTCTGCTCATAAAGTTATGATAACGTTTATTTAATTAACACGCGCGAATGATCCTGTCAAAGTTTTTCCTAGCAAATATTGGTGTTGCTATGCTATTTTTTTCAATTGCTCAACATTGTAGAAATGTTGTAATCGGGGTTAGCTTATCGAAGACAGGAGATTTGATATGGGTATATTCGGAAAATTATTTAGTGGAGCTACAGGTGGTGATTCTGCCAAACCTGATAGTGCAGCCCTGATGGGTAAGATAAGACAATCCGAGTTGTTTCGGGATTTGCCGGCAAAGAATCTGGAGGAAATGTTTGCCAAGATGGAGACCGTTAAGGTCAAGGCAGGCGAGACGATCATAGAGCAGGGCGCTGAAGGCGATTATTACTATCTGCTGGTAACCGGGATAGCAGAGGTGTTGAAACAGTCTGATAATGACGATGTCCCTAAAGTAGTAGCTGAATTGAATGAACCTGTCGGGTTTGGTGAGGAAGCTCTCATTTCAAATGCAAAGCGCAATGCAACCATCAAAATGAAGACCGATGGTATCGTCATGCGTATTTCCAAAGATACATTTGATGATTATGTCAAGGAACCCCTGGTGACCTGGATGTCGCCCATCGAAGCTCAGGATAAGATCGCAAAAGGAGCAAAGTGGATTGATGTTCGTGATTCAGATGAGGCCAAGCAGGGGCACTTGCACGGTTCATTGTTTATTCCTTTGGCTGATATACGGACCAGGATGTCTGAGCTTGATAAATCTGTCATGTATGTGTGCTATTGCCAAAATGGCCGTCAGAGTTCAACGTCGGCATTTTTACTTCGTCAAAGAGGTTATAATGTGGGTGTGTTAAGGGGTGGTCTTCAGGCATTAAAACGTTAGAAGTGTCAGGCAAACATCAGACATCAGAATCCGGTAAATTGAATTCATTGTAGTATCTGGTATGAAGTGAATCCTACGTCAATCGTTCCGCATAATCCTGATTTTGTGCTTATTCCAGTTTGATTCTGTAGAAGAACGAAGCGCCTTGGTCGTTGTCGGTGAAACTGTTGAATGGTGGAGTGGCTGTTATATTGGTCTGTAAGGGCGCGAAACCTCCAGTGAGACTGGATGCGCGTTCGACCCTGTATTTCTTGCCTGATGAACTTGTCCACTGGATTGTAAAATCAGGACCAGTAGGCTTATTCATCCCTTTGACTTTTAGGGATGAATGTGAATTACAGGGATCAGTGCCGGCAAGGTATTCCTGTCTGTCTTTCATTCCGTCAAAATCGCTGTCTGCATTAGGATTGAAACTGACTTCGAGTCCAAAATAGTACTGTATCCACCAGTCAGGAACTCCGGCAACGGAACCAGATGAATTGTCAGATGCTCCACCGCCAGCTGCTGTAGCTGCACATCGGAACCCTACATCAGAGTAACCGATGGAAGGATCGATATTATATCTTGGCGCACATTGCAGGGTAAATGGCGAACTGGCCCAGGAACCACCACGGCAGACCTTTGACGGTCCGCTTCCCGGTCCTGTAGGATTTGTGACTGGTCCAGAAAGAGGAGCTTCGTACCAGTCACCACACCATTCCCAAACATTTCCGGAGATATCAGAAACTCCGTATGAGTTTGGCGGATAACTTCCTCCGAGGGTTGGTTGACCTATATTTCCAAAGTAGTTCGCGTTGCCTGTATCTATGGTGTTGCCCCACGGATAGAGCTGGTTAGCCGTGCCACTGCGCATTACATATTCATATTCAGCTTCAGTAATCATTCGTTTCCCTGCCCAGGTTGCATATGCAGAGGCAAGATTCCATGAAACATTAACCATAGGAAGATTTGTGTCTGTCCATCCCCATGTTGGAGCAGCAGGCATTGTATTACCCGTGTCCGTACAGAAGGAAAGGAATTCACCTACAGTTACTTCCTTAACATCAATGTAGAAGTCGCTCAGTGTTACCTCGTGTCCGTTTGTACTTGCGGTCATTCCCATCATGAATGTGCCTCCCGGGATTAGAATCATATTTCCTGCAAGGTAGGTGGCGTTGACTATGGTTGTGGCGGAATGTGTGATAGAGATGTTGGTCATATCGACAGGTTTGGTAAAAGCAGCAACATTATTGAATGTAATAGTGTAAGGGGCCTGATCGCCAGGTACCCCCGTAATAACGAACCCATTTGTATGCCATGCCGTGTCAGGCCCTGAAGTCATTTGCCATTGAGCACCCATAGCATTGGCATTGGTCGGATTAATGACGATAGATACACTCCCGATACTGAGATCAAAATTGGCGGTTATAGATCGTGCCTGGGTCATGGAGAGAGTCAAGACTGCATCGTTTGTCTGTGCTGGAGGGAGATCCCCGGTCCAGCCTGCAAAGTGGTAACCAAATGCCGGCGTTGCTGTTATGACTGCATTTGCTCCTGCATTGGTCCAGTCGCTTGTAATATCAACACTGCCATTTGGGCCCGAAGAAACATCGAGCCAATACTGAGTCTGCCAATTCCACGCCAGAGCTGAATTATTTGTAATATTGAAAGCTATGGAATTACTGCTTCCTGAAGCCGGTACGCTTCCAGACCCTGTCCAGCCTATGCAGACATACTGTGTTGTGCCGTCAGGGACGAAAGCATCTGCCGAGGCCGATATAAAGTCATTCCAGTTGTTGGTGGTGAGGCCTTCAGGGAAAGGTGTTCCATGGACACTGGAAATATTGAGCGTATAAGTGTCTGCTGCAAAAGTGGCTTCAATAGTATGGCTGCCGTTGGTTACATTGACAAAGGTGTAGCTGTTGGTGGGGGCGAGGCTGTTGGTTCCGTCGATAGTAACGTCCACAATGTGATTATTAGCGTCAGGTATTACTGAGAATATCATGTTACTTCCGTGGCCTACCCAGACAGTGCCGGAAGGCGAAAGGTTTCCGTTCCCGTTTACCCACGTCATGATGTCGTATGAGTTGAGTGAGAAATTGGCAGTTATTGAAACTGGTGATGTAACAGTGAGGAAGAGGGGGTTATCATTAGTTGCAAAATCACCGGTCCATCCACTGAAAGAATACCCGTTGGTTGGTAGCGCATTTATGAAGAGATTGCTTCCCTCCGTCACCCAACCGCTGGGCATATCAACGCTGCCGCCAAGGCCTGAAGTGGTAGTCATCCAGTAGTTGGTTGCCCATAACCAGTCCAAGGTAGAGTCGACCGTTATATTGAAGCTGAAGTTTGTACCTGAACCGCCAGTTACATTTCCTGATCCTGTCCATCCGTAACAGAAGTATTGTGTAGTCCCTGTGGTTATTGGGGACCCTGCGACACTGGCATAAACGAGGGTATTGTAAGTATTTGTTTCGATTCCGGCTGGAGTAGGCGAACCATAAGGGCTGGTAACGGCGAAAGTAAAGAGGTCTGGTGCAAAATTGACACCAAATGTTCCGCCTGTGATGATATTCATCCATGCGAAATTGGTGAATGTAAATGAATTGCCTGAATAGGGACTACCGGCGATATCTATGCCGTTTGTAATAATCCTTGTGATGTGACTATTGGGATCGGCTGCTATGGAGAAGTTGATCATGTCGTCGTATGCAACAAATACCGTGCCGCTGGGATTCACTGAGCCGCTTCCGCCAATGTTAACCACAATTGAGTTGGATATCTGCACAAAGTTGGGTGTTAAACTGTACGCCTGGTTCATCGTAATATTTATGGGATTGGTAGGTGATGCGATATCGCCGGACCAGCCTGCGAAATAAAATCCATTGCTGGGTGTTGCAGTCAGGACAATATTACTGCCTCTTGTGAACCATGCATTCGTCAGATTGACGGCACCATAACTGGATGGGGTTGTTTCCAGCCAGTAATTAGTCTGCCAGATCCATGTAATCCATGAATTGTTTGTAATATTAAATGAAATCGAGTTGCTAGAACCCAGGGACGAAACGCTGCCTCCCCCGAACCAGCCAATAGATACACATTGCGTTGTTGTGCCGTCTGGAACAACTGTATCCACAGATGCTGAAATGAAGTCATTCCAGTTGTTTGTTGTCAGACCGGAAGGTACAGGCGTTCCGTATGCGCTGATTACGTTCAATGTATATGTATCTATGGCAAAAGTAGCGCCAATGGAATTGCCACTGTTAGTTACATTGACAAAAGTGTAACTGTTGGTGGGGCCGAGGCTGTTGGTTCCGTCGATAGTAACGTCGAGGATATGCCAGTTAGGGTCGGGTGTGATTGTAAAGACAGCGTTGGATCCATTCACAACCCATACAGTTCCACTTGGTGATATTGTTCCGTTTATTGGAGGTGTAACGATGATGTCATGCATGACAGGTCCGGGGCTGAGCGAAGCTTCCTCAGAGTTGCCATAGGCGCCCATATCAATACGTCCGCCATGCGGAATGGGTTCCTTGTCGTAAAGGTCTATCGGGTCTCCAGCATCGATACAAGGAGAAGTTATGCCGTCGATTACCCATCCAGTCTTGGTCGGACGGCCAACGGTACTCTGCAGATGGTAATCGTCTGCACCACCATACATCGGAATGACAGAAACACATCCTGTTCCTGGCGAGGCTGCCAAAGCCCAGTTTGTAACGTTTCCGTAAACATTGTTATAAGAGGCTACCAGCCCGTTGGTGCTGTAGGCCAGCACCCCGTTACCGGTTTGGCTTGATATGATGTTGTTCTTCAATAAAACGTTTGCACTATTGTTGATTTCAACACCATTACCGTTAAGGTCGATTGTATTGTTTACGATCTGCACACCGGTGGCAGCTTCGGTAATTTTAACCGCGAAGTCACTGCAACCCGAGATGATGTTGTTGTGGATATTTGCCCATGCGGTAAATGCGGCGGGGGAGTCGATGGTAATTCCCACACCGCCGCAATCCATGATTTCATTCATGAAAATCTCGCCCGTTGTTGTCTGATTGAATGCGATGGCATCGAAGCTGATATCACCAATGTGGTTTTGGGCGAGAATAATATTGGTTGAATTCAATATGCGGATAGCATTGTATGAATAGCATATCTCGTTTTCTTTTATTTGGGCATTGTGACAGCCTGTATCAAGTTCGATAGCGATATTTGTCGTGAAAATAATAGTGTTGTCGATCAGTGATATGTCCGTGACCCCTGAAAAATAAATACCATTGATGTTTTCTTCAATTTCGCTGTCAATGATGGCTATATTACTGCCATTTCCAATTACGACACCTGTCGAGCAGTTACACACCTCAATGCCGCTGAATGCTAGATATGACTGGCTTAATGCATGTATGCCGAATCCGTTTGCGGGCCTGATTCTAGGGCCTTGGCCGTTTGTGAAGTAGAGCCCGTCCATGTCACCGACGAGGCCTATCCAGCGACCGGTAGCTCCCGACGTTGAGACCACGATATTGTTGGTGTACTCAGAACTTCCGCCACCGACAATAATAACATCACCTGGCCCGACAACCGAATATGCCTGGGGGATGGAGGCAAACGGAATATTCGTGCTAAGCCCGCTGTTTGCGTCTGAGCCGTAAGCATTGTTTACATAGTAATAATTCCCTCCTCCCATAACGAAGACATTCATTTCTCCGAAAACGTTTGTGTCGGACTGGTCGCTAACCCTGATGGTTTGTTCGCCGGGGCTTTTCATGCTTACCTGAGCTGAAAGTCTGCCTATACCATTTGTAAAGCCGCTGTAAGACCCAATATTGAAAGATGCCGTCGGGTCTGAAGATGTAAACAAAACTGTTCCACTGAAATTTGTGTTTATAAGCCTGCCATTACCGCATGCAATAACAGTAACATCATACCAGAAGTTGCTGAGCATTGTGACAGCTGACGAGTCGATTATGAAAGATGTTGTGTTTGTTGCTCCGCCGTCGAGGACCCAGAAATCCTCCATTTCGCTGGTGTCCGGGTTGCCCTGTTCCTGTACTGTTACGTTCTGTTTTCCGGGTGTACTCAATCGAAATGCGTTGCTGAAAATATGCACACCCTGATCTGCTGGTATAAAAGTATATTGTCCAGGTAGACTCGCTGAGCCATCTGAGGATGAGAATTGTACTGTGTTTGAATAGGAGACGAAGATCACCCCACCTGTAGTTCTTGCGGTAACCTTCAATGCCATCCATTCATCCTTCAAGACCATTTCTCCGTCAGGGATGACGTCCAAGTCGAGCCATACAGGAGAAAATCCCCCGTTAGTGTTGACGATAATATTGCTGATCAGAGCATAAACGTTTGTGTCGCCTGTCCATTCGGCACGCAGCCAGTGGGTACCTGGAGTGTTGAACTGGACATGATCGGAGAGCCACTTACTGCCTTTGTCCAGGCCGCTCATCACCACATTGCTGCCGCCAGAGAAAGAGACGGAAGGATCACTGCTGCTAAATGATATTGTACCAGTAAAGTTGGTAAACACCTTTTCCATTGCATCTCTTGCTTCGAGCTCAATGCCGATCATGTCGCCAATATTACAAGAGCGGGGGATGTCGCTTATCGTCAGATGTGTTGCGTTGCTGCCGGTTCCGTCGCCCTGTACTGTTATGTCATATTCTGTTCCAAAGACATTAGTGTCGATCTGCCAGGTAGCATTCAGCCAGTGTTCTCCGACCGTGGCAAATATCAAATCGTTGGTGAACGTATGCCAGCCACCCTCTGCGGCAAGGAAAATCCAGTTGCCGGAACCGGCAAAAGGCAGGATCGCGGACCCGTCGCTGGATGTGAAATTGACCTGGCCTGAGAAATTGGTGATCAGGTTGAAATCTTCGTCCACGGCTGCAATTGAAACGGATGTGACCTGTCCTGTGGAAACAGGCTCCTGTATTCCCGTTATATCCAGCTTTGTTGCCGTACCTGATATTGGTTGGTTGAAAACCCGTATCGACTGATGAATAAATAATGACGAATTTGTTGTGTCTTCAATATCGAACCAATGATGTGCGTTGACGTCGTAAACGAGGCTGTTTGTAAAAGTTCTTATGCCGAGGTCGGATGCCTGGAAAGTATAATTTGCTTCGCTTACTGAGCCGCCGAAAGAGGCTGACAGTGCAACAGTGCCGGTGTAATTGGTCCACAGGTTGGTTCCCTGCCATACTTGGAGAGTGAATGTCATTGCCTGATTGGTGAATGCATAGGATGGCAATCCGGTCAGGGCGAAATAATTCATAGGCAGGGTGGGCATATCCCAGAGGTAGAAATCATCGACGTATATCAGCGAAGCTCCATCGGGAGATGAATGAAGTAGCCTTACATATGCAGGAGACGGTTCATCTATTTGGCAATTCTGCGTGTTCCATGTGTCCAGGGAATTAGTTACAACCATACGCAGGGTCCAGTTGGTCCCGTCATATGAGGTTTCAACGTAAACTGTATGGTTTGATGCAGCCATGTCATTTCTAATGTTGAATGATATAGTGCTTATGCCGTCAATCATCAGAGGTGACTGGATATACGCAATACCGCCTGTAGCCATGCTGCACACATAAGGTAGAGTATGGGCCGAAGGGGTGTTTGTCTGAACTCCACAATATGAGATTATCCACCCGCTGTTTGTGTAAGTACCTGAAGCAAGAGGTGCACCTGGCCATAAATCAAAGTCTTGCATGAGATCGGGTTCCGGGCCTCCACTTGTTGTTGTGAAATTTGTTGTGTATGGAGCCCAGGCTGAACCGAATGAGTTGGAAGCATAGCAACGGTAGTAATAAGTTGTGTTGGTTGTGAGCGCGGTTATGTTGGTGGAGAAGAATCCTGTCGCAAGCCAACCAATATAGTTTGTATTATCCCAAGTTCCGAAGTTAGTGCCGCCATCGGTTAATCCCCAGAAGAACGTTATATTGGCGCCGTTTGTTCCTCCGCCGGAGATCAGGTCACCATTTAATGTGGCCGCATTACTTGTGATTCCTGATGCCGGCTGGTTCATGACACTGACATTCGGGCCATTTAGAACGGTGACTATTCCAGCGCCTGCGAAATAGTTGTCGTTGGTATGTTCACACCCGCTGCCTGTCGCTCCCCATGTTCCGGCAGATTGCCCGATATAATCAAAACAGAGCGCACCTATGGTTTCATTTATTCCGTTGGTAAGGAACATGGTTCCATAGCTTCCCGAGAAACGTAAATTTATGACGGCATTATCAGCTATTGTATTTGATGTTGTACATATTAACAGCTGGGCACCCGGATGAACGTCGATATTTGAGCTTGTTCCAAGTATGCCGGCATATAGCAGTTTTACTGTTCCGTTACTGATAATCACAGGCCCGGAAAGGGTGTTTCCATTGGTGAGCACAAGACTTCCGGAACCATCTTTTAGAAAGCCCTGTACGCTTGTGAAAGGGGTTCCTATTGTCAGAGTACAGTTGCTTACCGTAATGGATGGCATATTTGATGTAACGTCAAAAGTCAACAGTCCGCTGATACCCTGGTCGAGATACCAGTTCTGGCCAGGTGTGACATCGTTGAATTTTAGGTGACCAACTGTCCGTGAGGCGTCAAGGGTTACCCACTCATCGGCAGTTATATCTTGTGATGAAAAATCTGCGAGTGCGTTTGTGCCGTCAGCGATGATTGCCACATTCCAATAAGAATAATTTGTCCAGCTGCCACCGGTGGCTACAGACCATATGCCATCGGATGCCTGTGCTGAATATCTCAAAAGCCACAAGATCAGAAAAACCGCAAAAGATGGTGTCCTGATTCTGAATAAAAAACTTATCTTAAGGGCAGAAAATGACACAAACAATCCACTCCTGATTATTTCATTATCATAAAACGTCTTAATTGTTTACATTTTATCTTTTTAATGTAGTGAGAGTCAAGTTTACCTCTCTGAAAAATTGGAAAAAGTAAAGGTTGGTGTAACCTCTTGACTTTGTTGGAGTAGACTGGATAACATTAATATACAAAAGCGGAGGTTTTTATCAAATCGTACCTGAAAGTCCTTGGGATGGCGATTCCCCTAATTGCGTTGGCTTGGCTTGTAAATGCATCGGAGCTGCATGTGGCTGTTGAGGCTGAGGACTTGACGAAAGTCCAGCAGCTTGTTGATGGACAGCCTGATTTGGTTAACACTAAGAATGAAGCCGGAGTTACTCCTCTGCATCTTGCTGCAGGACTTAACAACACGAACTTGGTAGATTATCTTATTTCAAAAGGCGCTGATGCCAAGGCCGCAACAAAACAAGGTTGGACTCCTCTGCATTGGGCCGCCCATTTAAATGCTGCAGCGGCCGTTACCCTTCTTCTTGAAAAAGGTGTTGATCCATCGGCTAAGGCGGTTGATGGAAAAACGCCTCTACAGGTTGCTATAGCCGAGAATGCCCATGCCGTAGTGGTCATTCTAACAAAGCAGACTTCGGCCATATATACGGATAAATCTCTTGATGTTTCTTATGATCTAGCAACCAAAGCGCAAGCGAGTGGCGACCTCAAACAGGCATATGATCTTTTCAATAAGCTTGTAAACGATGACCCTGCGAATGAGAAATATAACTTTGCCCTTGGTATGACCTGTCTTGCGCTCAAGGAGTACTCTCGCGGACAGTTTGCGTTCGATCGTGTGTTGAACCAGAATCCAAATAATGGACGGGCGCGTGTTGAACTTGCCCGTTGCCTCATTGGCTTGGGGCAGGATGCCGCAGCCAGGAATGAATTTGAAAAGGTTTTGGCTGCAAATCCCCCTGATGAAGTCAAACGCAATATTGAAGCGCATATTGAGGAGATTGAGAGAAGAGTTAAGAAGTGGCACTTCAACGGGCGTGTGGATATTATGTTGTTTGATGACAGCAATGTTAATGTTGGTCCAGATTCTGAGCGAATAAGTATTGCGCCGATTGTTTTTGGATCGCTCTCTATTACAGAGTTGACGGTGCAACAGGCATCTCAACCAGCTGACTCTTCGGGCTACGCAGGATCATTTTTTGCCGGTGCATTGTATGATGTTGGTGAATCCGGTAAATGGGGATGGGGTTCTACTGCGGCGATTTATAACAATTGGCTCGCAGACAGATCTGAAAGCGAAAGTCTGTTCTACCAGATTGATACTGGACCGAAATATTTAGCTGATAGGAGTTATTTTGAGAGCCCTATCCGTTATGCTCATATATCGATAGGGGGCGATTCTCTTGTCGATTTATACGGTGTTCATCCCGGATTTATGTATGTTCATGGACCTGCCGGCGAATGGCGATTTGGAACTTTAACCAGTTTTGAAAAACGTGATTACGCAAGTCTTGATGACCGGGATGGTGTATTTGCCTCTATTGGGGAAATGATACGCTACTATTTTGGGGAAAAGCGTCATAGCTTGTTGATGGGCGTTGTTTTCAGCCATGATTTCACCAAATCCGGTGTTTATGAGTATCGCGGACGTGAATGTCAGTTTGGAGCCGAATTTAAACTACCGTGGCAGGTTTCTGCTTATGGGAGGGTAAGATATGCCAACCTTGATTACGAGGAGAAGGAAATTCTTGCTCCCTCAGACAGGAATGACAGGCAAAGCCAATATGTTATAGGTTTATCAAAGCTAATCAATGGATGGTGGGGGGGCGATGTAAATTACCAGTCGACCGACAATACTTCTACTTTTGCTTTGTATCAGTACGATCGGAATGTTGTTACGGTAAGTACCTTCCTGTCTTTTTAACTTTCCTGAAATCATCCTATACAGCGAGCGTAAAATTGCTATAATACCCGCGTTGTTCAAGGCATAGTTAACTATTATTCAGATAGTAAGGAGTGGTATGAAAACACATTTTTTTGTGTTTTTCATAGTTTTTTCGTTGAGTGTCTCTTCTGCGCTTGCTGCAGAATCAATCGGTAAGATCCTTGCGCTTGAAGGTCAGGCTACTGCAGTCAGTCAGGATGGCCAACAGCGTACCCTCCAGATTAAATCTCCAGTTTATCTCAACGACAAGATCATAACCGCAGAGGCATCCAAGCTCCAGGTATCTTTTAACGATGACTCCATGATTAGTCAGGGCGAGAAAAGTGAAATGGTTG
>MHBM01000307.1:11917-18587 GCA_001804885.1 Lentisphaerae bacterium RIFOXYA12_FULL_48_11
AAAAATATTGAAGGGAGTCTTCAGAGTTGTTACTGGTAAAATTACAAAGATCAATCCGGAACGGTTCAGGGTCCGTACCAAAATGGCGACAATTGGAATACGTGGCTGCGATGTCGGTTTTTTTGTAACCGAGCAGTCTGCAAATGTGTATGTAATTTCACTTAAGGGGAAGGAAAGTATCACTGTAGTAGCTCGTGATAAAGCGGGTGGAGGTGAATGGGATGGTCTGGTTGCGGGTAAATGGGAGGATCCCGATGTCGCAAAACAGCATCTTGTCAATGTCACCAAAGATAACAGAATTATTTCTATTACGCAGGGACAGGGGGCGCCTTCGGAAAAACCCCTGACTCCCGGGGAACTTTCTACTCTTCTTGAATCCGTTACCCCTGCCAATGCCACGGATACTGGAACGCCTACGTCTGGTGGCATAACGGAAACGGGCGGGGCAACACCTGCTGGTGATGGTACTGCAGGAGGCACCGGTATGGGGACTGAATCGTCTCCATCTGTAGAAATAACCCCGGCGTCTGGAACGACCGTGGATGGCGCAACGCCGGCACCCACAACTCCAATAGGAACGGATAACACACTCGCTGGTGACACTGTTATTGAGTCAATGATTGATCAAACGGAGATAATTGGTGGTATTGATAATACCTTGCAGGCAATTACAACACCTACAGTGCCTTCAACCGATACGACTGTTGAGCAAGCGGCAGCAGATGCGGCGAATACGGTTGTGACAGAATCTGACGTGATTGCAGAATCGATTGATTCGGTTCTGATGACTACTCTTGATGGCGTTATGGTTCCTGTCGATCCTGCATTAGCTGAATCACTGGTGACAACGCTTGCAGATAATGGTGTCACAGTTCCGACAGATGGGACACTTGTTCTTGCGATGGATCCAAATACCGGGACTGTAACAATTGATCCGACTTCGGTTGACACAACGACCGATGGTGGTTCGACATTACCGGATACAACGATCCCGACAGAAACTGTTATGCCACCGGAACCGGTTTTGACTTTTACCCCTATGGGTGGAGGTACAGATTGGAGTTGGGGGAGTTGGGCTGTTGATGGGATGCTTGACCACGTTTCTGTAAGTGGAAACATGCTTCCTGTAACTGATTATCAGGCAATTGCTGCGGGTGGTACGATGTATAATCTGACTGGTGCGGGGACGGCAGCATCAGTTTTGTCTGATGGTTCAGTGAGGGTACTTGTGCAGGGAGGTTGTAACCTTTTTGTAACTGTTGGTGGTGGAGCTTTTCCGAACTGGAATGGTTCCTTCAGTATGGCAAACGGTGCTGATAATCTGATTTTCGCAGCCTATGGTGATATCGATGGCTCAGGGAATCTTCGTGTAGATCCTGCAAATAATCTCTCGTCATTCTCAATGCAGATCAACGGAGCCAGTTTTGGCCAGGCTCATGTCAACAGTTGGGGATTATCTGGAAATCTGCTTGGGCCTGCCGGTGCAATCAAGCCAACAGGTGCGATGGGGACGTATAACTTCAATTGTTTTAATGGTTCTCGACCAGGGTCGGCCAGTGGGATTTTCGGCGCCGATTTGCATTGAAAATCCGTATGTTTAGCGTTTATTCTCCTGTTTTGGAACGTTTATCTTTTTCCAGTTAATAGAAGTCTTATGTTTAAGAAAATATCACCTGTAGTCCTTGTCGGCCTGGTTTTGACGGGTGTTTCTCTATATTTGTATATTTCAGGGCCTGCTTTTATTCAGGCCATATCCAGTTACGCTTATGACACTTTTGTACGGAGTGTTCATGATCAACCTAAGTCAGGACGGGTGGCGATTGTGGACCTCGACGAAGAAAGTCTGAAGCGTCCCGAGCTTGGTCAATGGCCTTGGCCGCGTTACCTGGTATCCGAGATGACCAGGAAAATTCTGGATGCGGGTGCAAGTGTGGTTGCGTTTGATATCGTTTTTGCGGAACGGGATCGGACCTCTCCTATTATTGTTCGAACAAATATGAACCGTCATTTTAATCTTGATGTTGAAATCAAGGGAGTGCCGGATGACCTGTTCGACTTTGATGAGATGTTCGCCACGACCTTGGCAAGCGGGAAAACAATCCTTGGTTGTGCGATGATTCCTTGTGAGGAAGTAGCCCCAAACGCGGATCCTTCTGTGGATCCATATTTTGAAAAAGAAATGCGGATGATTGTAAAAGGGAAGGGCGATGGCAAAAAACTCATGCTGCAGTCCAATAATATTGCCATATCAATCAAGCAATTGCTCAAGGCTTCCAGAAGTGCTTTTTTTAATGCAACCGCGGATGCCGATAATATCGTTCGAAGCAGTCCGCTTGTCTGGGCTTATGGGGCTGACAGGGTCTATCCTTCGCTTGCCCTTGAAGCGCTGCGACTGGATATGGGTATTGAGCGATGTGTAGTAGAGTTTGATGAGTACGGTGTTACGCAGATAAAGATGAAGGACTTGATCATTCCTACTGATAAAGTCGGGCGACTGATCGTTAATTTCCGCGATATTAATCTGGATCCAAAAACAGGATTTGTTGCATCTTTTCCAGTCTATTCTGCCTGGGACGTTTTGCAGGGCAAGGTTGGTGCATCTGCACTCTCGAATAAAATAGTGTTTATTGGTACCTCTGCAGTGGGGCTCAAAGACAGGAGAGCGACTCCGCTTACACAGGATTTTTCCGGAGTTGAAGTTCATGCCACAATGATCGACAATATGCTTGCTGGTGACATGCTGAGGATTCCCAACTGGATGGAGGGCGTAAATTTTATTGCGATCCTTCTGATGGGGGTTTTCCTGACTATTTTTATTTCCAGGGGTAAGTCGTGGCTATCGTTTATGGTATCCGCGTTAATGATCTTTCTTTCCATCAAGATCAGCCTCTTGATATTCGAAAAATCTCACCTGGTGTTTGTGCCAGTCTGGGTAATCCTATCAATAGTAATTATTTATCCTTCATTGACTATGATTAAATTCTGGCAAGAAGAGCTTCAGAAAAAGAAAGTTAGGGGTATGTTTGGAACCATGGTGTCCGAGAAGGTTCTTCATTTTCTCGAGAACAATCCCGGCAGTTTCACCCTGACAGGGCAGCGGCGTGAGGCGACTATGTTCTTCTCGGATGTTGCCGGTTTTACAACGATATCAGAAAGTCTTTCGCCTGATAAGTTGTCGGAACTTCTGAACAGGTATTTAAGCCCGATGACACATTTGATCATGGATAGAAACGGTTATGTTGATAAATACGAAGGGGATGCAATCATGGCTGTATGGGGTGTTCCATATCCAGTGCAGGACCATGCAATTGAAGCCTGCCTCGCTGCCCTTGAGCAGCAGGAAAAGCTTGTGGAAATACGCCCCATTCTAAAGGCCCAATATGGACAGGATATTCACGTCAGAATGGGCATTAACTCCGGTGTTGTGACGGCAGGAAATATGGGATCGGATCGGAAATTCCAGTATACGGTTATGGGCGATGCTGTTAATCAAGCGGCTCGACTTGAGCCTGCAAACAAGGAGTACGGGACCCTAATCATGATCGGCGAGACAACATATGAGGCGGCGAAGGGAGCAATTGAGGCCAGGCTGCTTGACAGGATGATTGTGAAAGGGAAGACAGTTCCAATCAGTATTTACGAGCTATTAGCCAGAAAAGGTGGTTTAACAACGGAGAAAGTAAGGGTTGTGGAACTATATCAGGAAGCATTGAAACTTCATTGGAATCGTAAGTGGGATGAGGCAATTAAGCTTCTCAGGGATGCTTTAGAGCTTGACCAAAGGGATGGTCCTAGTGCTAAGTTATTTACCCGTATCGAAGGGTACAAGGTTGCACCCCCGCCAGATGGGTGGACCGGTGAATTTGTACAGTTGAGGAAAGATTAGGTTGTTGTACGGAGAGGATGTAAATAATGTCTCGGGTTCTTCTTGCCAGTAAAGAAAAAGGTATCTCGGCAATTCTGGCCAAGCTTTTGAAAACTGAGGGCTATAAAGTTGTAGCGGCCATGGATGCAACTCAGGCCGGTCAAGTTTTAAAAGCTGATAAATTTGACCTTCTGGTTGCTACGGCAGGAAAAGATACTGATGCTGATATGGCTGTGGAAGTAATAAGTCTCTGCCGCGCTCAATATCCCGCTATTCCCATTATTGCCATAACCGAAAGTGATGGCGGTTTGACCTTATCCCGGTTGGAACAATACAGACTGTTCGCCTGTCTTGAAAAGCCACTAAAAGTTGATCAGCTGGTTGCTTCTGTACAAAAGGCCATAGACCAGGGCGGGGAAGTTGCCGCTGGTAACGCAAACCTCCAGCTTGAAGCTTGCTACCAGTTTGAGAATATTGTTGCCGAAAGCTCTGCAATGAAAAGTGTGTGCGACATGATCAGCAGGGTTGCCGGAACTGACGTTACTATTCTCGTATCGGGCGAGCCTGGGACTGGCAAGGAGTTGGTTGCCAGGACTCTTCACGCGAACAGCCGTCGTAAGGATAAGAATCTGGTTGTGGTTGATTGTTCGGCAGCAGATGCTGAGCAAAGGTTGTTTTCACCGGATGGGATAGAAAAGGCAATAGGTGGTTCGCTTATTTTTCAGGATGTTGGTGGATTGAGCCAGATTGCCCAGCAGGCTCTTTTGAAATGTCTGATGGAAAAGAAAATTACAAAGGCAGGATCTTCTCAGCCAGTTCCCCTTGATTTGAGGATTATTGCAACTTCAAGCGTGAATCTCCAGCAGTCTGTTAATGAAGGGAAATTTCTGGCAGATCTTTTTAAATATATCAGGATTATTTTTATCCAGATATCACCGTTGCGTGATCGCAGACAGGATATTTTGCCGACGGTACGTCAGATTCTTCGCAAAAAAATTGGTGATGGTGTACCTTTGCCTGTTCTTGATCCTGAAGTGTGTGCGGCTTTTGAAAAATATTCATGGCCGGGGAATGCGGGAGAGATTGATTCCGTGCTGGATAGTGCTTTAAAAATGGCTACTGCTGGCAAGATAACAAAGGCAGCCCTGCCTGCATCTGTCGCAAATTCCTGAGAAAGCTCCTGGTTCAGCGGGGCAACGTTTGCCACGCATGGGAGATGAATCACTTCTGAAGTTTCATTCCTTCGTGCGCAATGTAAGTCCTTGAGAATTCATTTTTTGCTTCCCTGAGGATCTTATTCAGCGCTGAGTCTGTTCGCTTGGGCGAATGATGTGTAAGGATTAATCGGCCGATGCCGGCGCATGCAGCTATTCTCGTTCCTGTGTGCCAAGTGCTGTGCCCCCAGCCTTTATGCTTTTTGTATTCTTCAGGAGTAAACTGGGCGTCAAACACAAGGAAGTCAGCCCCCTGGCAAAAATTGATGAAAGCTGGGTCGATATTGTCGTAACTGTATTCTACATCCGTAGCGATGACTGTTGTCGTATTATTCTTTTCAATGCGGTATGCCAGGCATTGCTGCGGATGGGGAACCTTGAACCAGGATATTCTGGTTCCAAGTACATCCATGGCGTCTCTTGACACCGGGATATCCTTTAAATTCATTTTAATGTCAGTATCGCCGAGTCCGACAGGCCAGTAAGGCTTATCCATAAAAGCTTGCAGAGTATGTTCCCAGTTATCACGCCTCCTTGGGTCGGCCATTATTGTGATACTGGCGTTTTTATCATAGAGAGGGTCAAAACAAGGAAAACCAACGACATGATCCATGTGGAAGTGAGTAAAAAGGAGAGTGATAGGAAGCTTTTTTGGTAATTTGGCAATTTCTGCGGCAACACGTGAAATGCCAGTTCCTGCGTCAATTATGATAACGCTTTTTTCCGTGATCATACTGTAACATGTAGTATTTCCTCCATATTTGAGGAAGGATTTACCGCATTCTGGAATTGTTCCTCTAGCGCCTTGTATTGTGATGGCGGAAGACATAATTTTTCCTTTATTATTTTTTGAATGTTAGAATACCATTTCGCCGCTGTCAACGTGATTAGAGCATTCTAGATAGGTTCTCGAATTTTCTTGAAGGAGGAATGGGGGAGCACTAATGTAGAAAGCTGTGTTCCCTTTGGAAATTGCATGAATATACTTGGTTCCATTGGCAAGCGTACAATTCAAAAGTGGCGCTCTTTGAGCTCCGTGACAGCTGTAATTTGTGGTGTTCTCTTGATGTCCGTAAAGCCGAGATACTGGCCTCGGACTGTTCGTGAACTCATAGTCAAACAGGTCCTGTTTACGGCAATTGATGCACTTGGATTGATAGCTCTTATTGCTGTTCTTTCCGGGATATCTATCGTGACACAGGCCCAGGTATGGCTTGCCAGGTTTGGGCAATCCACGATGCTGGCAGCTATTCTGGTTGCTGTTATTATCCGTGAAATAGGACCGTTGCTTGTTAATTTTGTGATAATCGGAAGAAGTGGAACCGCTGTGGCTACAGAGCTGGCGGGTATGAAGGTCAGAAATGAAATAAATGTGCTGGATGCACAGGGTATAGATCCTATGATTTACCTGGTTATGCCGCGTGTAATAGGCATGGCTGCTTCGGTCCTTTGTCTTGCTGTAGTGTTTACGATAGTTTCGTTACTGAGCGGATATCTTGTTGGCATGATGCTGGGTGTGACAAAGGGCGAATATCAGCAGTTTATAAACAGCGTTGTTGCTGCTATATCTCCCGGGGACGTGGCTAATTTT
>MHBM01000307.1:18599-28088 GCA_001804885.1 Lentisphaerae bacterium RIFOXYA12_FULL_48_11
ATCATCTCAGGACTGGCAACGGGTGCAATTTGCTGTATTGAAGGATTGGGGGTTCATGGATCAGTTACGGAGATCCCTCAGGCTGCAACCAGGGGCGTAGTGCGTTCAATAGCAGCCGTACTTGTTGTGTCTGCGATTGTTTCGATTCTGACCTATGCTTGAGGACAAAATGTCGGCTGAAAATATAATAGACTTTAAAAACGTGAAGCTAATGCCCACGTCACATCGAATGCTCGCACTGGAAAATGTAACATTCAGTCTTGGGGCAGGAATGTTGGCTATTGTCCACCTCAGCGAAGAATCTGAATACTCGCCACTCTGTGATCTTGCTGAGGGGATGATTGAGCCTGACGATGGCACCGTAGTATTCATGGGGGAATCATGGAATGGAATGTTGCCTTGGCGACAGGGTAACATGAGGGCAAAAATCGGTCGGGTTTTTGAACACGACGGATGGGTGAGTAATTTAAGCGTTTACGAAAATATTACATTGGCCGAGCGGCACCATACAACGCGGTCGGATACCGAGATATATGGGGAAGTGAAGGAATTATGCAAGACTGTTGGCATTTCATCGGTGCCTGACCAAAGACCTGACCTGGTAGGCATAGGAGTGCTTAAAAAAGCAGAATGGGTCAGGGCATTTCTGGGAAGTCATTCTCTTGTCCTTCTTGAGCGTCCTGAACAGGGGTTACCTGATTCTGTCCTTCCTATCCTTTTTAGTCTCGTTGCCAATTTTCTTTCAAAACAAGGCACAGTTATATGGACAACCGTTAATCAACAGGTATGGAATAATAGACAAATTGCAGACCCAATGCGTTTCGTGATAAGTAATGGTGGTATGCGGCAGGTTGGAGAAACTCAATGACTGAGAAACCTTTTAGATTCAGATATGCGAATGAGATTGTCGGCAGCTTTGTTCTGCTTGTTCTTGTTTTGTTGGTGACTGGCATATTTATTGCCGGCAGAGCTCAGGGCTGGTTTGAGCGCAAGGCGGTTCTACATACTGTTCTTACAACAGAGAAGGGGGCCTTTGGTCTTCGGGAAGGTGACGAAGTTTTGATCCGTGACACGGTTGCCGGCAACGTTGGGAAAATCGTTCCAAAAGAAGATGGAACTATGCGGACAACGTTTAATATCAAATATCAGTTTCTCTCACATCTAAGGCAGGGGTCCGTGGCTAAAGTCAGGAAAAAATTTGGTTTTGCAGGTGATTCCCTTGTGGAAATTGAGACAGGCGTTGGAGATCTGCTAAAGGATGGGGATAGTATTGAGTGTAAAAAAGATGAAGAGTTCATGGATACTGCCAGAAAGGCACTTACCGATGTCCAGGATGTGGTTATGCCGATAATGAAGGAGTTGAAGGGTGTTCTTGCGAATCTTAACAAAATTACCGGTGATATTCAGCATGGCAAAGGATTAGCGGGCACAATTATTAATGATGAAGCGCTTGCCATGGAAATGAGAAATGTTGTTAAGAATGCGAATGCTTTGATGGTCGATACACGTGGAACGATAAGCGAGACACGAAGACTGATCAGGGGCGTTCAGAAGCACTGGCTCTGGCGAAAATATATGGAGAAGGATAAACAACCGGAACTTCTTGCGCAGATAGGACCTGATTCGGAGGACTTGGAGTTGGATGTAAAGCATTTTAAATCGGAATTGGGCCTGGCACGGACGTCTAATGATCCTGAATCGATTGCGCAAAATTCATATAACCTTGCTGTCTGCGCTCTGGAAAATGGAAGTACACCGGATGTCTTCAGTCTTATTCATGAGGCCAGGGCTGAACTAGCAGCGCTGAAAAAAGATACGTTGTGTACGTATGTGCTGGAGGCTCAGGCTATGAGGAAATCCGGCAAAAAACAGGAAGCGCTGGAGTTGGCAAAAGTTGCCGAGGGCAAGATCAGTAGATCAACGGATAAGGCGATTGAACTTCAGTGCCGTGTCGTACTCTCAGATTTGCTGATTGATAGCGGCGATGTTGCCGGGGCAAAGACTACACTGAAAAAGATAGAATCGATGGCTGATAAAATCGATTCTCCTGTTGTTAAATCCATGGTTGAAGGTTCTTTGGCCAGGCTTGCGTTGGTGGAAGATAATGCTTTGGTGGCAGGCAAACGGTTTGATAATGAAGCCGCGTTCCTGAGGGCGGCTGGCCTTTTTGAGAAAATGGCACAGTCCCTTGTTAATGCCGGAAAAGCTTATACCAAGGCCAAGGACTATACGAATGCCGCTGACAGATATTTCAGAGCTGGCCGGAGTCTCGTCGCCAGTGGGAACCGTCAATCTGTGGAAGACAACCTGAAAACAGCTTTGGAAATGGCCAAAATTGCTAATGATCAGGCCTTAATTACCAGAATTAATGAGTTCAATTCCGAAATGGCTGCAACGCAGTAATACTGTTTCTGTGAAAATCTTGCCTATTTTGCTTGATATTAGGCGGATGCATCTCTATAACCCGTCTTTCTGAATAACCAAGATCCAGTTTTGAGAATGTAAAAGAGGTTCCAATAGATGGCCAGAACCAAGTCGAAAAAAGATACCAAAGTCGAACTCCGAAAAACAAATAAATCAAAAGCGGGACAGGATAAAAGTAAGTCAGGGTTGCAAAAGGCAAAAAAAGAAGAATCTGTCGGCAAATCGGGCCATACTCGTGGACGTCCAAAGGGTAAAGTCAATAAGCAGAAAGCTTTATCTGGTCATGGACGGCAGAAGTTACATGATAAGATTGATCAGGTGGATCCGGAAGTTGATTTGCCTGTACCTGGATCTGCAGATGCCAAACCCAACAGGGAAGAGCGTAACGAGAAGATCAAAGGTCTGTTAAAACTTGCCGAAGAACAGGGCTATCTGACTTTTGATGACATCAACGAGGTTATCCCTGAGAATGTTATCAGTCCGGAAGAGCTTGAATCCTATCTCGTTCTTCTTCGTAGCATGGATATCGAAATTATCGAGTCGTCTGACGTTGATAAATACCGTAAGCATGCCGAGAAAGCTCAGAAGGCCGGAAAAGGGGCCCGTCTTGATTTCTTTGATGATCCTATCCGAATGTATTTACATCAGATGGGGCAGGTTCCTCTCCTGACCCGTGAGCAGGAAGTCGAGATATGTAAGCGCATAGAAAAGGCGGAAATCAGTGTTAAGGCGATATTTAACAAGCTTGGTTTTGCGTCTGAAATGTACATGGATCTGGTCGCACGCCTTGAAGAAGGTAGGGAACGGTTTGACCGTATTGTTACCGATAAATTTGTCGACAGTCGTGACAGGTACATGCGGGTTCTGCCAAAAGTCAAAAAATCAATTTTAAAGTGTCATACTCTTTTGATTAAGCAGGGTGCTTCAACCCGATCCGCACGTCCGCCAGTAAAGCTCAGGAAGGAGAAAATCCTTCAAAAGTTCCGTGATCAGATAAGCCTGGCTTTTGAGAATCTGCATTTCAAGCAGAAGGTGGTCGAGCAGATGGCCTCTGAGTCTGAGAATTTCTATCGTGAATTCAGACAGTGCGTGACTGATATCGAGGAGCTGGATAAATCCAGGAAGTGCAAGAAACGTGATGCCCTGTTGCGTCACAAAAGGAAGCAGCTTCTAAAGTACGAGGCGACCGCGGGCATGGACAAGGATGAGTTTATCTCCTCATTCAAAGAGCTTCGTGAGTCGATGAAGGGTGGGCAGAAGGCCAGGACGGAAATGGTAGAAGCAAATCTCCGCCTCGTGATCAGTATCGTTAAGAAATACATGAACAGGGGACTGTCGTTCCTTGATTTGATCCAGGAAGGTAATACAGGCCTGATGAAGGCCGTTGAGAAATTTGAATACAGGCGTGGATACAAGTTCAGCACATATGCAACATGGTGGATTCGCCAGGCTGCCACGCGTGCAATCGCCGATCAGGCTCGGACAATCCGTATCCCGGTTCACATGATCGAGACGATCAACAGACTTTTGAGAGTACAGAAAAAATTGGTCCAGGAATATGGCCGGGAGCCTACTCCAGAAGAGGCTGCCGCTGAAATGGATATGCCGGTTGAAAGAGTCAGGGCCGTATATAAAATGGCACAGCAGCCCATCTCGCTGCAGAGTCCTATAGGCGAGGGTGATGATGCTCATTTCGGTGATTTCATCGAAGATAAGTCTGCCGAAAATCCATCCGAAATGACTGCTCACAGCATGCTGAAGGAAAGACTCAAGGATGTTCTGGACACGCTGACTGCCCGCGAAAGGGCAGTGCTGGATTACCGTTTTGGACTCACTGACGGTTATTCCCGGACACTGGAGGAAGTGGGTAAACAATTCTCAGTCACACGCGAACGTATCCGCCAGATTGAGGCGAAGGCCCTTCGCAAGCTGCGGCATCCAACCCGTATGAGGAAGCTTGATGGCTTTCTGGAAATGAAGTAGTCACCTGAAGGAGAGAAGATTCATGGACAGCAGAATAGTAATCGTTGCACTTTTCAGTTTAGCCTGGTTCCTGCTTGGTATCATCGTAGGCAGGAGTATTGGTAAAAAAAGGACTGGCAACGTAGGTAGATCACGCAGGGATGATGATGACCAATACATCAGTGATGGTTCTAACGTTGAGCTGTATGTCGGGAACCTTTCTTATGACGTTGATGAAAAAGAAATGAGAAAGGCTTTTGAGAATTACGGTAAAGTGGCGTCAGCGCGTATAATTAAAAATAAATTTAATGGCAAATCACGTGGATATGGTTTTGTTGAAATGCCCGATCGCGCCCAGGCAATGGCTGCTATCAGAGCTCTAAATGGCAATGAAATCAAAGGTCGACGCATTGTCGTAAATGAGGCGAAATCAGAGGCCAGGTAGTATCAGTTTGATTTACAGTACAATTCCTGAGGCTACCTCGTCGGCTTTTGCAGATCCATCAACCATTTCAATAATGGTCAGGGAGAACTCAAATGCAGTTCCTGCCCCCATGCTGGTCACAATCTTTCCATCAACGACGACGGGGGCTTCGACATACTGGGGAATGTTAAGATCCTTGCGTACGGCGGGGTGGCATGTTGCCTTTTTACCTTTCATAATCCCGGCTTTCTGCAGGATCAGGGGAGCGGCGCAGATTGCCGCCACGATCTTGTCCTCGTTGAAGAAGTTCGTCACGGATTCAATAATAGCATTGCTCGCAGCAAGAAATTCGGTTCCTTTCGAACCACCAGGCAGAAGGAGAATATCAAAAGAGGATGGGACGATATCTTTCCACAGCTTATCTGCAACCAGTCTGACGTCTCTCGATGCTCTTATGATTTCTCCTGTCATTCCTGCGGAAACCACCATCCACCCTGCGCGTCGGAACATATCGATTGGTATTACTGCTTCTATCTCTTCAACGCCATCTGCAAGGGGAACCAGCACTGTTGTCATTGATAAACCTCCTGTAAGAAGTGGAGAAATAAGCAATTTGTTTATGCTTGAAGGTTAAAGTCTTAAGATCTAAGTTCATTTTTATGAAGTATATCAGTACAAGAGGGGAAATCAACCCTGTCAGTTTCCGGGAAGCCGTTATGATGGGGCTTGCTCGTGATGGAGGGCTTCTTATCCCTGAAGAAATACCTGATTTAACGGGGTGTCTCGCCGCATGGAAGAAACTTTCTTTTGTTGAGCTTGCTTTCGAAGTAATGCGCTTATATTCGGATCTTCCTGAGAAAGATTTGAAGGCAATAGTACAGCGCAGCTATTCAAAGTTTGATGTAAAAGAAATAACTCCTGTTGTGCCAGTGAATGGTATTTATATTCTGGAGCTGTTTCATGGTCCAACTCTTGCATTTAAGGACGTAGCTCTGCAATTTCTTGGGAATCTCTTTGAGTATATCCTTAAAGAGTCGAAACAGGAACTGAATATACTTGGTGCTACAAGTGGTGATACTGGGAGCGCAGCCATCCAGGGCGTCCGTGGCAGGGATTCTATGCGCATATTTGTAATGCATCCGCATAACAGGGTTAGTAAAATCCAGGAAAAGCAGATGACTTCTGTTTTAGACGGCAATGTTTATAACATTGCTATAGAGGGCACATTTGATGACTGCCAGAATATCATGAAGACAATCTTCTGTGATCTGGAGTTCAAGGATAAGTTTTCTCTGGGTTCCATAAATTCAATTAATTGGGCGCGTGTTCTGGCTCAGATAGTATATTACTTTTACGCGGGATTCAGGGTTATGGAAAAGACTGGGGCCGAGAAGATAAGCTTTTCTGTACCTACAGGAAATTTCGGTGATATTTTTGCCGGATATGTTGCGTGCAGAATGGGGTTACCCGTAAACAAGTTGGTCCTCGCTACCAATGAGAACGATATATTGTCACGTTTTTTTAATACCGGAGAATACAGTATTGGGAAAGTCGTTGAGACGCTCAGTCCGTCGATGGATATCCAGGTGGCAAGTAACTTTGAACGATTCCTCTATTACAGGCTTGGCGAAAATGCCGTTTTGTTGAAGGAAATGATGTTGTCGTTCTCGAAGTCTGGAAAGCTCAATCTACAGAAGGACCGAGATGGCTTTATCGACAGAACCATTATTGCTGGCTCTTCTGATACAGAGACGACCCTGTCGACTATCCGTAATTTCCACCATGAGTACAGCTACATTCTGGATCCACATACAGCAGTCGGGGTGCATGTGGCTATGCGTTTTAAGAAAGAAGGAGAGCCGATGATATGCCTTGCTACGGCACATCCAGCAAAGTTCAGTGAGGCCATAAAAAAAGCAACAGGTAAGGATATTGTGCATCATCCTTCAATAGATGCGCTGGAAGGAATGCCGACGAAGTGTGAACCTCTGCCAGCATCCGTTGCAGCAGTTCGTGATTATATAGAGACGCGAATAGATGCAAATTAAACGTAAAATCTCTTAAAACTAAGAAAGTAACATGGATATTAATAAGTTAAGACAAGACATAGTCGAACTCCTGCATGGCAGGCCGAATACGCCTATGACAGCGCAGGAAATTTCAAAAGCGCTTAAACTTCACGGTCAGGCCGGGAAAAAGATACAAAAATGGTTGAACCAGCTGGTCGTGAGTGGGCAGATTGTCCGCATTCGTGATAATAAATTTGCGGTGGGTGAACCTGCGGATCTTATTACCGGGAAAGTCGATATTGTGAGGTCCGGAACAGGTTTTCTCACTGAGACAGGTGGGCCTGACATTATAATTCCCGCAACCGAATTAAATACGGCACTCCCAGGTGACCGGGTCGTCGTTAGGCTTGATGCGCAGGCAAAGGATAAGAGACGTTCAGGCTCCGTGATACGCATTCTTGAACGATCAAGACATGACATTGTTGGAACACTTAAGACCACAGGCAAATTTTATTATGTAGTCCCAATCGATGTTTCGTACAGTCAGGACTTTTACATTCCGGATCCAAAGGGTGGCAAGGTTGGTGACCGGGTTGTAATACGATTTACAGACTGGCAGAACCGCCATGTCAGTCCGGAAGCCGAGGTTGTAGAAGTGCTCGGTCCAGCTGATAAGCCGTCACTGGACACAATCACAATCATCCGTCATTTTGGTTTCAAGGAGGAATTCTCTACACCTGTAATGAGGGAGGTTGAACGTGCTTCGGCTTTAATGAATCAACCTGGCCCAAGACTGGATTTGAGAGGGCGGTTCATCCTTACAATCGACCCGCTTACAGCCAGGGATTTTGATGACGCTTTGTCTATAGAGAGAGACAAAGCCGGGAATCGAGTGCTTGGGGTTCATATTGCCGATGTTGGGCACTTCGTGCGTAAGGGGAGCGCCTGTGACCTTGAGGCAAAAGAAAGGGGGAACAGCGTATATCTTGGTGACAAGGTTATACCCATGTTTCCCGAACAGCTTTCAAATGGGATATGCAGTCTTCGGCCAAATGAAGACAGGCTTACATTCTCAGCATTCATTACGCTTGATAATTTCGGGAAAGTTCTTAATAGAAGTTTTGCTAAGACCATCATACGGTCAAAGCTAAGGCTTACGTATGAGCAGGCATTTGCTGTATTGAAACATGGGCCACATAAGGTTAAGGCTGAGGCTGAAGGGCAAAGTTCTGATTTCAGAATTTCTCAAGAAGCTGTTTCAGCTTTAAAGGAACTTAATGCGCTTGCCCAGCAGTTAAGGTCCAGACGTTTTGCCAACTACGCATTGGATTTGGACGTGCCTGAGTGTGAGATTGTAATTGGCCCTGATGGGAGGATGACGGGAATCAGGATCGTTGAAAATGATATTTCCCATCAGCTTGTCGAGGAATGTATGGTACTTGCAAATGAAGCTGTTGCGGCGGAGGTTACTACGCGTGGTTTGACTGGTATTCACAGAATTCACGAACCACCGCGCAGGGATAAAATAGATGACTTGTCAATGCAGCTAATGGATATGGGACTCAGGCCGGGTGATTTGCATCACAGGAGTAATCTTTCCGCGTTCCTTAAGTCAGTTCAAGGGAACCCGCTTGCGTACCACATCAGGGTTGCTGTGCTCAGAAGTATGAATAGGGCTGTTTATTCGGAAAAGCCTGAGGGTCATTATGGGTTAGCCAAGAAGTTTTATGGCCATTTCACCTCGCCGATCAGGCGTTATCCTGACCTTGTTCTGCACAGGCAGTTGGCATACTTGATGTCAAGAGGACAGGAGACAGAAGTACAGCAGAAGGTGCCTTATGAAAGAGAAGAAATTGCAGCCATCTCCATGTTTTCTTCGAGTACGGAGCAGAATGCCGCGCAGGCGGAACGGGCGCTGCTTGAGATCAAGAAGTACAGATACCTTGATCAAAACATGAAGGCCAAAAAGGTCAGAACGTATGATGCTGTTGTTGTGACGGTTACAAACTTTGGTATGTTCGTGGAAATAATTGATTTGCAGCTCCAGGGATTAATCCATATTTCCGATATTTCCAGTGATTTTGTGAAATTCAACCGTGGCCGTAAATGTTTAGAGGCCGGGAAAACAATTTATAAGATGGGTACCAAGGTGAAGGTCATTGTCACTGGCGTGGATTTTGATAAGCGGCGAATTGATTTTAAGATGGAGGTTTCACCTCGTAAGCAGGGTAATCGTTGATTTTGCATATTTGTATAGTTTGTTATCTGTCGGTGATGTTGGTATAATTCAATCGTGAACAGGCGATTTGTAAAATATATGAAGGTGGTTGCTGCGTGCCATATTGCAGTTCTGGTTGCCATGCTCACAACTTCAGGGTGGACTGGTTTTTTCCATCGTGAACCTGACATGATGCAGCCGGTTGAGTTTGTTGTGGAGGTTCCAGGGGAACCGGTCAAAAAGAGTAAAATGCCGGTAATCGAACCTGATCAGAAAAATGATGAGAGTCCAAATCCGGATGAAAGTAAGGTTGACGATATTAAGGTAGCGCCGGTAAAGAAGAAGATTGAAAGAAGTACCAAAAAAGTCACCCGTATTCCGGGTGCAGCGGGTGGTGGCGGAGCAAAGAAAACAAATCTAACTCCGGAAGAAATCAAGCGGTTCCTTGACAT
>MHBM01000307.1:28110-84769 GCA_001804885.1 Lentisphaerae bacterium RIFOXYA12_FULL_48_11
ACTTCGATCCCCGGCGATGAAGAATCCCGTTGTTTGGCAATAATCCATCGGACCATGCATGACGCCTGGGTCCAGCCCAGTATTGAAGATGCAGGAAATTCAGTTGCGGAGGTTACAATAGGCCTTTCAAGAGATGGAGGTTTACTTTGGCGGAAGATGTCAAAGAAATCGGGTAACGAGATATTTGATGATTCGGTAATGCTAGGAGTGAATTCCGTCCAATACATTGAGCATCTTACGCCAGGCTTTCTCGATAAGTTCAGGGAAATTAAAATCACGTTTAAACTGAACTGATTTTCGCTCATTTCTGTGTTGCAGAATGTAGATTGTAATTCTATTCTGCATTCTGTTTTTCCTGAGAGCTGCTTTATTTTCAAATAGGAATATCATGACTAAAAAATATTTGTTCTTGTTTCCTGCATTGTTGTTTCTCCTTGTCCCGTTGGTTAACGCTCAGGTGGTTGTGAGTAAAGAGGGATCCCCTAAATGTGTTCTGGATGTTTCTGGTTTGCAGTCTTCGGGCGGAAAGTCTGAATTAGAATTCCTGCAGACGCTTGAAGATGACCTCAAACGCTCGGGCTGGTTTAATGTAACAAAGCAGGGAAAAGGAAGTTATACGGTGCAGGGGACCTGCAGGCAGGGCGGAGGAGCCTTGAATGTACGTTGCCAGGTGAACAATGTCATGAGTGGAACGATAACCATGAATAAGGCCTATGACGGCAGGCAGGCAGGCAGGCTCGCACATAACGTTGCCGATGATATTGTTTGGGCGATAAAAAAAGTCAAAGGCATGGCATCAACCAGAATTGTTTTGGTTGGTAACAGGGGCGGAAAAAAGAACATATACGTTTGTGACGCAAACGGTGCAAATATGTTCCAGATAACGCACGATAATGTTATATGTCGTTTTCCGGAATGGAGCCCTGATTTGTCAAAACTTATATATACGGCTTACATAACCGGATATCCTGATGTCTATCAGATTAATATGGGTTCTAATGAACGAAAAAGAGTTTCGGCATATCCGGGGCTGAATGCAGGTGCATCATTTTCCCCTGACGGTAGTCGGATTGCGTTGGTTCTTTCCAAGGACGGAAATCCTGATTTATTTGTCATGAATTCATCAGGAGGTAATCTAGTAAAAATTACACGAACACCTTATGCTGCTGAATCCAGTCCTTCGTGGGCTCCCGATGGTGATCAGATTGTTTTTGTATCCGACAAGGGCGGATCCCCCCAACTTTATGTTACCGGCAGTGGAGGTGGTGAAGCGAAGCGGATTACATGGAAAGGGAATGAGAATGTTGCACCTGACTGGGGCCCTGATGGACGGATTGTATATACCAGCCGGCGTGAAGGCAAATATCATATCTGCATATTTGATCCTAAAAACGGGAAAACAACGCAATTAACAACTGACTGGGCTGATTACGAAGATCCTTCTTGGGCACCAGACTCGAGGCATGTTGTATGTTCGAAAACGGTGAGTTATCACTCTGACCTGTATATTCTTGACACTCTTGGAGATCCTTCGCTAAGGTTGACAACAATTCAGGGGGAATGGTACTCTCCTGACTGGTCTTCTAAATAATGAATAGCAGTTTTGGAGGTTATGAAATGAAGCGGAATACGTATTTGAGAACGGTGGTTGTTGTAGGTTGCGTATGTGGTTTGCTTATCAGTTCAGGTTGCAGAAAGAGAACACCTCCGCCTGCGAATGTTAATCCCACTGAAATAGGTACCGGTGGCTCTATTCTTTCCGAACGTCCGGATGCAGAAGGTGATAGGATAATTGGGGCTGAAGTGGCATTTGTTCAGAATGTTCTGTTTGGCTATGACAGTTTCCAGATTACTGATTCAGAAGTTTCCAAGATAAAGGCAGTTTCGGATTATATGAAAAGTAGTGGCGGCGTTCGTTTGATATGTGAAGGTAACTGCGATGAACGTGGGACAGCCGAATACAATATGTCACTTGGAGAGAATCGTGCACTCGCAGTGCGCGCTTATCTTATTGGTTTAGGGATTGATGGTGCCAGGATTCAGACAAAGAGCTTCGGAGAGGAAAAGCCAGTAGAACTGGGTCACGATGAAGCATCCTGGGCTAAGAACCGTCGCGTCGAGTTTGCTTTGTACAGAAAGTAAGCTTGATGTTCCAAATCTCCAGTCCCGCAATCAGAAAAGAGTCTGATGCTCGGGAGGGTAGTGTTTAATCATGCAGATGCCTCTGGCTTTTCTGGTTGGAGTTCCTGGTGGTGGAGAACTCCTGTTAATCTTTGTGGCCGTACTCCTCATGTTTGGCCCAAAGAAACTGCCTGAAATCGCCCGCAATATCGGGAAAGCCATGGAATATCTTCGGCAGACATCACAGGAATTTCGCGATCAGGTGATGCGTCTTGATGAGGAAACTACAAAGGCAGTAGAGTCTGCTGTTGCTGACAAAACTGAAAGTGTTGAACAAAATGCTCAGAATGAGCTGCCTTTAGGAGCCAGTGAGGCATATTCACCTGAAGATCCCTACCATAACTCTGAATATTATACTGGTGAGGAATCCTCCGCATCCACAACTGGTGACGGAGGAAAATCTCAGGAAAATAACGAACTAAAGTTGGAAGAAAACAATGCTGCAAAAGTTGATTCAAACACTTCGGAAAGTCCGGAAAGCATCGGCGGATCCGAAGTCAAAGATGCCAATAAAGACGACGGGCTCGCCGGCTGACGATACAGAGGATGATGGCCAGACAAAGCCGTTCATGGAGCACCTTGAGGATTTAAGGCGTACGATAATACGGGCTGCCATGGCTTTCGCCGTTGGCATGTGTATTGCCATTCCCGCGGCGCCATGGATTCTTTATATCTTGAAGCTTCCATTGAAGTGGGCAGGCAAGGATCCGAGTACGTTCCTTCAGGTATTGGAAGTTACCGGAGGCTTGTCTCTCGCCACGCAGACGGTTTTCTGGGCAGGTCTATTGATCAGTGCACCTTTTATCATCTATTTCATATGGGAATTCGTTTTTCCCGGACTTACAAAGAGGGAACAGGGTGCTATAACAAGTTCTATCGGGTTCGCCCTGGTCTTGTTTATCCTCGGAGTGCTTACGGGCTATTATTTGGCACTTGCGCCCGGAATCAAGGTCATGATTTGGTTCAGTGACTGGATGGGGGTTAATGTAACCTTCTTTAGGGCCACTGATTATATAAGATTTGTGGTCATCCTTTTACTTAGTTTTGGGATATGTTTTGAGTTGCCTATCATCCTCTTAATTCTTGGTCAGATGGGTCTTGTCACATCACGACAGCTTAGAGATAAACGTTCTGTAGCAATCGTCGTTGTGTTGATTATTGCTGCTGTAGTGACGCCTACAACAGATCCTTTTACCCAGCTTGTTATGGCCGTGCCGATGTGTTTGCTTTATGAGCTTTGTATTTGGATTCTGTGGTCGAAGGAGCGTAAGGCTGCAAAGGAAAGTACCTGATGCTGGCAGAGTTCGAATAAATAGTTTGATGCAAAAAGGCCACCTTATGGTGGCCTTTAGCATAATACAGTATTTGCTAGATTAGACGTATAACGGTCCAAGCTCTTTGCACGCTCTGAAGTCGTCCCCTCCGAACCTGTCCCACATAGTTGGCCTAAATATCTGATCCTGTGACATGTTATGCATGTCAACAGGGATGCGGAGCATTGAATTCAGCGTGATCATATCAGCCCCGATTAGGCCGAATGAATTACCGTCGTGGTTAGGACCTATTTTACTCATGTAGTCGAACGAGCTCATGTCCCTTGGCATCCAAAAACTTTCAGGCCAGGTAGGATCTGTAACTTTGCTGATGTGCTTCGCTGCTTTGATTGGAAGCTCCACGGTTTCCCCTTCTACCACTGAGCAGGTCATCAGTTCGCCAACCATATTATAACGGTAGGACGTCATTGGAATACCACCTGGCGTGGTATAATGGCTGGAGAGTCCATCACCGGGGAAGTAGGTGAGCGCAGCGCCCATATATGTTGTCCCGGAAATAGACTTATCCATAAGGTTCTTTTGAATGTTCGTTGAAGCTCGGATGGCCTCGGAAACTGCCTGTATGCTCATGTTCCTGCTACCAGGGACAAGCTTTAGAACATTAATTGCATAATCCAAAGCACCGGCACCAGAATTACGCTTATCGATTATTCCCCTGGGGGCAATTTTTCTGACATCAATTCCAGTTGCCTTCTTTATACTCTGTGGGGTCCAGTTTGTCCTTATGTCGGCAAAGAGCTGGGGTTGTCCTGACAGCAACATTGCTACCAGCATGCCTATGGCATTCTTGGAATCGTTTTCCGTAGCAACCACGAACGGTGCTCGGAATCCATTCCAGTCGAACGAACTACAAAGAACAGATTCTGCCATGTCGAAGTTGGGGTTGTAGTCAGTCCATTGTCGTTGTCCCTGGGTCCCCGAGGCTATGGCGTTGAATCCCTGTGCATATTCAACGTTAGCTTTGAATCCCTGTCTTCTGCCTGTTGCCTTGTCTGCAAGAATGGGGTTTCCAACCATGAGGTCCTTAACAATAAGCGTCATTTTGACGCATTCGGCTATCAGCTTGTCCGGAGCCTGTGGCCGTTGTCCTTTACCGAAGTCATATTTGAAGCGTTTTTTCATGAAGTTGAAAGCTTTTTCAAATTCATCGTGATCATAGAAGCCTGTATTAATACGGCTTCTGATTATGGACATGTCGACGGACGCGCTACCCATTCCAAGGTATTGAAGCATCGAGTTGCGACGTACATCCGACCCGATAATGCCCATGGATACTCCACCTATCCCAAGATAATTCTTTCCACGCATCTCTCCAACTGCCATCGCACATCTGGCAAAACGAAGAATTCTTTGTGCGACGTAATCCGACATAGGCTTGTTTTCATCTTCAAGATCTGGACTATAAATGCAGAAGATAGGGCGTTTTTTCTCATCCATTGCTGCAGTGAAAGCCTTAAGCCAAACTGCGCCAGGCCTGTCGGTCTGGTTCAGCCCGTACGCAGCCTGCTGCCATTCGGTGCTGCCCAAACCTATGCACGCGCTCATTAGTTCATCGCTGTATGACCATGAACGACTTACCCATATATTTGCAGATACACCTTCACGTGCGTAGTATTCCTGTGCAAGGGCTCCGGTTCGTGGTCCGTAGACAATCTCGGGAGCCACTACAACACGAACCGGGGTGCCATCAGGAAGTTTAACGTTCAGTCTAATCATGTTGAAAATTTTCTCGGTTAGACGCCATGTTTTCTCTAGATTGTCATCATAGGCTCCATCGCGTCCATCAGCTACAGGTGTGATTGCAATGGTAGGAATATGGCCTACGACCGGACGGCTGGACGGTTCAAATCGGCGTTCCTTTAATGAAAGACTTTCGAAGTTAGGCATATATGCTGATGACTTACGGTCCATTATGATACCTCCATTGTTAATATAAAACCTTCAAGCACACATCTTGGAGGTTACGATATCGTGCGACTGGATGCAATATCAGTAATATGTAAAATCAGTTGCTAAGAGAGTTGCCCAAGGCTTTGGGCGTTGATATTATCTTTGTTATTCAAGGAGACAAAATGAAGAATAGAAAACATTTGAATTATTTCTTTGGGTTAGATTCCAGTACTCAAAGCTTGAAAGCTACTATTATTGATTCGCAACTTAAGGTCGTAGCTGAGTGTTCTGTCAATTTTGACAGCGATTTGCCCAAATATAATACTACAGGGGGTGTACATAGAGGAAAAGATGGTTTGACAGTTACTGCTCCTGCACTCATGTGGGTTGAAGCATTGGATTTACTTTTAAAGAGAATGAAGAAGAAGCATATCCCCCTCAATCGAATAGCGGCAATTACCGGATCCGGTCAGCAGCATGGCAGCGTTTGGTTTAAAAAAGGTGCAAGGCAAGCATTACGGCATTTGACAGATGGGATGACACTCTCCGAACAATTGAAACACATTTTCTCGGTAAAGGATTCTCCTGTTTGGATGGATTCCAGCACAACAAAGCAATGTAAACAGCGTGAGAAGGCAATGGGTGGTCCACAGGCGGTTGCGGATATAACAGGTTCCAGAGCTTATGAAAGATTTACCGGCAATCAGATTGCAAAAATGTATCAGAAAAACAGGACAGGCTATAATTGTACGGAAAGAATTGCCCTTGTCAGTTCATTTATCCCTACGTTGTTAACCGGCGATTATGTGCCAATAGATGTTAGTGATGGTTCCGGCATGAACCTCATGGACATTAGTTCAAGAAAATGGTCAAAGAAAGCGCTTGATTGCACTGCTCCTGGTTTATCGGCGAAACTTGGCAAACCGGAGTTGTCACATAAGGTTGCCGGGAATATTCATTCATATTTTGTGGAAAGGTACGGATTTGATGCCGATTGCCTGATTATTGTTTTTTCGGGCGATAATCCCAACAGTTTGGCAGGCTTGCGTCTCCAGAGACCTGGAGATCTGGCTGTTAGCCTTGGTACCAGTGATACAGTTTTTGGATTCTTGTCGAAACCTGTACCTTCAGCTTCAGAAGGTCACATTTTTGTCAATCCGGTCGATCCCAAAGCTTATATGGCGTTGGTTTGTTACAAGAACGGATCTCTGACCAGGGAGCATGTCAGGGATGACAGCGCCGATGGATCTTGGGAGAAATTTAATAAATACCTGAAGAGGGGAAAGTCTGGGAACTCAGGCAATATTGGTTTTTATATCAACGAGCCGGAAATAACACCTCCCATATTAACGACGGGGATTACCCGGTATGATTCAGCAGGACGGAGAGTAAAAAGTTTTCCTCCGGCAGTTGAAGTCAGAGCCGTTGTTGAGGGACAGTTTCTTTCCATGCGTCTGCATGGCGAGAATATAGGTTTGAAGGCGCGGAACATTCTGGCCACCGGAGGTGCGTCGGCCAACAAAGGGATACTTAAGATTATGGCCGATGTTTTTGGCGTTCCGGTCTATGTTGCCAGACAGACCAGTTCTGCGTCTCTGGGCGCAGCCTACCGTGCCCTACACGGCTGGATTTGCAACAGGGGCGGAAAGTATGTGCCGTATTCAAAAATTCTTTTAGCTGCACCACCATTTAAAAAAGCAGCAGTACCGGATAAAAAGGCTTTTGCGATTTATTCTTCAATGCTGAAAAAGTATGCAGAACTCGAGAACAAAATGATGGTACAAGGCGCATAGCTTATGGTGCATGTATAAGATAGCTCTTGCGTGGATAAAGAAAAAACCTGATTTTTTTAACTGAACTTAATGCAGCCCTTCATGCCGAAACTGAGGCGAAAGAACAAGTGCCCAAATTGAAGAAGAAAATCGGGAATGTAGTAAATGAATGACGATTTCCGAGTAAATGCTGCGTTATTGCAGGTTAACTGCTAATATGAGAATTCCTAACTAAGAAAATAAATCTTGTTGTCCTGTCGAATCAACATACCTCTTCTTCTTTTCGATCGTCCCAATCATTCCAAGAAACTGTTCTTCATTGATTTGAGGAATATCCAGACGTTCAGCGTCATTGATCTTGGTTGTACCTGGTTCCTTACCTATGACGACATAATCGGTATTCTTACTTACAGACCCAACCATGTTACCACCAAGTCTCCGTATCTGTTCTGCTGCTTCATGTCGGGACATGGCCTCCAGATTGCCTGTAAGGACAAATGTTTTTCCAATAAGGGTAGTGTTTTCTGCTTGTTTTATCTGTTGTCCTAGTTCGCCTTGCGGGGAGATCCCGTGGCGCTTAAGATCGGTTAAAAATTTCTTTCCTTGATCTGATTTGAAGAATGTAAGCACACTGTAGGCTACAACAGATGCAATCTCCTCGGATAATCCTGCAGTGGGAAGACGACGTTCTCGTGTTGCTATTTTGCCTTTAATGCTGTCGCGTTGCTTCTTCAGTGAATACAGCGTTGCGTTCTCTTCTCTAGTTGTGGAAGTAATCTGCTTAACTATTCTGGCCATTTCTGTGCGAAGTGCTTCTATCTGTTCATAGATAAGTTTTTTTTCATCATTGGCTTGGGCGCGCAGGGCAGCGTTTTGGGCTATGCGGTTTTCTAGTTCGGTCTGAAGGGGTAGGTTTTGTTTACCTTCGTCGATCAAGGCTTTGAGAAGAGGTGAGGTTGAAAGATCAACGAAATTACGATGTAGACGGGCAAGTTCGTACGCTATCTTTTCCCCAACGTTTGGTATTCCCAATGCATGCAACCAACGGGAAAGGGGCATTGAACGCGCTCGTTCTAGAGCGGTAACGATCTTTGTAGCATTTTTAACCCCGAATATCCTAGGTTCATCCTTTGTGCCCAGATTAAGGGCGCCTAGTTGATCTTTTTTTAAGTCAAAAAGGTCGAGGGGCTCTTTTGCCATTCCGCTTTCAACCAGTTTCTCTGCAACAACGCCGCCAAGACCCTCTATATCTAGAGCGCTTCTCTGCGCAAAAAGTTCGATTCGACAAACCCGTTGGGCTGGGCAGCCGGCAACATTATCACAGCGCCATGCGACTTCTTCCTTTTGCCCAGCCGAGACCTTTTGTCGTGAGATAAGGCCACCACATGCAGGACACTTGTTATGGATGTGCTCCTTAAAGTCGAAGGATTCAGCATTACGTGAGCGCTTGTTCTTGACAACTTCTACAACCTCGGGAATAACCATACCAGCCTTGCGAACGATGACCGTGTCGCCGATCCTGATGTCCTTACGGGTAATCTCGTCCTCGTTATGCAAAGTAGCACGGGAGACAGTCGAACCTTGAACAAAGACCGGTTCAAGTTCTGCTACCGGCGTAAGAACTCCCGTACGTCCAACCTGAATTGTGATATCACGAATGATGGTTTCTTCCCCTGATATCCATGGAATAGGCTTGTGAACCCTGGCGTAGCCGGGGGTGTTCGTCTTTTGTGTGATGCGGCTCCAGTAAGAGCGGTTATCGATTTTAAGAACGATACCGTCTATGTCATAGGGCAACTTTGAACGCAAGTCATGTTTTTCGTTATATTTGCAAACAACATTGTGCATGTAACGGTGAATCACATCTTCAATATCTTCACACTCCCACCAATATTCCTGAACAGGGAGGCCAAGATTCTTTAATTCCCGTAACGTATCGGCATGTGTTTCGAAATCAATTCCTTTTATTATACCCACGGCATAGAATACGGCACTGACAGGTCGCTTCGCAGCACTCCTTGGGTCAAGTTGTTTCAATGTTCCTGCAGTTGCGTTACGGGCATTGGGAAAGGTCTTCTCGCCTGTAGCCTCAAATTCGGTGTTGAGTTTCTCGAATGCCTTTGTAGGAATGTATGCCTCGCCGCGAACTTCGATGTAGGCCGGTGGACTTTTGGTTGTTAAGCGAAGAGGAATATTCCGAATTGTCTTTATGTTTGCTGTAATGTCATCGCCGGTTGTACCGTCTCCTCGTGTAGCTCCCAGAACCAAAACTCCATCGCGATAGTGGACAGAGATTGATACACCATCGACCTTGGGTTCAAGAACGTAACCGACTTTGGGAACTTGCAGGCTTTTTCGGTTAGTCTCGTCAAACCTGCGTAATTCCTGCAGAGTATTTTCGTCCTGCAGGCGTATGCGACTATGGAAATCAGGGACTTCTTCTTTGTCCGGCTTTTCGGATGTATCCACTTTTTCGAGGGACAACATGGGCATTTCGTGTCGGACACTGTTGAATTCCTTCAACGGTGCTCCACCAACCCTCTGGGTAGGGGAATCAGGCGAAAGAAGTTCAGGGAATTCGGTTTCCAGCTTTCTCAGTTCGTTGTAAAGAATGTCGTATTCACTATCGGAAATACTGGGTTCGGCTTCGACGTAGTAGAGCTGATTATGCTTGTTGATTTCCGAACGCAATAAGGAAATGCGGTTCTGGGCTTCTTGCTTCTTCATTGCTGTGGGGATTGTCCTGTTTCTAATTCAATCCTGGCTTTGAATGCATCTGAAAAGGGGCCGCATCTTTCTGCTGCTTTGAGCGCTGTTTTATAATCCTTTGCTTTGAAACTAAGTGCAAAGATCGTAATACATTTGGTTTCAGTGTCGGGAGAGCCGAGGAGACGAATGCATTCAGCCGGATCAAGCTGGGCAAATGTCAGGACTCCTGGGCGCAGCTTGATTTCGCTTCCTATCTTACTTTTAAGGTCTACTTTCATTGACCCATCTTCAATTGATCTGATGATCATTGGCCACTCTACACCCTTGATTCTAATGACTGTTTCCTGCCCGATTCTTTTCTTCATTTCGATCTCGAGCGCATTACCTTTTCCTGAGAGAGTATTGACGTATTCCTCCATTTTACTTATCTCTGCCTCGAAGTTAGGAGAGTGGGAATACTGCCTTTCCTGTGTAATATAGGTAAGCGCATCGTTATAATTCTGGTTGATGATGGAGTCAGCCAGTTTGGATTTTAACGAATGTAGGAGCAGTTGCTCTTCATCTGATGCTTTCATTCCGTCTGACGCTGGTTTTGGCTGGTCATTATTTTTTTGAGGTTCAGGTTCAGTTTTCTTTACGTCGGTCTGCCCATTTTTATGCGCAATAACGGATGCCTTTATAACCGGCGTTGTTGCCACAATCGCCGGTTTCCTGACTTCGGTACTTACCGGTTTAGGGAGTGAAGGGACGGGGGGGAGATTGCATATGCTGATAATAATATACCCCCAGAAAAGCGTCAGAATTGACCACGCCGGTATACGAATCCAGACAGGAGTCGGGATTTTAACGACTTTCTTTGTTTTACCTACCAGTTCATCCGAGGCCTTTTTCTTTTGCAGGCTAACAGTGCTGTCAGCTTGCTTCCCCTGCTTTGTTACAAGGATTCTGCCTGCAATGACTTTCTTTAATTCTTTTATTACTTCAGTCCAGTCGGCATAACGATCATCAGCATCTTTCATCATCAAACGTGAAATCAACTGGCATATGCCGGGGGGGATAAGGGGTAGCATATCCCGAGGATTTGGGAGGTGCCCCTTGGTGTGCTGATCAAGTACTTCCATTGTTTCGTATTCTTCAAATGGGAGCTTTCCTGTAACCATATGATACATAGTAGCGCCAAGGCTGTACATGTCCGATCTGAAATCCAGTTTGCTTTTGCATCGAGCCTGCTCTGGAGACATATAGTTAGGTGTACCCTCAAGTTTTCTTATCTGGATCTGCTCAGCAAGGCTATCTGTGTCGAGTCTCTTGGCAAGACCTAGATCGGCAAGTTTGATTGTTCCGTCATCATCGAACATGATATTACTTGGCTTGACATCTCTGTGGATCAGGCTTGCCTTGTTCCATGCGTAGTCGAGAGCTTCTGCTATTGCGAGTCCGATTTGTGCCACTTTTTTCCAGTGCAAGGGGCCATTTTCCAAGACCTGTTCTGCCGTCTGGCCGGCAATGTATTCCATTACAAAGTAATAAACGCCCTCCTGCTCGGCTGCATCATAAACCTGAATGATATTGGGATGCTTAAGGCTGGCTGCGGCTTTAGCTTCGCGTGTAAAATCGGCGACTTCTTCGGGGTCCGCAGATAATTCTGCCTTCAGAATTTTTATAGCTACGTCGCGTTCCAGGGATACCTGGTGTGCTTTCCAGACGACAGCCATTCCGCCTTCACCGATTTGCTCAAGATTGTCAAAACCTTCTATGTTCATAAGGATAAAAAAACAAAATAATGCTAACAGGAAAACAGTAGGAGAGCAATCAGCGATCTCAGGAATTGATTATTGAATGTTTGACCCACTCCACCTATTCTTAGAAGAAAGAGGAAAGACAAATGAGAATTGGTATTGCATGCGGTGGGACCGGTGGACATATTTTTCCGGGTCTTGCCGTGGCTCAATTACTTACGAACAGGAAACATGACGTGGTCTTATGGCTTGCCGGCAGGGATGTGGAATCTGTGTCAACTTCCGGTTGGATTGGTTCTGTAGTTTCAATAGGAGGGAAGGGGTTACCTGTTGGATTCTCGTTGCGTTCGTTTACTGCAATTTGGAGCTTGTTTTGTGCGGTTGCGAAAAGCTGGCTGAGAATGCGGAAACAACCTCCAGATGCCATCGTGGCTATGGGGGGCTATGGTTCGGTAGGACCTGTTATTGCTGCATACATTCTGGGCATACCTGTTATTTTGCATGAAGCAAATGTTATTCCTGGCAGAGCAATCGAATTCCTGTCGAAATTTGCAAAAATTGTAGCGATATCGTTTGATATTTCAATGCAGTATATTAAGCATCCAAAAGTTGTTTTTACCGGTTTTCCGCTCAGACAGGATATAAACAAGAATGTCAGCGAGGGACTAATTGCGACAAAATATTTTACGGTACTCATTATGGGGGGTAGTCAGGGGGCTCATGCTTTAAATGAAATTGCAGTGTCTGCAATTTGTCGTCTACATCTTCATGGAATTCCAGTACAGGTAATTCATTTGTCTGGTGTTAAGGACGAGACCATAGTCAGAAAAGCTTACGAGAATACAGGTGTTCCTTGTGTTGTCTTAGGTTTTCTTAAGGACATGGCCAGGGCGTACAGCCAGGCAGATCTTGTGATTGCGCGATCCGGCGCGGCAACATGTGCAGAACTTATTGCCCGTAGAATTCCGGCAGTTCTTGTCCCCTTGCCTACCGCAATGAGAAATCATCAGTTAGCTAATGCCAGGGCTGTGCAAAAAAGTAAAGGGGTGGTTGTAATGGAGGAGAAGGACCTCGACCCAGAACGATTGTCAGAGTTCATAAAAGGTTGTTATCGCAATCCGGAGATACTTGACAAAATGAAGGAAGCTCTTAAAAATATTCCCGAAAATAATGCCACAGAAAGACTTGCGGATATAGTGGAGGAAGTTGTTCAGGATAAGACTGTGTAAAGATATTGTTTGGGGATAAATACATGCCTATTTACGAATTTTACTGTTCTAATTGTAACATGATTTTCAATTTCCTCTCAAAAGCTGTGAATTCTGGCAAACGACCTGCATGTCCAAGATGTAAACATAGAAAGCTCGAGAAGTTGATTTCTTCTTTTGCCTTCACCGGCAAAGCGGTTGAATCACCGCGAGGCAATGACTTGCCTATTGATGAGACAAAAATGGAACGGGCTATTTCTTCTTTGGCGGGTGAGGCCGAAGGAATAAATCAGGATGATCCCCGTCAGGCTGCCAAACTGATGCGGAAATTCTCTGATATGACAGGTCTGGAGATGGGGAAAGGAATGAAGGAGGCCATCAATCGTCTTGAGGCAGGGGAAGATCCTGGCAAGATAGAGGCAGATATGGATGATCTTCTGAATGGGCAAGAAGATGTTTTTTTAATGCCTGACAAGAAAGATGGCAAAAATCGAAAGGTAAAACAAAAGCTTCCACCTGTCAGAGACAAGACTTTGTATGAACTGTGATGGTTATGTTCGTTCCTTTATCGCTGTTGAAATCTCAACAGCTGTCAGGGAAAAGATAACTAGGTTTCAGCAGCGAATATCCAAGTCTGGTGTCCGAGCCAGCTGGGTGAAGCCAGAAAACATTCATCTTACACTGGCATTCCTAGGCGATATACCGATCAAGAGTCAGAGTATCGTTTCTGGTCTCATGGATGATGTGGTTGCTTTGTATAGGTCCTTTAAATGTGAGGTAAAAGGTGTCGGATATTTTGGAAGGGAGTCTGCGCCGCGAATTATATGGGCTGGATTTTCCGGCGATTGTGAAAAACTTCTACATCTTCAGTCTGATTTGTTGAGTCGCTTGGCAAGCACAGGAATGCATTTGGAAGATAAGCCTTTTATTCCGCATCTAACTATTGCCAGAATTAAACCACAGCATCATGTATATAGTATTGTTCCTTTGCTTCAACCGTACAGGGAAATGTCATTCGGTTCTTTAAAAGTTCATGATCTCGTTTTCTGTCGGAGTGAACTTTCTCCTGTCGGTCCATCTTATACTGAAATACACCGGTCATCGTTTAGGCCATAATTGCCGGTTGGCATATGTGAACGGCTGTAACTCTTGAATCAACCGGAGTAAGAGAATATTCGTTTATTGCAGCGGGTATCAGGCAGGAAGTGCCTGGAGGCAGTAGCTGTTTAAAATCGTTTGTCTCTATTGCCAGGAGCCCTTTGGCTGTAAATAATATGTTGAAACCATGGCAGGTGTTTTTAAGGACTTCTCGGGTTTCGAGTTTCAGCTTCGAAATCATGAAGTAGGGTGACGAGATAACATTTTGCACCTGATTCCCTCTGGTGTTGATCATATCGTGTAGCTGTTTTAGCTGTGGATTCTCGGCGGTCCAATTTATTGTTTGCAGGGCTTCCTTAATGTGAAGCTCTCTTGGATGGCCGTTTTTATCGATTCTATTCCAGTCGTATGCTCTGTAGGTCGTATTTGAATTCTGTTGAACCTCGAGGATCAAGCATCCTTCTCCAATGGCATGTACAGTTCCGCCTGGTATATAAATTGCATCACCTTCCCGGACGGGAATTGCGTTCAGAAGGTGCTCCACGTTGTTTTCCTTCAGTGCCGTGGTGAAATCCTTTTCGGTTGTGTTCTCTTTTAATCCTGCAAAAAGTTTTGCGCCTGAATCCGCAGAAAGTATATACCACATTTCGGTTTTGGCTTCGGCGCCCAGAGTTTCTGCCGTTTTGTCGTCGGGGTGTACCTGAACACTCAGACGTTGTCTGGCGTCAATTACTTTGACAATAAGGGGAAATGCCTTTTGATTCTTTCCCGGGCCTAGTAATTCGTTAGACATTGTTTCAACAAGCTGGTGGAGACTCGCGCCTGACAGTATTCCGTTCGTAACCACACTCATCCCATCGTTGTGGTCTGAGATCTCCCATGATTCAGCACAGATTTTTGGGCAGGATGAGCGTTTATAAGTAGTTTCTATCTTGTTACCACCCCATATATAGTCTTTATATATGGGTGTGAACTGCAATGGATAAATTGTTTCTTTCATCGGATAGAAAATATAGTCAGGGAGTTCTGTACACAAGAAAAAAGGTTGAATTCCTGCTCTCTTGTGGTAATAAATTCAATATGTTTACTCGACTCGTTTCCAGGATTCTTTTGTTTGTATGTGTGATGGTGCTCTCGGGCTGCATAACGCTTGTAGAGGAAGGATCTCTTGGCGAACAAAAGGCCGAAGTGGATACGCTCAAGTCTGAAGTCCATAGGTTGCGCGATCAGGTTACAGAAATGCGGCAGTCTCTTTCGAAAATTCAGGAAGAATTGCAGAGTGAGAATAATTCACATAACAGCGAGGTGAAGGATTCAAAGAGTAGGATCGATGAGATCGAGAGGATGCTGAAGACAGTGGAAGCCACCCATGATCAAATGAAACGTGAGATTGTTGATGATCTTACGAAGAAGATAGAAAAAATTGGCACGTTCTCAGGAAGCGCTTCGAATAAATCCCAGGGTAGATTCGGTGCTTCAAGGACCGAATCGAAAAAGCCGGAACGGGGATATGAGCATGTGGTTAAGCAAGGGGAAACGCTTACCGAGATTGCGTCTGCTTATAATGTTAGCCCTGCTGTTGTCATAAAGGCGAATAATATTGCCAAGCCTAATGACCTCAAGGTAGGGCAGAAGCTTTTTATTCCGGAATAGGAATTCTCCATTCGATTGAACGGTCAAGTCCTTCTGGTTTCATGGATACTGTCATTGTAGATATTCCTGTAAGTATACGTGGTTGTGCGGAAATCTTTTGTAGTTGAGTTCTTGCGTTTTCTGTTCTTTCTGAGGAAAATATCATTTTATTGGTAAAATTGAACCAGCCTACTTGAAGTGATGTCAGATTTTCTTTTAACATGGCATTTTCGCTCATAAGTGATTGAACTTGTTGTTCCATCTTAGATAGTTTCTCATCGTAAACTGTAACACGCGTTTTGAATTTGTCAGCTGATTCTTCGGAGGAAGATCCCATCTCTGTCCTGATTTTGACGGTTTCCTGGGCGAGGCGCTCGGACAGGGTTTCGGAATCCGTTTTTGCTTTCATGGATATCGATTGAAGCTTTTTGACCTCAGCCTGAATATTCTGAAAATCTTTCCTAAGGTTTTTTAACATGAACATACCACCTGTAATGCTCACGCCGACTATCAAAAGAAGAAGGAAAAGGTATGATATAGACATTATCAGGATTCGTTTTCGCATTATTTCCCGTTCATTCTCCAGAAAGTCCTGAAATGCTGAAAGGACAGGGAGATTGTCCAGAGTTTTATCTAGTCCAGTTGATACAACTTTTGCAGGTCTCGCATTCCCAACTTCAGTTCCTGACGTCACAGAGTTTGTTACATCGTTTGCCACATGTGGTACGGATGAAAGAGTCGGTGTTTCTGCCGGGACATAACTCGTTTCGCTTTTTCGGGGTGGGGGTACATCTGGCGTTATGGATGGGATCAAGCGTGAGTTCAAGCCCTGTGGCGGCGAAGGGATCTCGGACGTTGTATTGACTATGGGGCGAGCTGCAGAAAGCGGGACTTTTTCGGTACCTGAACGCTGCCAGACTATTTGCTGTCTTATAATTTTTGGAGGCAAGTTCATGGCTCATTATCCAGATACAGTCGATTACCTCAACCTCATCCATGGCCTTGGCCTGAACAATGATTTAGGCGGAGGTTGTTCTTTCGGCTGAGGCGGCTCTTGCTGCGGTTCTTTGACTGGTGCTTCAGTCACATTTTCTTTGGTGTCGCGCCACGTCTGAAGTTCTTGTTGCGCTTCGGCTTCCAGAGCGGCCAGAGAAGCAGGCGGGGGAATATGATCTATCCTGTCAGGTTCAGCAGTTTTTCGTGCATCTTCCTGCCTTTCAAATGTATTTATCCTGCGGAAGGATGACTGTTCTGGTTTTGGAACCGGGCGAGTCTGTTCTGTTTGAAATTGTTTTTTATACTGCAATAGTTCGCGTTGGGCCTGTTCGAATTTGTTTGCAGCACTTCTCCAGTCTTTCTGCAACTGCTCAACACGTTTGGAGAGAACCTGTTCCTTGTTTTTCCATCGGAAAGATTCATCATCATAAATCTTTTTCTGTTGGTTGAGCGCCTGGTCTTTCTGTCGCAGGACGCCCGTTGCATCCTGTATTGCTTTCTTGAACTGGATAATTTCAAGTTCTTTCTGCCGCCTTTGTTCCCTCTCTTCGTCGTAAAACTTCTTCTGCTGTTCAAGCCTGACGAGCGTGGCGTCGCGTTCCTGTTGCAACTGCTCAAGCTGTTGTTGCAGATCTTCAATCTTGAGCCGGTGCCGTTCCTGTTCATCTTCGAAAAGGATCTTTTGCTGTTCAAGTTCGTGCGACGTTTTCTCCAGTTCTGTACTCAGCGTTTTGTGTTCTTCCCTCATCTGTTCACTTTGAAGGTTGAATTCTTCCTCACGCTGCTCACTGCGTGACTTCTCATCTTCAAATAGTATTCGATGCTGCTCGAGTTCCTGGAGTGTTTCCTCCAGTTTTCTCGCAAGGACACGGTGATCTTCTGTGAGCTGTTCGTATCTTGATGCAACCTCGTCATGTTCGATGATACTACGTTTTTGATTTTCGCTGAAAAGCGTTCTTTCCTGCTCAAATTCTGTGGAAATCTGCTGGCACTTGGCCTGGACATCCTTGTATTGCAGTTCCTGCCTTGCAATCTCTGCTTCCAATGCCTGCTTGTGTTGCAGCTCCTGTTCAAGTGCTTTCTTCTGGATGGAGATTTGTTCTTCTTTTTGAATTGTTTTCTGTTTCTCGTCTTCGGCAATTTTTCTCAGCTGGGCGATGTCCTGTTCCCTTGCTCTTCTGATCTTCTGTTCTTCCTGAAGCAATTTGCGCTGACGCTCCATTTCTTCGGTCTGTTGTTGTGCCCTGGATTTCTCCTGGCTGGTCATTTTCTGTTGCTGATCAAGCGCTAGGGCTATGGCTCTGTACTTGTCCTGAAGGTCCTGCATCAGTCTCTGGTAATCAGCTTCCTTCTTGTTGCTGATTTCTCTGGCCGAATCGTAGAGCTTCTGAAGTTCAGCAACTTCAAGCTCTTTTTGCCTTAGGACGTTTCGCATATTGTCTAGACCGGCAGAAGCTGACTGGAGCTTTTCAAGGAGCATTTGGTATTCCTGCTGGAGCCTCTGCATGCTTTCCTGGAACTCGGATTCCTTGCGTGATAAAAGATCCTTGGCTGACTTAGCCCCTTCACGTTCTCTTTCCAGTTCACGAGTCGCCTGTTCCAGCGCGGTAGTAACAGTTTCCAGACGCTGGTTTAGCTGTTCTATTCGTTGTGCGAGGGCCCGTTCTTTTTCTTTTGCTGTTTTGTCATTTTCGACAGAACGAGCCTTTTCGTTGTCGAGGACTTCTTTTGCTTTCTTGACCTGCCCATAAGCTGTTTCAAGTTCTTTCTGGAGCTGCTCGACCTGTCCCTGGAAAATTCTTTCCTGTTCCTGTGCAGTGATCTGACCTGATTTGGTTATTTCGGATACTCTTGCAAGTTCTGCGCGCATCTGTTCCAGAGCTGCGGCTGACTCCTGTGAGTCAATATTGATGTCTGAAATCTGTTGCTCGAGGTAGGCCTTGTCCTTCTGTAGGCTTTCAATCTCTGCAGACAGGCTGCTTTCTTTCTGTTTTGCGTCCCATTCAAGCTGGTCAAGATGTCCTGCGGATGAAGTGTAAAGTTCCTGGAGCTCGTCCATCCTGCGCAGGTATTCCTGCTCCTTTTGTTTAAAATCCTCTGCAATCTGATCGTACATCAGCTTTTGGTTGGCTAGCTCTTCTGCGGTATGGCGGGCCTCATTTGCCGCGTCGTCTTTCAGTTTAGAAAGTTTTTCGAGTCGAATCTGGCTTTCTCCGAGTTTCTTAAGAAGTTCCCTGGCTTCATCCTGAACCTGATCAAGTCTCTGTGCCAGCTCGTTGTCTGTTTTGTGACTTCGTTCCTTCAGCTCGGCGATTATTGTTTTATTCTGTTCCAGTTCCTGCTCGGACCTTGCGAGCTTTGTCAGATATGATTCATTTTCGAGCTGTACCTGCTGGAGTTGTCGCTGCAGGGATTTTTCCTTTGCCTCTTCGCGGTGCTTTCCGTCGCGCTGACGGGATCTCTCCCTCTCCAGTTCAAGTTCCAGTTCTCTGATCTTGGCGAATGCAGCCTGACGTTTCTGAAAGAGTTCCTTCTGCTTGTCGAGGTCAGCGCCGGCAAATTCCTGAAGATGTTCTATACGCTGTTTGTAAACCGTTTCTTTCTGGTTGAAGGCCATTCTGATGGCCTCAAAGAGCGACTGTTCACCTCTCAGTTCGTCTTCGGTTTTCGAAAGTTCTTCAGTTAAAAGTTGTTTAAACTGCTCTATTCTGTGTGAAAACTCCTGATGTTGTTTCTGAGATTTTTCACGCAAAGCTTCAAACTGTTTTCTTTCGCTCTCGAACTGCTGCCGTGCCAGTTCAAGTGCTGTTTGGGAGTCGTGAGCTTTCCTCTGGAGTTCCTGCATGCGGAATTTAAATTCATTCTGGGCACTTTGGTTTTGAGATTCGAGATTAAGAGACTTCTCTTTTTCTCTTCGAAGTTCTTCGTTTGCTTTTTGGAGTGCCTCGGTTGCCGCGTGTGCTTCTTTCTTCAGGTTGTCAATACGCTTCTGCAGTTCTGACTCCTTGCGATCGACTTCTGTTTTTGTATCTGTATGGTGCGATCGTTCCTCTTCAAGTTCCAGGCTGGCTTTCTCTAGTAATCCTACGTTATACTCTGATTTCTTTCGCAACTCCTCTATTTCACGTAGAAATGATTGTTCTCTGCTGATGTTCTGACGCTGCAAATTCTCGTTCTCAAAGACCTGTTGTCGCAGTTTTTCTTCGGCATCGTTAAGCCTGGCTGTCGTTGCGTCCATTTCGACGTGTAGTTGTTCGATTTGCCTAGAGTATTCAGCGTCTTTCTCTGCGAGCTTCTGCTGTGCATTTGTCTGGAGAGATCGCGAGTGTTCGATTTCCCCTCTGGCTCTTTCTACTTCAAGGCGAAGTAGCTCTTCTTTTTCACTGCTTTGACGCTCCTGTTCGTTCTTTTCATTTTGGAGGGATTTGAGGTTCTCTTCCGCTTCGCGTACTCTTGTCGATGCGGCATGGATATCTCTTTGGAGCTGCTCAATTTTCTGGCCCAGTTCTGACTCTTTCATCCCAATTCTGGCCTGGGCCTCAGTCTGTATTGTTTTTGCGTATTCCAGTTCGCTCTTGGCCTTTTCGACTTCTTTCTTGAGGATTTCTTCTTTTTCCCTGCTGAGATTGAGAAGGTTCTCCTGCGTTTCGATCTGCCGTTTTAGCCTTTCTTCTGCATCACGCAGCTTGGCGGTACCGTCTTCAATATCGTTCTTGAGTTGTTCAATCTGCCGGTTGAGTTCGAATTCGCGATCTTCTGATTTAGAGTGTACGTCTGACTGAGACTGCTTGACCTGTTCCATCTCAAACTTGATTTTGTCTATTTCCAGTTTAAGATCGATTTCTTTATCAAAGCTCTGTCGTAGAAGTTTTTCGTTTTCTCCAAGTTGAATACGCAGCTGTTCCTCGGCGTCGCGCAGCTTGGAAGATGTTTCCCGTGCCTGTTCTTCAAGTTGTCGTACCCGTTTGAGCAACTCTTCTTCTCGTTCTTTTGCTTCTTCGAGAGCGGTAATATTTGCCGGCCTTGATTCTCCCTCTAGCCAGTCGATCTGGGGTTTAGGTGGCGCTGTCTTTAATGCTGCTAGTTCTTCCTCAGCCTTTTGCAGGTTCGATGCCAGCGCATCTCTCTGTGCTTGGAATTCGTCAACCTGTTTTTGAATGGCGGATTCGGCTTCCTCTCGCTCTTTACGTGTCTGCAGGAAGCTGGAACGTTCTTTTTCAAAATCCTTGCGTGTTTCCTCTAAAAGTTCTGTAACCGATTTGGCCTCTTTGGATATTTTCTCAATGCGGGCCGTTAACTCTGATTCACGCTTCTGATGTCGTTCTGATTCTTCTTCCAGTTTTTTCTTCAGATCTTCACTTGCCGACTGCAGGGCTACAATATTTTCCGGGGGTACAACCTCGGAAACAGACGGGGTGGGTACAACATTAGTTTGGGTTACCGAGGTCTCGGGTGCTGCCTCGGGTTCGTTCTGCAGGCTATCGGGAAATATTATGCTTTTCTTTTGCAGAATCGATGATGTCTCGTTTGTAATTCTGTTAGTAATCTTAGCATTCTCAGGTATCGTACCATCCTGTATCAGTTCTGCTAGAGAGAGGATATTGATTGGTCCATAAGATGATCCATCGGAGAGTTCCACCAACCATTGCATTTCGAGGTCGGGAATATCTTCAGACCTGATCCAGTTGTTCTGGTCTTCGGAAAGGAGGTTGCCTGGGGCAATCCGACCCTGTTCTGCCCATGATTTCAGCATGGTGGACTCGACAGGACCAAATATTGACCCGTCATCTATCTTTAGGTACCAGTTTGTGACCGGCACGACCCCATCTGTCTGCGCTTCTAATGCAGGCATTATCTACCCCTGAAAGTCTTGTTCTAAATAAATTGTGTCATTTGATATTGCGTTAGCAACCTTACACCGTCAAGCAGATTTCAGTTTTCCCCCCATTTTTTCCGCTTCGCGGTGAGATATGGGGATGGATTTACAGCAACATAAACACTTTTTTCGCCGAATTCCTGCTCAAGTTTGTGAATCAATTCTTCACCTGGAAATACACGAAGCGATGAGGCGGTCTCAACAAATACTTTTTGTCCGGTTGCGTGTTCCATGCATATTACAACTGGTGTGAGACCAGGGTGCAATCTAAGCATGTTCTTGAGTTTTTCCATCTTCTGTTGTTCTGTTGTTGAGACCGGAAGGTGTATGCTTAGTTTGGTTGCAAAATGCCTGGGAATTTCGGCAAGAGGGTATATTTCCTGAGCTACCAGCTTGGGTGGCTCCTCGCGTTTTGAAACGTCTCCGCAAACCATAATGGCTGAATCTTTAATTATCCTGGCCTGATATTTCTCGTAAGTTTCCGGGAATACCAGCACTTCCATTGAACCATCCAGATCTTCAATTACGATTCTGGCCCATGGCCGTTTATCTTTTGAAAGTTTCTTTTCGAGCTGGGATATTATACCCCCGAGCCGGGTAGGGGTACGGTCCTCCAAATCTTTCAGCTTATGTACAGTAGTCAGCTGATATCTATCCAGCAGAGATGCAAATTTGGTAAGAGGATGCCCGCTAAGGTATATACCAAGGAGATCCTTTTCGTTGGCTAGAAGCTCGCTCTCATGCCAATTAGGACATTCAGGGAGATTTTCATCCAGAGCAGCGGGTGTATCGGTGCCAAGCATCTCAAAGAGGTTGCCTTGGCCGGAACGTTTGTCGCGGGCGGCCTGTGCAGCGCGTGACATTGCAAAATCAATTGCTGAAAACAGTTTTGCCCTGTTCGTATCAATTGAATCAAAAGCACCAGATCTTACCAGGCTTTCAATGACCTTCTTGTTTACAGCCTGTCCATCGATCCTGGAACAGAAGTTTACCATTCCTGTAAACCTGCCGTTTTTCCTGCACTCTGCAACTATGGCTTCGGATGCGCCTTCACCAACATTCTTGATGCCGGCAAGACCAAATCTAATTGCCTGCTTTAAAGGCTTGAATCTCACGCTGCTTTCGTTGATATCAGGGGGTAGTATCTTGAGGTCCATCTCAAGTGCTTCGTTTGCGAAAACAGGCAGTTTGTCGGCATTACCTATTTCACTTGATAATAATGCCGACATGAATTCGGCAGGGTAATTTGCCTTGAGATAGGCTGTTTGATACGAGATTATGGCGTAGCCTGCGCTATGTGCCTTGTTGAATCCATAGCCGGCAAACTTGGCCATGGTATCGAATATTTTACCCGCCTGTTTTGAATTTAATTTGATGGTCTTGGCGCAACCACTGATAAACTTTTCGCGTTGTTCCTCCATGACCTCGGGTTTCTTTTTACCCATGGCTTTTCGCAAAATGTCGGCTTGGCCGAGAGAGTAACCTGCAAGTACATTTGCTGCTTTCTGGACTTCTTCCTGGTAGAGCATTACGCCATATGTTTCCTTAAGAACGGATTCAAGCAGGGGATGATCGTACTCAATCTTTGACTTTCCGGTTTTACGATTCACGTAATCGTCCAGCATGTTCATGGGACCAGGCCGATACAGTGCAATCATTGCGATCAGGTCCTCGATCCTGTCAATGCCGACCCTTCTGATAAGGTCTCTCATCCCTGGACTTTCAAGCTGGAACACTCCGACTGTATCGCCACGGTTGAAGAGTTCATAAGTCGGCTTGTCATCCATAGGAAGGTTCTCGACATCGATGTAATTGCCCGCGGTTTCTTTCACCAAGTCGACGCTTTCCTTTATTACAGTAAGAGTCTTGAGTCCCAGAAAATCCATTTTCAGGAGGCCTATTTCCCCGAGTGGTTCCATGCTGTACTGAGTGACCGTCTGTTTTTCTTTGTCACGGCTCAGGGGAATAATCTCTACCAGAGGTTTCTCCCCGATAACAACCCCTGCCGCATGGGTACCCTGATTCCGGTAGAGACCTTCAAGAACAAAGCCATAATCCAGTATTCTTTTGCAGTCAGCATTTGACTGGTAACTTTTTTTGAATTCCGGATTTATTTCCAGCGCTTTTCTCAGATCCATATCAGGATCTTCAGGTACCATTTTGGATAACTTATCGCAGTCACTGTATGGAATTTCGAGTACTCGCCCCACATCACGTATCACCGTTTTTGCGCCGAGGGACCCGAAGGTTATGATTTGTGCAACATTCTCTCTGCCGTACTTGTCCTTCACGTATTCAATGACTTCTTCGCGACGTGCCTGGCAGAAATCTATATCAAAATCAGGAGGGGATATTCGTTCAGGATTGAGGAAACGCTCGAAAATCAGGCCATACTTGATCGGGTCAATTGATGTTATGCCCAGGGAATATGCCAGAAGGCTTCCGCCGCCGGATCCGCGGCCTGGGCCTACGGGTATATCTGAAGATTTTGCAAAATGTACAAAGTCCCAGACAACAAGGTAGTAGTTGATATAACCGGTCTTTTCTATGATCGATAATTCATAGTTAAAGCGCTGAACAATTTCTTTCTCGAAATCATTTGTCGGGTGATCGAAATTCTTTAATCCGTATTTATGTTCAAGACCTTCTTTTCCGAGTTTGATCAGATAGTTCTTCTGGTTGATACCTTTTGGGACTACAAAAGTGGGGAAATGAAGTTTGCCGAAGGTAAGTTCGACGTTACACATTTCTGCAATTTCGAGGGTGCGGTCTATGGAGCCAGGAAATTCTTTGAATAGCGGCTCCATTTCCTCCCGTGTCTTCATGTAAAATTCTTCTGTCGGAAGGCGCATCCTGTTCTGATCACTCATGACCGTCTGGGTTTGGAGGCAGAGCAGCACCTCGTGTGCGGAAGCATGTTTTTTTGCTATGTAATGAACATCATTCGTCGCCACCAGGGGAATTCCTGTAGTTGCGGATAACTGTTTTAATAATTGATTTACTTTCCGCTGTTCTGGAATGCCGTGATCCTGCACTTCGAAGAAGAAATTGCCTTTGCCCAGCATGTCAATATATTCATTGGAGACGTGTACTGCGGCGTTCATATCATCTTTAAGCAGACACCCCGCCACTTCGCCCTGAAGGCACGCTGACAGGCCAATGAGTCCATCGTGGTGCTTTGCCAGCAGCTGTTTGTCAATCCTTGGTTTGTAATAGAATCCCTCCAGATGTGCTGTTGTAACAAGTCGACATAGATTCTGGTATCCAGCCTCATTTTTTGCCAGGAGAACTAGATGATTAACAGGAACACGTGTTCCCTCGGTCTTGCGGTCTGAAAGGTTACCCTGTGTAACATAAACCTCGCAGCCCAGGATTGGTTTTACCCCTGCATCACGGGCTGTTTTATAGAAATCGATTATGCCGTACATTACTCCATGATCAGTGACAGCAACTGCGGGCATATTGTTGGCCGCAGCCGTGCTAACCACATCTTTGACGCGGCACGCACCATCCAGCAGGCTGTAGCTGGAATGTAGGTGTAAATGAACAAATTGTTTAGTACTCATCAACACTTAAGATGCTAACGGGCCTACGCCAAAAGAAAAGCTTTTTAATGTATGAAGATCTGTGAAAGTTATAATAGTTTCTATATGTGCTTTTGAAAACACCACTGTGGACATCAATAATATGCTTTGATACTGTTATGTTAAAGATGTGGTTTATTTTATGAAGAAAAATAGGATTGATAAGAACCTAATAAAGAAAAACATAGCTGAGAGTGTGAATGCTATAGAGACGTTGTTGTTGAGTGTTGATCGGATTGCCGATATTTCGGAGGACATCATAACTGCTCTTCGTGCAGGCAACAAAGTGCTCGTTGCCGGTAACGGAGGGAGCGCTGCCGAATCACTTCATTTTGCCGAAGAACTGACTGGCAGATTCAAGTCGAACAGGGAGGCTCTTGCGGCGATTGCATTACCTGCCGATTGTACTGCTTTGACTTGCATAGGGAACGATTTCGGATTTGATGCGATTTTCAGCCGGCAGGTTGAAGCCCTGGGCAGGTCGGGTGATATTCTGATTCTCTTCAGCACCAGTGGTAATTCTCAGAACCTTCTGAATGCACTGGAGATTGCACGGAAACGTCAAATCATAACGGTTTGTCTTCTCGGGAAAAATGGGGGACTGATGGCCGGCAAGGCTAAACATGAGATCATTATCAAGCATAATGAGACGGCACGTATACAGGAAGCACACCAGGTTATTTTGCATCTGGTTCTGGATGTGATAGAACAGGCATACTCTAAGAAATGAAGAAAGTTACTAACATTATTACATTAGTGCTCCTTTTCCTGTCGATTGCCCCTGAATCTTATGCCAATTTGCGTGTCTCTTTGCGTCTCGATCCTGTTTCTGCCATTGAATTCGAGACGGTTACGGCCTATGTTTCTATTGTAAACGATGGTGATGAGATTTTTACTCTGGATGAGAGTGAAAAAAGTCAAACTGCCAGATTTTTTTTTATTGTTGAACGGAAACGCGATGAGTACGTGAAAAGACTCGATGAAAGGCCACCACTCAGGAAGATGCGTTTGATGCCTGGTGAAAAACGTGAATTTATAACTGATGTATCCGCTTTTTATGATGTTACATCCAAGGGACGATATGTTGTAAAAGCAGCTATTGATGCCGGTAAGTTCCGTTACGAATCAAACCCAGTGGTGTTGGATGTTGTACGGGGAATAGAACTGGCGTCAGTCACGAGATCAATCCCGGGATATTCAGACCGTGACCGTGAATATTCTCTCCGATACAATTGGAGAGAGAAAAAAGAAATTCTCTTTCTTTGTGTTTACGAGGATGACGGTAAAACCAACTACGGCATATTCCCTTTGGGGCCGGTGATTCGTGTTGCCAAGCCGATTTTTAATATTGACAGATCTGGTAATGTCACTGTGATTCACCAGACAAATCGAGATTGTTTCATCCGCTCCAAATTTCAATCCAATCAGGATGGTGTATTCTTTGTGGATCAGGCATATCTTGATGTGGAGGGAAAACCCTATGCATACCTTCGCGAACCGGGTGCATCTCCCAAGTAGTCGTTCGCCTCAGGATGCAAGGAGCTTGTTAATTGATGCTGCGGCAGTCCTTCCCTGTCCCATGGCAAGAATAACGGTAGCAGATCCAAGAACTATATCGCCGCCTGCATATACTCGATCAATGGAGGTTTTCCCATCCGCGTCGACAATGATATTGCCCCATTTCGTGGTAACCATTTCCGGGGTTGTCTGCTTGATCAGAGGGTTTGAATCATTGCCTATGGCTACAATGACCGTATCAACATCCATTACAAATTCACTCCCAGGTATTTCCATCGGTCTCCTGCGGCCTGAATCGTCTGGTGCGCCAAGTTCATAGCGAAGGCATTCCATGGCCTTTACATACCCGTTCTCGTCGCCGATGATGCGCCTGGCATTCTCAAGGATATGGAATATAACACCTTCTTCTTTGGCGTGCCGCACTTCCTCAATTCGGGCTGGCATTTCAGCTTCTGTACGCCGGTAAACAAGATGAACTTCCTGGGCGCCTAGACGGACTGCCGAGCGTGCTGCGTCCATTGCGACATTACCACCTCCAAGCACTGCGACTTTTCTGGAATTAGCAACTGGTGTATCGGCTTTTTCCCTGTCATATGCACGCATAAGGTTTACTCGTGTCAAAAATTCATTCGCGGAGTATACGCCGACAAGATTCTCGCCTTCGATTTCCATGAATTTGGGCAGTCCGGCACCTGTCCCTACGAATACGGCATCGAAGCCATCTTTTTCCAGAAGGTCTTTCAATTTACGTGTTCTGCCAACAACGAAACTTGTCTTAATCTCTACTCCCATGGCTTTTAGTGAAGAGATTTCCTTTTCAACAATGTTCTTTGGCAACCTGAATTCCGGGATGCCGTACATCATTACGCCTCCGGGTTTATGGAAAGCTTCGAACATGGTGACCTTGTGACCTTCTCGACGCACATCCGCAGCGACTGTAATACTTGCCGGTCCGCTGCCTATTATGGCGACCTTTTTTCCGGTTTCGGGCTTGATCGAGGGTGTTTCAAGTTTGCCGCTCTCGCGTTCGAGGTCCGCAATAAACCGTTCAATTCGTCCGATTGAAACAGCTTTGTCCACGCTCTTGAGTGACTTTCCGACAGTACACGGCAGCTGGCACTGGACTTCCTGCGGGCAAACTCTTCCGCATACGGCAGGCAGGAGACTGTTTTGTTTTATTATATCGATCGATTTTTGAAAGTTTCCTTCAGCAGCGGCTGCAAGAAAAGCCGGAATATCAATACATACAGGGCACCCTTTGATGCACGGGGCGTTCTTGCATTGCAGACATCTCATCGCTTCCAGCCTTGCCTGTTCTGCAGTATAACCGAGGGCTACTTCGCTCATGTTGTTTCGTCGCACAAAGGGGTCCTGTGAAGGCATTTCCTGGCTCGGTAGTGAAATTTTTTCTTTAGGACTAAGTTGCTTGTTAGCGTGGACAATACCGGCGAGAATTGTTCCGGCTTCTCTTCCTAGTTTTTGTTTGTCCGAGTGGTTCATTTGATCCCTTTTGCGGCAAGTTCCAGATGGCATTTCTTGTGTGCTCTACTTTCATGGTTTTTGTAAGCACCAAGCCGCTTAATCATATTTTCAAAATCTACCTGGTGACCATCAAATTCAGGTCCATCAACACAGACAAATTTTGTCTTCCCACCTACTGTTACGCGGCATCCGCCACACATCCCCGTTCCATCGATCATAATGGTGTTCAGCGATACAACTGTTGGGACATTGAAAGGGAGGGTGGTCTGAGCGCAGAATCTCATCATTATTGGCGGTCCGATAGCGACGGCAAGGTCGGGTTTTTCGGACCGCCCGCATATTTCTTTCAGGGGTTCGGTTACAAGGCATTTTCGGCCATATGATCCATCATCCGTGCAGATAATTAACTCATCCGCAAGTTCCTTCATTCGGTTTTCCATAATGAGCAGTTCTTTGTTCCTGGCTCCAATGATAATAATCATCCGGTTACCGGCTTTCTTCATTCCTTCTGCAATTGGATGAAGAGGGGCGACGCCTATTCCGCCTCCAACACACACAATAGTCCCGAACTTCTCGATATGAGTTGGCCTCCCGAGTGGACCAAGCAGGTTTTCGATTGAATCACCAACCTTCATCTCGGCAAGATTGTGAGTTGTTTTTCCCACAGTCTGGAATACAAGTGTTATGGTTCCTGATTTTACATCTGCATCAGCTATAGTAAGGGGAATCCTTTCCCCGAAATCCGAGTTGATCTGGACAATAACAAACTGGCCGGGTTTACGCTCTTCTGCGAGTAACGGGGCGTGAACCTTCATCTGGACAACATCGGCAGACAAAATTGTTTTTTCTATAATTTTGTTCATTGTTAACTATCAGCTAATAATGGAATGGGTTGTTAAGCCCGACAGGGGTGGCAAATTAATGGGTTTAAGCCAGTATGTCAATTCATCTTGTGCTGAAGACACACCTTTGTTTTTTACTTTGCGGCTTTCTTTTCTGCCTGTGGCTCTGCTGCCGGTGCGGCTGGAGCCGGGCTGCCTAGTGTTCCTGAGGATAGTTCAGACAATTTGCTTTCAAAGAGAGTTCTGGCGCTCTCAAGAAGTAATTCTCTGTCTGAAGCGCCGTCATCGGTCTTTTTCTTAGTGGCTCTGTCGCCAAGCATTTTACGAGCGGTTTCTGTACGTTTCTTTTCCTGTTCTTCTGAACGTTTTCTTTCGGCTTCTTCTGATTCAGATAAAGCACTTTCCAGATTGGTGAGTTTTGTGGAAGCCTTTTCCTGATCTGTGAAATTATCAACTACCTGCATCTTCTTCGGCGAGATAGCGGTGCGTGGAAAGTTTTTCTTTGATGTTGATGGGTCGGCTTTCCATGCTTTTTCCGAGGCTGCCATTGCTTTTGCCCACAGTTTAGTTTCTGCGGATAATTCATCCAGTAGTGCCTTATATTCAGATTGGGTTACAAGCTTGTACGACATCTGTTTTGCGTGATCGAAATATCGCAGGATGAGATATGTCTCAGGTTTTGCCTGTGCGCCCGTTTCATCTGCGGCATCTACAAAACTGAAACCGATGAGACATATCACTGCAGACAGTAGTAACCTTTTCATTTAAACCTCCTCTGATAGGACATCATTCAACTCTTTCAACGGTAATATTCTCGTCAATCGTTTCGCGCAGGTCCCGTTCTATACCCTGCTTTATGGTGATTGAGGCGTGGGGACAACCACCACATGCGCCTCTCAATCTGAGCCTAACATTCTTATCTTCGATGCTCACTACTTCGAGATCACCGCCATCGGCCTGAAGCATTCCCCTTATTTCTTCCAGTCGGTCGCGTATTTTCTTTTCCATTAAAAAACCCCTTGTTTACATCAAATGCATTTGTAAAATATAAGTTAGATAATAAATCAGGCAAAATCGTACATCAAGATTAAAACTATATGAACATGACTAAAAAACTTCCATTATCGCTGTTTCTGTCATTTTTGCTTAGGGTTAAGATTGCAAACAAAGGTCACAAATGAAAAAGAGACTTCATTTGATTATCCAAGGCCGAGTTCAAGGGGTGTGTTTTCGAATGTACACCTGTGACCAGGCTGAACGGCTGGGGCTTACGGGTTGGGTTAGTAACAGGGATGACGGAAGTGTTGAAGTTGTTGCTGAGGGCTCCGATTCATCACTTGTCCAGCTGTTGGCCTGGTGTAGACGTGGACCTCCTTATTCCAGAGTCAACGATGTTGCTCAGGAATATTCAGATGCCAGAGATGAGTTCGAAAACTTTTCGATAAAACACTAAGAAATTATCAATGATCCCACTCGACGATACAAATCTTCTGTTGCCTGCCGCTGCAGGGGTTGAAATATTTCGTTTTGATTTCAAGGACTTCATCGGTTCCTGTCACATTTAAAGGGACGTCCTGTAGCCAATTAGTATATTCCCATGGTTCGTTTGATACCCATTTCCATTCACCAGTAAGTTTATCCCTGTAACCGCCAATCCATATCTGGTTTGAGGCATGATATATTTTTAGTATCCATTCCTGTTCTTCTCTGCTTGTGATGGTTACAAGATGACCTCCAAGCGCCGTGCAGTGTTTTCTTGCATCTTCCCAGGACATGGGTAGGGAAAATAATACATAATGATGCCCTTTGAAATATTCGACCCCGTTAGGGATGTTGTATGGTGTTTGCATGACGGGAATTGCCGCATTAACTGTCTGTTTGGCCAGGTAACAAATGTTTGACATTGCCGGGACATCCTCCCAATCCGCCAAGATCTTTGCCGCGGCTTTTCGTGCGAGATCATATTTTTTGTTTGCCAGGGCATCTTTAACGGTATCAAAAAGACACAGCGTCAGTGATAAATCGGCATCCCCGATTCTGTTGAGGACCCTTGTCAGAGTTTTTGTTTCGGCGAGCAGGAATAAATTGGACGATGTCTGCTCATCTAACGATATTCTTGAGAGCGGCATGTCCTTGAGCGATGAGAGATTTGTAAATTTTGTGCCGGCGATATTTATCGCGACCAGTGTCAGATTTTTCAGCGGCGAGAAATCGGTGGCTGGGCTATCTCTCATGTTTAATTCTGTTAACGGTAAGTTTCTAAGAGGGGTCAGGTCTGTAACGGGGCAGTTGTTTATATTCAGGGAAGTCAGCGGCATTCCCTTTAACGGTGACAAGTCTGTAACTTCTGTGAAAGATATATCAAGCCTGTTCAAATTCATGTTTTTAAGCGGGGAAAGATCTCGTACCTTTGTCTGGTTGATGCTGAGATTTGCGAGTGGCAGATTTTTGATAGGCGTGATATCACTAAGCTTACTTGCGTTCACAGAGAGGGAGATAAGAGGCATGGCAGCAAGGGGCGATAAATCATACACATCGGTCTTATCCAAGTTCAATGTGTTGAGCGGCATGCCTTTCAACGCGGAAATATTTTCAATTCTGGTGGCATAGAGATTCAAGTGATTCAAGGGCATGCCTTTGATCGGGGTCAAATCGGAAACAAGACTGTTCGTCATATCAAGCCATCGTACGGGAATATCATGTAATCGCGGCAGATCGGAAAATGCCGTATCGCTGAGATCGAGTCCGCAATAACCGTTTTTATCGATTACGACATGTTTGTATCTGATACCAGACTCGTTCAGCATTCGTCGCATGAAAGCTTCCAGAGGCTCTCCAGATGGTGTTGAACTGGCAATGGTCGCTACAGCTTCGTCGATTCTACCCTGACCCCTGATTCCAAGATACAATGCGTAGATGGCAGAAAGTTCAAGGCTGTTCTTGTTTCCAGATTTTTTGATTATTCTTTTACACAGATCCAGATTTTCCCGTGCCATTTTGTGTTTGGAATTCAGAGAAAGTGCCTGTTCGTAAGCTTTGACGGCATCTTTGAGCCTGAGCATGATTTGGAGCGCATTTCCTTTGCGATATAGGTATTCGGAGTTGTTTGGCTCCAACTCGGCTGCAAATGTTATTTTTTCCAGTGCTTTTCCCGGTTTTTGAACAGCTACATAGCGTTGAGAGAGGAGTGCAAGGTCGGATGCTGAACTCTTTAGCGCGAGGAGTGCATCATTTGCATGGCCTCTCTCTGTTTCTGCAACTTTTCTCGCCTTTTCGGCTTTGATCCATTCCGTAGCGCTGATTGTGATTCCTGTGAAAGTGAGGACCAGAAGGATTGCAACCAGCGCTGTAACCGTTTTATGCCGTTTTATAAATAAACCGATATGTCGCCATAAACCTGCATGTTCAGCAGATGTTGTAAAACCATTCTGATATGCCTCAACATCATTTTGAAGTTTTTGCACTGTCTGGTATCTTTTCCATGGATCAAGATCCATTGCTTTCATTGAAACCGCTGCAAGAGGTTCGGGTATGATTTCGTTGGGCAAATGCCTGAGGCGTATATATTTAATGATGGTATTTACAGATGATTTTACAGGTGTACGTACGACTTTCCCGAATATGGTCTTTCGTGGGTTATATTCTGTTGGGTACGGAATGGCTCCTGTGGTGATTTTCGTTACGGCCTCCAGCATATCCTTCCCTTCGACGGGAATGTGCAGTGTCAGTATGTGGTAAAGGATAGATCCGAGGGCGTAGACGTCTGTTCTTTCGTCAAGCTCGGCTGTTCTTCCAAGTGCCTGTTCCGGGGCCATGAATCCTGGTGTTCCCATAATCGCACCAATAACGGTTTTCAATGTATCGAAGGCTGCATCTTTTCTAACGGAATCAATTGCATTTTGGGCGATTTCTGCATTCTGCGGATCTTTCTCGTTTCTGTGTGATTGCTTTATTTTGTGCCTTGGGAAAATTTTTGCCAACCCCCAGTCCATTACCTGGACTTCACCGAAATCTCCAACCATTATATTTTCGGGCTTGAGGTCACGGTGAATGACTCGTTTTGAATGGGCGAAGGCCAGGGCATGGCAAATCTTCTGAAAAATGACGAGCAAGTTGTTTAGGGGAAACTCTTTGATGGTTTCTTCGTTGCCGCTCCGTACTTCCTTTAAGATCTGGTGCAGGGTTTTTCCTTTTAGCAGTTTCATCGTATAAAAAACATTACCAGCGGCATCAACTCCAAGTTCGTGGAGAGGAACTATCCCTGGATGCTCGAGCTGACCTGTTATCTGGGCTTCCTCGATAAAACGCAGAATGCCATCATGTCCGGCACCTTTTGGATCCAGAAGGACTTTCATAGCTATGTTACGGCGAATATTGGTATCCATTACCGTCAAAATGGCGCCCATTCCGCCTTTGGCAATTGGTGTTCCGACCTCGTAACGGCATTCCTGGTTTGCTGTAACCGTTTTACTTCCATCGTCTTGCTTCAGATCAAGTGTAACGGTTGGTTCAAGCTCGATACCGCCCATGATCTGCCGTTGCTTCATGTATGCCGCAATGGTAATACCGCCGGTATTGATGCTTGCCTTCATTGAGTTCCTGACGGCGTTTAATATCTCCTGCGACTCATTTGGGGAGGGATTCCGGGTTGTCCCAAGAATTGGAACAGTCTGCATCGCATTACAGAGAGGGCAGACAATAGGGTGGCCTTGATAAATTGTCTGGACTTCAAGCTTCTGTTTGCAGTCTGGGCATTCAAACTTCATAATTCAATTCAGCGGTTCCACTCAATAATGAACTTGTAAGCGCTTGTTTTGTCTGCATCATTAAAACCATTAAGGTAGATGTTAATTACACTCTCTCTGCCACTACTGTTGTCAGGCTGATTAGGGGCCCACGCAGCAAAATCCCATTTTTCGCCGGTTACCCATTTCCATTTTCCAGTGACAACATCCTTGAATCCGCCCAGGTATGTATAGTCCAGGTTTTGGAAGGTTTCCTGGAGCCATGACCATTTCTCTATACTTGTAACTGTGGCCAGGTGGCCGCCGAGTCGTTGTGCGAATGCATCTGCATCGCTCCATTTCATCGGTACGGGCGCCATGCAGTAATGGTGTCCAAATGCGGATGTTGTGCCTGCTGGGAATTCTCCGTTTTTTTCCAGGAATGGAATCAGGAACTCCAGGTACCATTGTGCTGGTTTACATGCATAGGCAAGTGCCGGTACATTGCGGTATTCCTCGATAATTTTATTTGCTTCAGTTCTTGCTAGGGGGAAATTGTTAATCCTTATTGCTTGTTCGCATTGTTTCAGCAGAGCTATACATTCTATTCCACGCAGGCTGGTCAGAGATTGAATTGCCTTGATTTGAGGCAGGAGGGCGATCTGGTTGTTGTCCATATAAAGAGTTGTCAGTGGCAATTCCGTAAGCGGGCTGAGGTCCGTAATGGCCGTGTTCGATATATCTAGCTCATTAATTGACATTCCTTTTAGGGGGGAGAGATCCCTCACGGATGTCGATGTCAGCACCAGGTTGGTTAGTGGCAGGCTTTTCAGAGGGGCAAGGTTTGAACATTTGCTGCCATACAAAATCAAGGAAGTAACTTTTAATCCTTTCAGTACTGAGAGATCGTTAATACCATTAATATAGAGCTTTTTGAGGGGCAAATCTTTTAGAAAATGGAAATCTCTAAAACCTGTATCACGTATATCCAGCTCCTCCAGAGGCATTCCCTTGAGAGCCGAAATATCCCTGATGCGGCTGCCGCAGAGAAAGAGTGCCTTGAGGGGGGAATTCTTCAGAGGTGTAAGATCTGTCACTTCATTATGATCGGTACGGAGAAGCGTTAATTCCATGTCTTTAAGAGGGGACAGGTCACTTATTGCTGTGTAACTTATGTCAAGATATGTTAAGGGCAGTCCCCTGAGCAGAGACAGATTGTTTACCTTGGAAAGACGAAGGTTCATGTGATTGATCGGCATACCCTGGAGAAGTGATAAATCGGATGACGATGTTGCCGCGAGGCTGACTTTACATATATTTTGCGTATCCACCTGCATGGATGTATACTTAAAACCTGAATCGTCCAGGGTTTTTCTTATAATTTTTTCAACTTCATTGCCGCCCCCCATAATAATCAGCTGTTGTGCAACGGCGATGGCTTCATCGAATCTCTTCTGGAGCCGAAGGCCGGCATACAATTCACCGACAGTGGCGTTGTAGAACACATTGAATCCTTTATTCATCTCCAGGAGTTTCTGGCACAGCAATTTGTTTTCGCGTGCCGGCGTAAATGTCGGGTCAATTTTTAAAGCCGTATCATATTCATCTTCGGCTTCTTTGAGGCGAAGCAGCGTCTGCAGTGCATTACCTTTCAAAGAACGGTATTCTGGATTGTCGGGCATCAGTTCAACTGCCGAAGAGATTCTGCGTAAGGCTTCAGTTATCTGTTTTTTTTCGATAAATGCTTGGGATAATTCCACAAGATCTGGGATGGAATCGTTAAGGGTTGAGACAGCTACCTTCGCTGTCTGCTCTTCTTTTTGTGCCAGATACATTGCTTTTTTTGATCTCACCATGAGTACGGTACTGACTATTCCTGTAACTAACGATAGGAACAGAATTGACAGTGTGAGTATTGCTACAGTTTTCTGTCGTCGGACAAAGAGTTTGACCTGCCGCCTGAATCCAGCCTGTTCTGCTCTTGTTGCGAACCCATTCTGATATGCGGCGATATCCTTCTGAAGTTCCTGGACATTCTGGTATCTCTTCCATGGGTCTGCACTAAGTGCCTTCATTGCAACTGCGGCCAGTGAGTCCGGAATTTTCTCAGAAGGCAGGTGCCGCAACGCGACGTGCTTACTCTGCGTACTTTCCGGCAAATCTTTTTTTGTGACATTATTATAGACGCTAGGTGATGGTATATTGACCATAGCTGTATTTCTAATTAAATCTCCAAGATCATCGCCAAGAATGGGTGGGTTTAGGGTCAGGATGTTGTAAAGAATGGCGCCAAGTGCAAAGATGTCTGTCCTTTCATCAAGTTCTTCTGTTTTGCCGCGGACCTGTTCGGGTGCTATATAACCGAGCGAGCCGACAATGGCGCCGTCTATTAATGCAGGGACCTCATCAGCATTTGCCGGTTCTTTCGGAATGATAACAAGGTTCTTTCTTTCTTTCTTGGGCAATACCCTTGCCAGCCCCCAATCCATTATCATCACTTCGCCGTAGTCTCCCAGCATTATGTTCTCTGGGTTTACATCACGGTGTATAACTCTCTTGGAATGTGCGAAGGCTATCGCATTACATATTTTCTGAAAAATTGTAAGAAAATGAGAGAGCGGATATTTTTTAATGGTTTGTTCGTTCCCGTCGACAATCTTCTGAAGGATCTCCTGCAGTGTTGCGCCCTTGATGAGTTTCATTGTGTAGAAGAGATTACCATGTTCATCTACAGCCAGATCGTGTAGCGGTACAATACTTGGATGCTCAAGTTGCCCAGTGATTTGTGCCTCCTCAATAAATCGTTCTATTCTGGTATTGCTGGCACTTTGTGGATCGAGAAGTATCTTCATCGCCACGTTACGACGGAGATTGATATCTCTGGCGGTAAATATGGCGCCCATGCCTTCCTTGTCAACAATGTCGCCAAGCTGGTATTTCATATCTTGCTGGGACGTCAGAACCTTTGAAATAGTTGATTCCCCGCTATCAGGCAGGAGGTCTAGTTCTATTCCTCCCTTGAGTTGTTTTTGTGACATGAACTCAGCTATCGAAATGCTGTCCTTGTTGATGCCAGATTGAAGAGTCTGCTTTACTGTCTGGAAATTGACATGGAAGTCGGATGCGTTAGGATGATCAACTTGAATAGAGGGAATGGCCATTTGGGTGTGACATAAAGGACAAAGCACCACCTGTCCGCTATATGTACTCTGGATTTCCAGCAACTGTCTGCATCCTGGACATTCGAATTTCATTTGTGAGGTGGAATTTTATGGGAAAGTTCTTCAAGTTTCAACAACAAGGGACATTAAAACCACGCTTGCTTCCTGGAAAAGGATAGGGGATAATAATTAAAAATTTGGGGGCGACTGGTTTCGACGTGTTGGTTGAAGCTGCAGTTGCGCGCCGAGGATTCCGGTTGGCCTCGTAAAAAATCCGGAAAAACAACATAAAGGCCAACGAAGAATTGGCTCTCGCGGCCTAATTAAGCCGTGACGTCTCGCCGCTGATATCTGCTAGGCGGAGTGAGGCGACGACAGCAGGTTAGCCAGTAGCTGGGTGGCCGGGATTACTGGTGAAACACTTTCGTGGCCGCTGGCTGTTGCAATGGCCTGTCAACCGGCAGTTGCAATGGCGAGAACTAATGGTTGGACACGCGCGTAGATGCTGTAGTGACTCCATCGCGGACGGGGGTTCAATTCCCCCCGCCTCCACCATTCTTGCTTACATTGACAGCAGATGACACGCCTTGACTCCAAAAGCTAGATTAGTGATCTTTATGTTCTCGGGGGGGATAATTCTTATAATAAATAGCCATATGCACGCTAAATACCTTAAATTCTGTGATAACGGCAGAAATCCTGGCACAGACGATTGAATGTCTTTCCTTCAATAATACATGCGAACTCTTTTCCTACGGCAGTTGCCCGTATCCTGAGATCCTTGTCGTCAGTGATCAGGATAGTGCTTTGTTGATTGTGGGCAGTTATCTTTATCATTTCAAGTATTCGCGGGTCAGCAAATGCTCCGGGATGGGGGGTCGTGCTTACATTTCCTATAGGAAGAAATCCGGCGCCTTGGAATCGTTCGATTCGATTTAAAGCCAAGCGCGCACCCTTGCCTTGGCGGGTTTCATATGCATATTTTCTCTTGAGGTTGAAAATTTCGTCGTATTGGATGCCGTCTAACGTGATTTGTTTTTTTGCGTGGTGAAGAATCGAAAATAGCGCATTAAACAAAACATTGTATTCGTCGGACATCCAGACGTTAGAGTCTATTATCAGCTGATGGATATTCTTGTTGCTTATAAATTTTTCACAATTAAAGGCATTTATTTTTGGATCTGCCATTGGGGCGGGGCATGGCCCCGCCTTTATATTGTGTAGGGATGGCGGGCTGTTTGCCATTTGTTGATTGGGTGAATGAATTTGTTTATTGTCGTGTACTGAGCTGGTGCTGGTAGCTGAGGTTTCTGTCTTGTGGTGTGTTCTTGGCTGAGCCCGGTGATGGTCCAGTGCTTTCCTTATCTGGTTACCGTACTGTGATCGCATCCAACTTCGTTCCATATTAACATAATGGACACTCTTAATAATCATCTCCAGGCAATAGACTGAAGGGCCTTTTCTCGGGGGCCATTCCTGAGAAAGGAAATCTTTGAAATCCTGGTTACTCACGAATTTCCACAGATCTTCGATGTGGATTTCCTTGGACCATGAGTCGGCATTCGGATGAACGCCAATAAGGATGGTTGCCATAATACCCGCAATTCCTTTTGTTCTCTTCCTGGTTATCGATAACTGCTTAATCCCGAAGCCAAATTGTTTGTCGGCGAAAATATCGTCGGCAGTGTGAATATTATTGTAGTCAAGTCCGCCAAACCAGAAGTAACGTGTAGGGATGAATCCCTTGTATACGTAATTCTTTCCATCAATGGAGAATCCGATTTCTTTTAAATCAGCTGTTCTTTCTTTTTTCATTTCACCTGTATTTTGGCCCGACAATGTATTGAGAATATGTTCTGTTTATCAAGATAAACTATCAGGTCATTAAGTTTTTCGAGGTGTCGCACATCAAGAAGTAGTCAATCAATATTTATGACAGGATGGAATCGGGGAGAGATGGTAGTGCTATCTGATGATTTGCAGGAAGGTGTTCTCGATGTCGAATAGTAGTGTGTATGCGTTCCGATAGAGGAATATATTTAACGGTGGTCAGTCATAAGCGACGTTACTGCTTGCTCAATTTTTAATTTCCAATCTTCGTTGAAGCGAATAAACATGTTTTTTATCTTTTGTCCGTCGTGTCCTAATTAGGTCTTCTGTTTGTCGAGATGCCTCAATCTCGGAACGTATAATATTGATAATCTGCTCTGTTTCCTGCGTGTTTGGGCTGGATTTCTGCCATACCATCATGAAGTCAAAATGCCCACCATGAACAACTAAATGCCCAGGCACTGGACCCTCAAAAGCACCTAGCAAAACTCCATAACGAAGATATGGATGGATGTTTTTATGAGTACATGCCTTTTGACCGAAACTTATGGCATCATGTGTTGTAATGGTTTCCAGTTTTGTTTCGATGAGTACCCTGGGACACCAGGACAGGTTTGAAAATGTTTCTGTTATCAGTATATCAGTCTCGTATGATTGCATTTCCAGTTCAGAAGGTTTGTTGTTTTTCTCATACCTTGTAACACAACCAGCATATGGCAACTTTTTCCTGGTTAAAACTTGAAGACTTTCATCTCCCATGGCGGAAACAATCTTCTGTATCGAAGGTTGAAGTATATCTTTTACCCATGATGTTTCTTTCATTGCTTCACAACCTTTATATTACCATTCAATACGTTTTCAAATTTGACTCAGAATTTTCACGATGAGGAATACGACTCACTTATTACTATATTACAGTTAGATACCTTCAAAGTCACCGCGGATAAATAACTGACATATTACGTAGATTTATGTAAGTAGTTGAATTGTTGTCTTGATTCATACCTTTATTTCATAATCTGTTTAACATGGTGCCGAAGTCTCACTTTGACATTGGTGAAAAAACGGAATATTATTAAACAAGTCCGCAGATCATATAGCAAGTACAGGTGTAAGAGAGAGGTGTGTAATGAAACGGTCGCCTGCATTGGTCATATTTGGCAGGCTTTGGTTATTTTGGGCAGTCTTAAGTATTATAATGGCTGAGGGTGCTACTAATACATGGGATGGTGGTGGAGCAGATGATAGCTGGAGTATCGGGGAGAACTGGAACCCGGACGGTGTAATGCCTGTCAGTGCCAGTAATACCACGGTTAAGTTGGATGGTCCTAATCGTACCAGCCCGGTTCAGAATCTCGCTGCTCCGTTCATGTTAAATCGTTTGGAGATTCTGAATGGTACGTCGGCCTTCTATCTTAGCGGTAGCCAGTTGCAGTTTATTGCGGATGGATTGACGCAACCCAAAATATATTCTACCCGCGAGGCTACCAGTACCATCGCAAATGATATCGATATTCCCGATGGAACGACGCTTTATTTCGAAATGGGAACCTATCACCTAAATCTCAATGGCATTATATCGGGCGGTGGCAGTATAGACAAGCTTCAGAATGCTGGAGGAATTACCCTGAACAACATCTCCAACAGTTTCTCCGGTGGCCTGACGATTCGCGGTATTGATAATGACTGGTATAAGGTCAATGTTAATACCAGCAATGCTTTGGGGGCTGGCTCTGTAAACCTGTATGGTGGTACGATGATAACTAATGCCGTAAATCCCGGCGGGCTGATCTTCTTCAACACAACCAGTCATACCAACCAAATCAATCTCTTCCAGAACTCCCCGATCTTTGTCGGGTTACCGACAGGCGCGGCCAGTGTCACCCTTGACGGAAATCTTGACCTAAACAGCTTCACTCTCACCTTGCGCGGTGGCGGGACCGGTACGATTAGCGGTATAATTAGTGAAGGTGCCACTAACGCAGTTACAAAGGTCGACTCTGGTACATGGAGGCTCTCTGGTGAGAACACTTTTACCGGTGCTGTCACTGTAAGTACCGGTATGCTTACGATCAACGGTTCTGTCAATGCTTCTATCAATGTGCAGGACGGGGCTATAGTGAATGGTTTTGGAACCCTGAATTGGCATCAAGGCGAAACGGTTGATGTGGCTGGTACGCTTGATATTAGCCAGTTGCATCTCAATCTGCAGGTGCTGGATTCAGAACGACAGGAATTTATAATTGTGGACTACAGCTCCGGATCCTTGGTGGGAGCGACATTTGCATCCGTTGCAGGAAAACCCAATAATTGCGGACTTATTTACGACAGCACTAACAAGCTTATTGTGTTGAGATCTTATAATAAGGGCACAGTGTTTATGATACAGTAACAAAAGGGTGAGTGAGTAACGGAGTTTTAGCTTCAGAGATTTTTTCTAGTTAAAGAGGATTCAGCTTTTTTAATTATAATTTCAACATGTTGTATGTGGCAAGTGACTGTTTTAAGGAAATTCGTATTTTTGTGACGAGTTCAGGTGGTTTTAGAACAGTTGCGCCTGTGCCCCAGGAGAGTATCCAGTCTTTTACCTCATTTAAATGGTTGGTCTTGAATTCAAGAATAAGGCTACCGTCACTTTGATTCATGATCTTTTGGCGGGGGTGCCACAGCCGCTCTCTGATGTATGGAGCAACTTCAGCCGTAAAACGTATCCTCACATCATAAAAATCTTTTTTCCATATAATTCCAAGTTGATCACCAAACATTTTTTTTCTATTCATGCCTGGTGGTAGTACGAATTTCTCAGATAAAACCTCAGCATTCTTGATCCTGGATAACGCAAAAGTACGGATCGAGTCTTTTGTGTGACAGTGTGTACTCAGGTACCATTCTCCCTTGTGATTAATTAGGTAATATGGGTCGACTTTTCGTTGGGTCATATTTTTCTGTCCTGGACCAGCATACTTGATCATGAGTCTGCAACTGTTCCGTATACCTTTTGCAATTTTATCCCAGATGTTTACATCGATATCAGTCACCGGCTCCTGAAAGCAGAGTATCCGGTCGTGGATCCATGATGGGTCGATGGTTGTTTTGACAGGCAGAGAATCCTGGATTTTTGAGAAGATTGAGCGGAGTTTGCTATAAACAGGCGTGTTGCGGAACTGGCTTAATGCGTGTTCAGCTATAAAAACGGCAAAGAGGTCACTTTCGCTTATGTTGATAGAGGGGAGCGCAAAGCGGTTTTCGGTGTAGTAATAACCATGCTTTAAGGAGTCGTATTCGATTGGGGCATCGAGTTCGTATTTCATGTATTCGATGTCGCGTTGGATGGTTTTGGCGCTGACTTCCCACTCTTGGGCGAGGGTTGTGCAGTTGGGATAGAGTTTCTCTTTTAGTTTTTTGTCGATGAACAGCAGGCGACGGTATTGAGGCTTGAACTTGGGCATATTCAGTCTCCATCAAAATAGTATTAGCATGATATTGTGATATCAAGGTGATTTCAATTGCCGACTCCTCCTGTCTTTGTTTTTCTTTTATTCCACTCGGACATCATCTGTCCTACCCCTTATGTTAATTTGTGTGGCGAAGAAATGAAAAGAAGGAGCGAAATATGAACTCAATCGTTAAAGGTGCAATATGGTGGTTAGTGGATACAATTAGCTGGTTTTCCTGCAGAGCAGGGGCGCTGGAAGCAAATCCTCCAGTCCGATTGATGCATTGTTGTATGCCAAAGCAGGCTGGCTATGCTTATCACAGGAATGGGCTGGAATCGACTCTGGCAAATGGACAAATGGTTCTGCCCGGAATAGCTGAACCGTATAAGTGGGGGAAATAGTCGGTTCCGAACCAAAGAAGATGACATTGTGCCGGTAATATCAGATCTTCATCACTTCTGCGGTCAAGCCATAGGAATGTAACTGGTCACAATGCCGTGTTGCATTCAGTAAACCTTCCACCTCAGCAATAGCCTTCCCTTTCGTATGTGCATCCATCATGATTTTTATGGCAAGTTGTGTGTCATGATGAAAAATCTGCATTAGGCATCGTACCACAAAGAATGCTTCATTGTGCTCATCATTATAGAGTATAATCTGGCACATATCCTCTTCTTGTTCACAGGATCTTGTCCAGGTTATACGGTTTTCTTTATTATTATCATAACTCATATCGTTTCATTTGCATTATATTCGAAGAATACGTCTGTGTAAATACAGATATTTGGAATTACAAATGAGATGAATCCATGTAATTAAGTAACTTTTCTTTCTCACCTATGACATTTGATACTTTTGGTCCAATTATTTGTCGAAAAATTGTTCTTATTGGATCTGCTTCCTTATCTCGCTCATAATTAATTGGTTACAACTCTGTGTTCTGTTTGGCGTGCTCTATTCTTTCGTGATCATCCAATTCTGTCGATTTTTTGGATCATTTATTGCTTTACATATTCGTGGCAAATAATACTTTACCGCAATCACTTTTTTAGTGTGGGGGGAAGTGAAAATGAAGTTTGGAAACAAGAACGGTTTAACTTTACCTGAAGCTGTGATTGCCAGTCTTATCCTTGGACTTACTCTTTCCGGCATGTTTACTGGCTTTGTAATGTGTCAGAAGACGGTTATGTTTTCCAACAATAATCTAATTGCGATGCACAGTGCGAGACGTTTGATGGAAAGTCTTGTCGCAAATTCATACAGTTCTTCAAGCCTTAGCCTTGGGACGCACAATCTAACCAATAGTTCGTATGTTGTTACAGAGAGTGCTGGTGTCAAAACTGTTAATCTTACGGTTTGGTGGATTGATCCTACCAGGTCGGTATCTTCCAGTGTTTCGTTGGTTAGTTCGGTGGCCAATGCTGTCCACCCATAGGAGCAGATAATGAAAAAGGGCGGATTTACTGCAACAGAAATTCTGATGGCGACAACTATTATGACCATGGTTATTGCCGGAAGTCTTTCCGTTTTTATTGCTGCCAACAGGTCGTGGTTCTCCGGGGATGTACAAATGCGATGTGCGCGCGAAGTTGATATGGTGCTCCAGAAAATGACCTATGGCGCTGTAGGCAGTAATGGTCTCCGGACTGCCATATTTACGAATGTTGCTGTTGCTGTAACTGGTGCACAGTGGTCTGTCACTTATGATACACCTGATGGTGGAAAGTATAAATTTGCCTTCGATCCTGCAATGCATGTCATACAGTATTATGATTTATTATTAAGCAATGGGGCCGTAACAATCGGGGTTAATATCACTACAAGTACGGTTACTGTTGTAACCAATGGCCTTAACATCATGGTACAGGTTGCCGTGAACGATGGACGTTTCGGAGCCACAAATGAAATGGCAACATACATTCGGTACAGGAATTGAGGTGGAATGTCGATGAAACAGGTTACACCAGTTTATCGAAGAGACAGCCGAAGGGGTATCGCCCTGGTTACGGTCATGTGTTTCACTTTCATCCTGAGTTGTGTTCTGAGTGTAATGGTCCTGGTTTCGGGGACTCACAGCAAGATTACACGGCATGAACTGAATAATGAAAAGGCTTTTTATATTGCGGAAGCAGGTGTGGAACGTGCGGCTCAGTATATTGCAAATGGTGGCACTGTTCCAGGAACCGTCTCTGGAAACATAGGAGAGGGGTCTTACGTTGCAACTATTATATCAGGTGCCAGCATTACGGACGCATGGCATTCAGCCGGTGGCCAAATAAATATCAATCCCAACAACAGCTCTGACAATGAGTTTACTGTAACGCTTTCGGATGGCAGTGTTATCAATCGCGATATGCTTGTTCAGGATTATCCCGGTTTTATAGGTCAGGCAACATTGGTCCATGTAAAACCCAAAGGAAATGGTAACCAGAATAGTTTTACAATCGATGGCGTTACTGTTGATCTCGAAAACAAGAATACCTATGACATTATTTCCGATTACATGAGCGTTAGTATTTATAATGACAACATAAATACCAATGGCAAAGCTGTTGGTAAATGGTGGATATCTCTTGCGGCTGCAGAGTCAACAATTGCCACAAATGGCATGGGGAGCGGGAGTGGGAATATTGCTCAAGCAAGGGCTCAGTATTCCATGCTTTCGGTCGGCAATGTCAGAGGGGAGTCTGTTGTTATCCTGCGAGAGACTGTCAAGCAGAAGACCTGGGCCAAATATGCTTTGTGGATGGAAAGCAATAATGGAATATATTTCAAGGCCGGCGAGAAATTTTATGGATCTATTTATTCCACCGAGCAGCTAAGTTTTAGTGGAGATCCGGAGTTCTTTGGTGACTGCACAAGCGCGGCAAACAGCTATAGTGGTAGCACAAATGCATGTATTTTCCATAATGGATTCCAGATGGGTGTTTCAAACCAGAGCATGCAGCAGATTAGTTTCTCTAATCTTCAGAATAAAGCGACGCTCCAGGTGGAGGGCAGGACGTATGTTACCTTCTCCGGCACTAATATGCTCATTACAAATAGTCGAATGGGCTGGAATAATCAAGTTGTTGGGTGTTCTTCCAGTACAGTGATTTATGTCAAAAAATCAAACACCGGTACTTCTTCAACAAAACCTGCCGATGTGTATGTTGGAGGGACGCTTGATGGTCGTATTACTCTTGTTGCGGAAAATGACTTCTATATAACCAATCACCTTTATTACGCTGCTGATTCAAAGACCAACCTGCTTTCCGATGATGCACTGGGCATGATTGCCAAGAGCGATATTTATATTACAACTACTGCTCCTGACAATCTGCAGATATATGCCCATATGATGGCTACCGGCCTTGTTGATACCAATTCCAGTACTGAAGGCACGTTCAAGGTCGTTGATTATGATCATGGTTCGGCTAGAGGGGAACTAATGGTTCATGGTGGTATTGTTCAGCACAATCGTGGCGCTGTCGGAACATTTAACAGTGGTACAGGAGTGACTTTGACCGGATATAATAAAAACTATACTTACGATACGCGGTTTGAAATTGATCCACCGCCTGAATATCCCCCGTTAAATGATCAACTTACATTCGGCGTATGGAGACAGCGATGATAATTAAAACAAATAAAGTCGATCCGTATTCGCAAACTTCAGGAAATGCATATAAGATCGGCGTGGCAATCTTTCTGTTGTCACTAACAGTCTCGGTGTTCCTCCTAGCCATGGTAATGAAGGATCCAGATGACGCTGCTACTGTTCCTTCCGTTGTAAAGGTTGGTGACCAACTTAATGGAGAACTTAAATCGGCGCCTTCCATTACGCAAAAGTCTGGACAGGGGGATGTTGTCATACGGCCTGATCGTCAGATTCTGGCGGAGCAAAATAATGTGATAGAACGTGATGCGCTGCAAATCGGAGAGAAACAGGCAGAGTCACTTAGGCGTGAACTTGACACGAAACCCGATCTTTCGGATCATGAGCGTAGTAATCTGGTTCAAACTATCCGTAAACTCGAAAGTGGCCAGGTTATCATTCAATAATATCGCATTATTTTGATTTTCGGCCTTGCGAATCCCTCCATACATGATATAACTCCAAAGTTTTTGCGCTGAAAGGTGTCTGTCTGCGGAACGTACGGTGCGTTCCAGGTCGGAACCGGCGTGGAAGTAAACCTCGCCTCGCAACTTGAGATTTCCCGCACCGATTGATGTGATGGAGTCTTATTGTTTGCAATCTGTCCGTAAAGTACGGTCGGTGGCGAAGGCGAGTGACAGCAGGTAGGTATGGAAAAACATAAGAAAAGTGTAAAGTTTGATCTCTCCCAGTTCACAGGTGATGACAGGGTTGAGATGGCGAAAATGTACGATGAGACCATGAAGAACTTCGTGGAGGGCTCAATCGTCCCCGGTACAGTGCTTGAAGTCCGCCCGAACGAAGTGCTAGTTGATATCGGATACAAGTCAGAAGGTGTAATTCCCGCATATGAGTTTGGTGATATATCGCAGGTGAAGCCAGGCGATAAGCTGGAAGTTCTGCTTTCGCAGATTGAAGATGATTATGGAATGGTTGTTCTCAGCAAGGAGAAGGCCGATCAGAAACTCCGGTGGGAACGCGTCCAGACAAGCTGCAAGGAAGGCAGTATTGTCGATGGCGTTGTGAAGTCGCGTGTAAGAGGCGGACTCATGGTTGACATGAACGGTATTGATGCATTTCTCCCCGGTTCTCAGATTGACGTCATTCCTGTCCATAATACCGATGCCTATCTAGGCAAGAAGTATGAATTCAAGGTTATCAAAATCAGTACGGAACGAAGAAATATTATTCTTTCTCGTCGTGAGCTGATAGAAGAGAATTTAAAGAACAAGAAAAAGCAGTTGCTCTCTACAATCGAGGTTGGCCAAAACCGCAAGGGTATGGTCAAGAATATCACCGATTTTGGTGCGTTTGTTGATCTCGACGGGTTGGATGGACTGCTGCATATTACTGACATGAGCTGGGGCCGCGTTAAGCACCCGTCAGAACTCGTATCTGTCGGTCAGGAAATTGAAGTTGTTATTCTTGATGTCGATCTTGATAAAGAGCGTGTTTCTCTGGGGCTCAAACAGCGGTCGACAAATCCGTGGGAAAGCATTGAAGCAAAGTACCCGGTTGGAAGCCGCCTGAGAGGCAAGGTTGTTAACCTCGTACCTTACGGTGCATTTGTTGAGTTGGAAGAAGGTGTTGAAGGCCTAGTTCACGTATCTGAAATTTCGTGGACAAAGCGTATTGCCAGGGCATCAGACGTACTCGCTGTCGGCGATGTTGTTGATGTTGTCGTCTTGAGTATCAACAAGGATGAACAGAAAATCGCGCTTGGAATCCGTCAGACCGAGGATAATCCATGGGATACGGTTCAGACCCGTTATCCTGTCGGATCACGTGTTAATGGCGTTGTCCGTAACTTTACGTCCTATGGTGCATTCATCGAGTTGGAAAACGGTATTGATGGAATGATTCATGTCTCGGACATGTCATGGACAAGGAAGATCAATCATCCTTCCGAAGTGCTGCAGAAGGCTGCGAGTGTCGAGGCCGTTGTTCTGGAAGTTGATCCGCAGAATAAAAGGATCAGCCTTGGACTCAAGCAGATCAGCGATGACCCGTGGAATACCATAGCTGCCCGTTACAAGGTTGGCCAAATGGTGAAGGGGAAGGTCACGAAGATTGCCGCATTCGGTGCGTTTGTTGAGATCGAGGAAGGTGTTGACGGTCTCGTTCATATCTCTGAGATCAGGGATTCGCACGTTGAAAAGGTTAAGGACGTTCTTGAAGTCGGGCAGGATGTTGAGGCCCGGATCGTTCGGATTGACCGTGCGGAGCGCCGTATTGCGCTGAGCATAAAGGCTGCCGGTATGGCCGACGATGAGTTCGAGCAGAAGCAGAGCGAGATTATTGAAGGTCTGCGACCAGGTGAAGATATGGTTGACCTTGCTGGTGCATTTGACGAAGCTCTAGGTCTTGGTTCTGGTGAGGAATGGAGACCAGGAGACAAGAAGAACAAGGGTGCGGATGGTGAATAATCAGGTTCATTATCCAGTTTAATCCGTCTTGGATTATCAAAAGGCGCCCCGAATGGTTCGGGGCGCCTTTTTTCATGAGGATGTGATTTTATGCCGAATGTACTTGATATACTCAAGGAACGAGGGCTTTTTGATAACGTCACTAGCGAGAACGTGCAGCAGGCATTGAATTCGCCAGTGACCGTTTATGCGGGCTTCGATCCTACGTCCGACAGCCTCCAGGTGGGTAATTTTGTTACCATTATGGCTCTTTGTCATTTCCAGAGATGCGGACACAAAGTGATCGCTGTTGTTGGAGGTGCAACGGGGATGATCGGCGATCCATCAGGAAAGACTTCAGAGCGCAGCCTTCTAAGTATTGAGCAGATCGGGGTTAATCAGGAAGGCATAAAAGAGAACCTTTCCAGATTTCTTGATTTCAAGCATCCTAAAGCGCCTGCGCGGATTGTTAACAACCACGATTGGCTCGGCCAGTTCAGTTTTATTGGCTTTCTCCGTGACGTTGGAAAGCATTTTAGGATGGGGGCCATGCTTGGGAAGGAGAGTGTACGCACAAGGCTTGATAGTGAAAGCGGTATGAGCTTTACAGAGTTCAGTTATCAGATGCTGCAGGCTTACGATTTTCTGAAACTGTACGATGATCTTGGTTGTACTTTTCAGATTGGTGGTTCTGATCAGTGGGGTAATATTACTGCAGGAACCGACCTGATAAGGAAGTTACGAGCGGTTGAGGCTTACGGAGTGACGCTTCCGCTGGTGTGTGACAGTACCGGGCAGAAGTTTGGGAAGAGTGCAGGGAATGCAATATACCTAGATCATAAGAAGACATCTTACTACGATTTTTACCAGTTCTTTGTACGAACAGCCGATGCCGATGTTGTACGTTTCCTTAAGATCTTTACATTTCTACCGCTTGATGAGATTCGCCAATTGGAAGAGATGGTCGTAAAAGAACCAGAAAAGAGGGAAGCTCAGAAACGCCTTGCACAGGAGATTACAAAAACAGTTCACGGCGAAAATGGCTTGAAGGTCGCGCTTGGTGCGAGTGCTGTTCTTTTTGGTGAGGAAATGGATGAGCTTCATGCGGAAGATCTTATAAGTATTTTTGCCAATGTTCCATCTGTGGAACTGCCGATTAGCCGGATCGTAAATTTGCCGGCTATAGATGTTGCAGTTGCTGCAGGCCTTTGCAAGAGCAAGGGAGAGGCACGCAGACTTGTGGAAAGCGGGGGACTTTATATCAATAATAAGCGGATTGATGGTATACAGGTGGTAATCAAGCCTTCTGACATAGTAGATAACCGTGTTGTTGTGCTCAGGTCAGGGAAGAAGACCTACCTCCTGCTTAAAATAACGTAGGCCTCCGCGGCCGGACGATCCTGGAGCTAAATGAGCAGAGAAGGTATTCTAATAGCAGGTGCTAGAGAGCACAACCTGCAGAATATTACTGTAACAATACCACGTAACAAGATTACCGTGATTACCGGCCTTAGTGGCTCTGGCAAGTCGTCTCTTGCTTTCGATACTTTGTATGCTGAAGGTCAGCGAAGGTACGTCGAAAGCCTTTCAGCTTATGCTCGGCAGTTTCTCGACCAGATGCAAAAGCCGGACGTCGACTATATCGACGGACTTTCCCCCGCAATTTCCATAGAGCAGCGGACTGCAGGCTCAAACCCCCGTTCTATCGTGGCAACTTCAACTGAAATACATGATTATCTGCGTCTTCTTTATGCGAGCATAGGTCAGCGGCATTGTCCACGGTGTAGAAGAATTGTAGGGAAGCAAAGCGCTGAGCAAATTGTGGAGCAACTGCTCCAGTTGACGGTACGGACTAAGATTTCGGTTCTGAGCCCCATGGTTAAAGGGAAAAAGGGGCGGCATGAAGATATTTTTGACCTCATAAGGAAACAGGGCTTTGTCCGATGCAGGGTGGATGGCCAGATGTATGAAGTGGAATCAGTACCAGAACTGGACAAGAAAAAGAATCACAGTATAGAGGCTGTAGTTGACCGCCTGATAATAACCGGGAAAATACGGACAAGGCTAACTGATTCAGTCGAGCTTGCGCTTAAGTATGGGAATGGAACACTTATTGTTGTAATCCAGCCGGAAGAAGGTAAATCATCAGAATCGCTCATGTCAGAGAAGAATGCCTGTCCTCACTGTTCTATAAGTTTTGAGGAGCTGCAGTCCCGCCACTTTTCGTTCAACAGTCCATATGGAGCGTGTCCCACGTGCTCTGGTCTCGGCACGCACCTGATATTTGACGAGGAGCTGGTTATTCCTGACGCTGAATTGTCGATTAATGACGGGGCAATTAAGGCATGGCGGCGTGGAGGGCGCCGGTTGTTGATATACTACAAGGGTCTCTTGCGTGCATTATCCGAACACTACAAGTTCAGCCTGGATATTCCATTCAAGGAGATTGATCCGGGAATAAGGAAGATACTTTTGTATGGATCAGGAGAAGAGGATGTTCAATTTGGGTTCTGGCGCGGAGGTGCGTGGCGCAAGTATGATAAACCTTTTGAGGGTATAATTCCCAACCTGATGAGAAGATATCAGGAAACCGAAAGTGATTTTGTGAGGCAGAGACTTAGGGAACATATGAGCCGGCAGTCCTGTCCAGATTGCAAGGGCGCAAGGCTGAAGCCTGAGGTGATTGCCTGTACTGTTGAAGGCAAATCAATAGTGGATGTTTCTGCCATGTCGGTCCGGAAGGCTGGAGATTTCTTTGGTTCATTGAGTCTTACTCCACAGCATATGAATATTGCCGGCGAGGTGTTGAAGGAGATTAACCGCCGTCTAAAGTTTCTTGCCGATGTGGGCCTTGATTATATCACTCTCGACCGGGAGAGTGGTACTCTTTCCGGTGGCGAGGCTCAGCGCATCAGGCTGGCCACACAGATCGGATCAGGGTTGGTTGGTGTCCTGTATGTTCTCGATGAGCCGACGATAGGATTGCATGTAAGGGATAACCAGAGACTGATCAGGATGCTGAAGGAGCTAAGAGATCTTGGTAACACAGTTGTGGTGGTGGAGCATGACGAGGAAACGATAAGGGAAGCCGATTATGTCATCGATCTGGGCCCAGGTGCAGGCAGATTAGGCGGACAGGTTATCAGTCAGGGTACAGTGCCTCAATTGCTTGCAAATCCTGATTCTCTGACTGCCAGGTATTTGAACAAGAACGAAGAAATCGGGGTGCCTTATCTTCGCAAGAAACCGGAAGCCGGTTACCTGATAATCCATGGCGCATCTGAGAATAACTTGAAGAATATTGATGTTCAAATACCGTTCGGACTGTTGGTTTGTGTTACCGGTGTTTCTGGCAGCGGAAAAAGTACCCTGGTGGATGATATTCTGAGACGTGCTCTGTTCAGGAAGTTTTATGATTCAAAAGAGCGGCCTGGTAAGTATGATAAGATAACGGGAGTTAGTAAACTTGATAAAGTGATCGTGATAGACCAGTCCCCGATAGGTCGGACACCGCGAAGTAATCCGGCAACTTACACGGGAGCATTTACATTCATTCGTAAACTTTTTGCTGAAACCCCGGCATCCAAGGTAAGGGGGTATAAAGAGGGCCGTTATAGCTTTAATGTTAAAGGGGGGCGTTGTGAAACATGCCAGGGTGATGGTATAATTAAACTTGAGATGCATTTCCTGCCAGATGTTTATGTAACGTGCGAGCAGTGTCGAGGAATGCGGTACAACGCGGAAACCCTTGAAGTCAGATATGCCGGAAAGAATATTGCAGAGGTTCTTTCCATGACGATCGATGATGCTTCGGAATTTTTCAAGAATGTCCCTATGATCGAACGCAAGCTTCGGACTCTTTCAGAAGTAGGACTTGGTTACTTGCATTTAGGGCAGTCTGCGACTACTCTTTCGGGTGGTGAAGCGCAGCGTGTTAAGTTGTCGGCAGAGCTGAGTAAGACGGCTACTGGGACAACTATGTATCTTCTTGACGAACCAACCACTGGTTTGCATTTCGCCGACACCGAGCGGCTCATCCATGTGCTGTTGCGGTTGAGGGATGCTGGCAATACGGTTGTGGTCATCGAACATAACATGGACGTGATAAAGACTGCAGATTACGTGATTGATCTTGGTCCTGAGGGTGGAGATGAAGGTGGTCGAATTGTTGCTTGCGGAACACCGGAAATTGTAGCGAAGTGCAAGGAATCGCATACAGGTAAAGTACTGAAAGAAATTTTATAAAATGATTAAACTTACTCCAGTATTGATGCATGGGTATACCGCAATCATTGCGTCTTTCATGTGTTTTTCGGTATCTGCGCAAGCTCGGACGAATAATATTGGTAAATTTGATGCGCCAGCTCTGTTGAAGGCGGGTAAAGCTGCCATGGAAGATAAATTGTACGAACTTGCGCAGACCCAGTTTGAGGAATACCTTAAAAATACACCTTCGACCGGTAGTGATGTTGAAGAATCTTTAATTCTATTGATGCGTGCATTGCATGAGCAGGGTAAGAATGCTGAAATACTGGCGTTACATAAAAGCAAGAGAAGTCTGCTTGATAAAGCCGAAAAGGCAGATGTTTTCACGTTCTGGCGTGCTTTTTCTCTGTATGAGATTGGTAAGTACAATGATGCCCTGAAGGAATTGACTGAATTCGGAAAAAAATATCCGTCAAGTGAATATTCTGGAAGGTGCTTGCGACTGATGGCATGGAGCTACATCAAAATAGGCCAAACCGCTGAAGCTCTAAAGGCTTTTTCAGATTATGATCGTGTTTTTGGCAATGCCCCAGAGGCGGCCCTGAACCTCCTCGAGTGGGGGAAGATTCTTCTGTCTGTGAAGAAAACTGAGGAGGCGCATAATGTATTCTCACGTCTTATCAAAATGACGCAGGACCAGGCTGTAGTCCACAGCGGTTTATACTGGTATGGCATGACCCTGATTGAAGAGAAGAAGTGGGATGAAGCGTCTTCTATGCTCTTGGGCCTTGCTGCAAATACGAAAATCAAGGAAGATCTTCGGGCGGAAGCCCTCCTCGCGGTCGCGGTGCCGTTAAATGCAGTTTCCAGGAAAGATGATGCGCTTGATGCCTTGCGCCGTGGTATTGAGCTGGCAAAGAGTTCCGAATTAAAACAAAGAGCCGAATTCGAATTTGCAAAATACCTTTTAGAAATTGGCCGACTCGATCAGGGGATTCCACTCTTAAAGCAGTGGATAGTCAGGGATCCTTCGAATCCCCTTGCGGAATCAGCGCAGCTTAAGATTGCCGCTTCACTCATGGAAAACAGGAAGTATAAGGAATCAGTTGATGAGTATCAGTACTTTCTCGAGACATTTACCAATGTCGCAGGCCAGGCGGAAGCTCTTGCCGGTAAGGGCTGGGCCCTGATTGGTTTGAACCGATATGCTGAATCGGCCTCGACATTCCTGAAAGCCTTCAATCTATTTTCTGATCCGGCAAAAAAAGAATCGTGTCTGTTCAAAGTCGGTGATGCATATTACATGAACAGCCAGTTCAGTCTTGCTATGGAAACATACGAGCGTTTCCTGAAGGAATTTTCCCAGTCAAAGCTGTGTGCTAATGCATTGTTTCAGGTTGGTGAGTGTATTGCCCGCGTTGATAAACCGTCGGCGGCTGAAGCAAAGTTCAGGGATGTAAGCGAGAAATATCCGGATACCACTTTTGCAGAAGAAGCTCTTATGCGTATCGGCGAGTTAAGGATGTCAGAGGGTAAATGGCTTGAAGGAATTTTTGCGTTCAATAAGGTTATGGGGTCGTATTCTAATGGAATGATGTATGCCCAGGCGTTGCATGGGCGCGGAGTAGCAAAATACCAGTTAACGCGGTTTGATGAAGCTCTCAAAGATTTTTCGACAGTTACCAACAGGTTTATCACAAGCCCTGTCTATGAACATTCATTTTATATGACCGGGCGTTGTTCCTATTGGCTGGGTGATGATGCAAAGGCAATGTTGCTTTGCAGGGATTTTATAAAAAAATACCCGGATTCACAGTGGGCTCCCGAGGCGATGTTCTGGATGGCGAACCATGAATACAATGAATCGTCCTACGAGACGGCAGAAAAAGATTTTCTCGCGTTTGTGCAGAAATATCCCAAGAACGCTTATGCTGAGAATGCACTCTACTGGGCCGGAATGGCGGCATCTAAACGTAAGGAATACATACGGTCAATCGAGCTGCTGTCAAGGCTGGCCAAGGAATATCCTGAAAGTAAAAAAATGGTTGAAGCCCGTTTTGCTCAGGCAGAAGCGCTTGTTGAGCTCGCCAGATTTTCTGAGGCCATTCTGATTTATGAAGAAATAATTACCAAGTATCCTTCAAGTTCAATTATCATCGCGGCGTGGGGGCGAAAGGGTGACTGCCAGTTCAGCCTGGGTGCAGATGATAGAAAGAGATACGAGGAAAGTATCGAGTCATTCAGAGTTGTTTCCAACAATTCGGCGGCCAGCCCTGATCAGGTGCTCCGTGCTGAATACCAGGTCGGGCGATGCATGGAAAAACTGGGAAGAATACCTGAGGCATTTCAGCAGTATTACAAGAATGTTATTCTGCGCTTTTTCGAGGCGAAGGAGAAGGGCGTTGTCCATAATGAGGCTTGCAAGGTATGGTTTACGAGGGCAGTATTAAATGCCGCTGATCTTATGGAAAGTAAGAAAGACTGGCGTGCGGCCGTCAGTGTGTTGGAACGTTTGATTAGTGCGGGAGTTTCTGGTTCCAACGAGGCACGTGTTCGTATTGCCAAACTCAAGGCTGAGCATTGGTGGCTCTTTTATAACGAATGATAAAGAGAGATGAGGAGGACCTCATGTTTATGGATTTATTAAGAGAAGGTGGGCCGGTATGTTGGGTAATTGTAGCGTGCGGGTTGTTTGCCTTTGGGGTTTTTATTGAACGTGGCCTGCATCTTCACCGTGCGAGAATCAAGTATGACGACTTTTTAAAGGGCATTTTTAACATTCTTGGCAGGAATAATATACAGGAAGCCATTGCGATATGCGAGGAAACTCCTGGCCCTGTTGCTTATCTGGTTAAAACCGCAATTCTTCATCGAGATGATCCGAAGGATGTTATTCGTAACGCTGTTGATGATGCCAGTCTCGCAGAAATATCAAGAATGGAGCGACGCCTTGTTGTTATTGCCACCGTGGCGCAGATTGCGCCTTTGCTGGGGTTGTTGGGAACCGTTCTGGCTATGGTTCAAGGGCTTATTGTCCTGCAGCAGCAGGCAAAGTTAATACAGTCGGTGGATATAATGGGGCTTTTAAGCCAAGCATTGATTTGTACTGCGGCAGGGTTGACTGTGGCAATTCCATGCTATGCGGCATTCAATCTTCTGGTAGTCAAGATTGACCGACTGGTCCTCGACATGGAAAGGGCCAAGTCTGAATTGGTTGGTTTCCTGACGGGGGCAATGTCGGGTTCTTCGGAGAGTGATTTGAATGATAAGGCGTGATAAATTCATCAGTCTGGCATCTAGTGGTTTGCGGACACGTTACTTCCCGAAAAGCAGACTGGGACATGGGTTGGTGAGTGTAGCTCCGTGGGTTAACCTCGTTCTGCTTCTGTTTTTCTTCGTTATTGTTGACAAGAAATTTCTTCTTGAACCCGGAGTGCTGGTTGACTTGCCGAAGACCTCTATTGAACAGGGGTCTCCATTCGGGCTTACCGCTGTTGTCATGTCCATAAAAGGTTCGGAAGGAAACGAAAGAGAAGAGATTGTTTTTTTTGATGATGTCCGGTACAGGATGAAACAGGAAGAACAGCGGAAGAGACTTCAACGGGCTTTTTCCTCAAGGATAAGAGATGGGCATGACTTGGTACTATTAATACAGGCGGACAGGCAAGTTTTGCACGGAACTGTTATGGATATCATGAACATGGCACTGGTGGCGGGGATGGACAAGGTAAATATTGCAGCCAGGCCTTCTGCGCAATGAACAGAACTGTAAATATTTCTGTTTGGCTAAGAATGTTTCGAATGAAAAGGTCGACCACGGCCTACCAGCCGCGGTGGTTGAGCATTCCTTCTGTAGTTATCGCAGTCATGTGGATGATGCTTTGGTTGTTATGGCCGCAGGGGGCAAAGTTGAATATGGTACGGACGCAGGTACAGATGTCACCGCGAGTGGCTTTTGTTTCGGCCGGTGAGAATATGTTTACAAAGCCGCTATCATTCAATACATGGAAAACATCAGATGAGAGCGGCGAGTCGGTTCCTGTTGTACCATGGCTGGAGCAAAGAGCGGCTCGATGTTTGGAGAGACCTGTGTCGTTCGTCGAAGAATATGCAAGCGGCAGAATGGCTGGAATCAACGGACATGTTTTGCGGGGAATGGAGAGTTACAGGCCAGTTTGGGAAGATGCGCCAGTGTTCAATATCGGAACAAACAGCCATATGTGTTTAACGGTTGAACTCATGGGGGAGCTAAAAGGCCGTGGGTTTATAATTCCTGATTTCCTCCATGAAATAAAGAACAATGATACACCATGGCTCATTACCGTTTTTGTTGAAATAGACAAATCCGGAAAGGTTGAGAATGTATTTCTTGATTCCGGTTCAGAGTATAAAGAAATA
>MHBM01000308.1:0-2554 GCA_001804885.1 Lentisphaerae bacterium RIFOXYA12_FULL_48_11
AAACATACCGAGGATGCCATCAGCGAACCTGACCTTCACTACTGTAATGGCCGGAGAGCCTCCGCGCAACAGGAAGATCCCCTTCTCCATCGCGATCCGGTCCTCATCTTTGTATTGCTGAATGGGAGCGCCTGGCGGGTTGATTTTTTTATACTTTTTCTTCTTCAATACTTTAGCAACAGTCAAACCAAACGCCTTTGCAAACTCCTGATTCGCATACTCTACAAATTCATTACTGGCCTTGTAACGGGTATACCAGACCGCGTGCGGCCTGGCATCAAGGAATCCACGAATTTCCTTAAGTTTTCGTCCCTTTTGGGCATGAATTCCGGAATTTTCGGTCTTTACACCTTTCTTTTTACTCGCAGGTTTTGTCATAGAACTTTCTTCTGATCAGCAGATTCTTAAGTGTATTCCCCGAAATCTTATGCCAGCCATGGCCGCTCTCTCTTCAGCTTACCGGCGAGCAGATTTCTGACAATCGTCGCATCCTCTTCCATCTCGTAGTCAAACATCCCGGCCACAACCACATCCGCCCCGCCTTCAAAGGCATACTTGAAACCTTCACTCGGCCGGACAATCCCCGCCCCGAGAACTTTGTATGCAATCCACGGCTTCTTAACGCCCTTCATAAATTCAATCACCTTTTGCGGTTCATCGCAGTGGAAATCAGCTTTATTCAACGTCTTGAAATAAAAATCAACATCCACCCCGTTTTTTTCGCATGTCATCGGCACCTCGAGCATATGCCCGCCGGTACCCGCTATCAGCCCGTTCATTTTGATGAATTCGACCACCTTACCGACCAGATCTACTTTGCCTTCTTTAATCCATTTGTCAGCAAGGCCACCTTGAAGGAATGCGCCCGTGGCACCCTGGTCAATGGCGATTTTCAGATTGGTTGTAAGGTCTTCCGGCTTGGGATTGCACTGCGCGAGCCACTGAATTTTCCCGCCTCTTTCCTTCCAGTATTGGTTGAGCAGTCTTATTCCCCTGGCCTCAGCATCACGGGGCGAATTATTCATGATGATCGTGTTGACGCCGTTTTTCTCCGCCGTCTCAAAAATCTCCAGGATTTTTGCATCCGTAAGATAATGTTTCATCAGGCCGGGCACAAAAAGAAGGTTCCTTCCGTATGCATACCCGTTGATCTGGTTGCCACCTGCTATCAGCCGGCTCATCTCGACATTGCCTATCCTGGCCATCGGCAGGGTTGTCCCGCCCTGTGCCGGTTTTGCCCCTTCTGCCTGCTCCCCCTCCTTCGCCAGCGTCTTTTTCTCAAGCCCCAGACTTGCTGCCACCGAAGCCGAAACCGCCATGGACTTCTTCAGGAAACCGCGCCGATTAATGTCGTTCTTCATTGTTTATCCTCCTTGTTAATCCGAAATATTACCTCCGCTACTTTCTATTTTAGCGGTCTAATCCGAATGACGCTAAGTTAAGTTTTTTTACATGCTGCAAGCATGCCTTGGACTGCGGCGGCTTGCTTGCCTGATGTAGTGCGGCACTGTGTGCCGCAACCGCCGCACACACCCGCCTGCCGGGCGTCGGGGCGGGCAGGGTGCGGCGCTACAGTTCTGCCCGGCCCCTGTTTCAGGTCAGCCTTGGCGAAGGTTGGACGCCGCTTTGATTAATGAAAGAAAGCGCGGTCAAGCCATCGCACTCCAAAATACTTTGAACACCAAAACCTCCTGAAAACATGTGTATCTTAGCACCGTTCCGGTCTGACCCTGCGTCATTCCTCCTTGTTGGAAATCCTGTAGATATGACTGCGCTGGATCGCCAGACTGCCGTCACGCACAGTTGCCTATAGCGTTGGTTATAAGAGAATGCTTCTTCCGGCAGTTCATGGCTGAACCTCATGCTATTCGTATTGGGGAATCCTGTATCAGAAACTCAACAGGCATCAACGGCTGCAGGCGGCCCCTCACAGTCTCAGATTAACGATCGAACCGTCTCCCAGCCTTACTATGCTGGAAAGGTAACACTGCAATAATTATTTAGGAATAGCAGATCTGACTGTTTATTTAACAGATATGCCTGCTATCTTGTCCTCTTCCCATTTAACCAATAACAAATCACTGATAACATTTCCCCCACCCCGGCACTCCTTTCTTTTGATTCTTGCCAGTCTCAGGAATTGATCTAAAGTGGGCCGAAATATGGAGGTCAGTCACCGATGACAACGCAATGCAAAGGGGCAATACCATACGGAAGATTGGCCGTCGTTTTATTCGCTGGAGCAGTTCTGTGCCGGCTCATGACAAGTTGCGAAAACAGTGATGACGCGCTCAACGTTTATCCCGTCAACGCAACCATCGGCCCGAATATCCCGACAATCACCATTTCCGTCGTGAGTGCCACACGTGAGATCGTGTTACCGCTCGAATGGAGTGTTTCCAACCCCGAGATTGGCAGCATTACCTCCACTTCCGGCTACTCAGCCGTCTATACTCGAAATGCAAGCAACGGCATAAACAACATTACTGTCTTCGATCAATCCGGCACAAAAGGTGAAGCGACAGTGGATCAGATTGCACAGAACACTGAACAG
>MHBM01000308.1:2638-7222 GCA_001804885.1 Lentisphaerae bacterium RIFOXYA12_FULL_48_11
TCCTATATTAACCATTAACTTTTAACCGATAACAATCCGCACTTGGCGATAATCTGTAAACTTCGTGCCTTAAGCGATTCCTATCGCGAGTGGTAAAAATCTCTTCATCAGTGTCCATATGCGTTCATCTGCGGTTACATCGTTCCCCTCACGACTGCAGGCTGGACTTGCGTGATTCTTCGAACTAAGCTCTGGTTTTTCGATAAAATGGAACACTTAACCAACTGGGGAGTATGAACATGTCGGAAATATCCAGTGCACCAGTAAAGAGATTGTTGGTCGAATCTTCAGGTGGTATGCGGGTCGGGGCCAGCGCTTTGGACCTTGCGGTAGCTGAAGCAGAAGCATTTCTGCGCCGGCTGGGCCAGGCCGCCGGACAATGCGCCACAGCCGACCAGCGCAAAACAATCCAGGACAGCGACATCACTTCAGCCATTAAGACCATAGGCCAAGGTCAAGCAGCGTTGTAAGAATGCACGAAGTTCCGGGGAGGGCGAGGCGCCTGACGAGCCGTCTTTCCTTCCCGGGAAGCGCGATAATCAACGCTATCAGCGTTCATCCAACCTTCACCGTAGGTCCTGGAAAAAGGCATTTCCCTTTGTGTCCTTCGTGCCTTAAGCGATTCCTATCGCGAGTGGTAAGAGACTCTTCTCCGTCTTACATCAGCGTAATCGGCGTTAATCTGCGGATAAGACTCTTAATTCCCTAGCTCCCCGAGCCTCCACCAAAATGAATTGGATTCCATGTAAAACAGAAGTCTTAGTTGTAGCGCCGATCTGTGATCGGCAGTCTTGAATATATCTGCCGATCGCAGATCGGCACTACAATGACGCTTCGTCGCGGTGTATCAATTTTCAACCTGGCGGCATGTAGCGAATGTCATCCAGAGGTTTGCTCTCCTCATCTTTTTGACCTGAAAACACCTCTCACTGACGACGCGGAATAGTTTTCAGTTTATCGCGATATTTCTGGGCCTCTGCGGGCTTGTTCAAGGCAGTCAGGACTCTGGCAGCCGCATTATAAGCGTAAGCATGAACCGGGTTCATTGCAATTGCCTGATCGTATTTCTTCAGTGCATCATTGAGGTCCCCTCGCATTTCCAGACAGTATCCCCACCTATTAACTGCATCATAACGGCCCTTATCCAGTTCCAGGACCTTTTCGCACTTGGCAATGCTTGCACTATAACATTTCTGGCGACTGAGTGAATTTGCCCAGTTAAACCAATAATCGGCATCATATGGTTCCATTGACACCAGTTTCTCATAAGTTTTATTCGCCTCATCATATTTCTTTAATGCTGAAAGCGTATTGGCCAACCCCTGATATGTCCACGCTTCAGGCTCAAGTTCAACTGCTATACGGCGGTGTACAAGAGCCTCCTCATCACGATCCAACTCTTCCGACAGGACATTGGCCAGTGTCTGATGGACGAGGACCGGGCCTACGTCAAACTTCTTCAACAGTTTCCTGTAACATTCAACAGCTTCGAGGCTATAGGTTGTCTGGTCGGTAAGCCTGTAATTGTCCCGGCACACTACAGCCATGATCCACAGCAAAAATGGATCATCCGCATTCTTCTGCAACAAAAGTCGCAGCCCGTTCATATTTTCAGCGACATTACGTCTTTTATCAATCTCAAGCACATACCTGGCACAATTTCCCTCAATAGTTGCAGGATTCAAATTGAGAACCCTGTCAAGCTGCCATGCGGCCCTTGATTTCGCCCAGCGGCTTCTCGAACAGACAGCCTGCATGAACGCCAGTCTCTGGTCTTCCGGGAACTTTCGGACAAGGCTTTCCAGGAGTTCCTCGGCTTCCTCCTGTTTCCCGTCACTCAATTTTTTGATGACTGCATTATATCTCTCTTCCGTCGGCACCTTTGAAAGAGTTGTAACCTCCCTGCGAACAGCTGGAGATGCTGCATTTCTGCGGTAATAAGGGAGAACAAAAACAAGCGCGAATACCAGCACAATCGAACTTATCACTGCAGCAACATAACCCATAATGACTGCTGCCAGTGAAATGCCGTATCCTTTAAGATTTCCACCAGATTTCCTGATCCCTGACAAGCTGACATGCCCCAGTATTATGGCAATAACTGCGAACGGGAGGCCGACGGCAAACAACATACCCAGAACGGCAATGATGGAAATCACGATGGCAGCAACCGAAAGAGGATTTGATATTCCTGTCGCGTTCGACCCTGGATTCTCTGCAATATCAGTCATAATCTATATCCGCATATATACAACAATACATGATCAACTCTTTACACAACTCTTTCAATCCATAATTACCGATACCGAACCACACCCCTTGTCAATTTTCAACCTGGCGGCATGTAGCGACGGTCGTCCAGAGGCTTGCTTTCTTCATTCTTTTGCCTGCCGGCAAAAGAATACTTTGCATCAAGCCAGTAATGGTAGGCATCTACAAGCATGACTGGTTTACCATTGTAGAGACCAATCTCAAAAATACTGGCAGGCTCATTGATCTCTTTCAGGTCACTTTCCGCGGCCCATCGCCAACGGTATATTTTGGCATCCAGCATATCTGTCCCATCGGCAGCCCCCCCAGCATTTATCCGCCGTCGCTTGAGAAGCTATGGCGGACAAGTCAGCTCGCAGCGCTTCATCGTGTAGCCAGAACTTGCCATCCTTCGACATAATGACATAACAAAGCTTCAGCGTGGATCCGCCAAACATAATACCTATCTCTATGACTTATCCGAAATAACAACCGGCCATTGTATCCGCTACTTTCTATTTTCGCGGTCTGACCCTGCTAGACCCGATTTATTGGCACTGTCAAAGCAGTTCCAATTGGGTGTTGATTGAGAGTCTCGAGATGTTGTAACTACCTACCAACAGGTATTATTACAATGACTACGACGAAAGATGCTTCAGTAATAGCACAGGAATTGAAGAGTGCTTCGAGAACACTCTTTCTCACAGGTGCAGGGATTTCCGCTGATAGCGGGTTGCCTGTTTATCGAGGACAGGGTGGACTCTATAATTCAGGCGTCACTGACGAAGGCATCCCTTTTGAGGTAGCATTGTCTGAGAAAACACTAAGAGAAAAACCAAATGTCATATGGAATTTTCTCCAGAAGATAGAATCAGCAAACAGAAATGCATCCCCCAGCCTTGCCCATCGCATTCTTGCAGATTTCCAGCATGAATTACCAGGCTACTCTCTTTTAGTTACGCAGAACGTCGATGGCCTTCACGGAAAAGCTGGATCAAGAGATGTTCTGGAATTGCATGGCAACCTGTACAGGATTCGCTGCGATCACTGCGAATGGAAGACTTCCATTAAGAATTATGATGAACTGGACAAGATCAAGATCTGTCCTGAATGCAATTTCCTGACCCGTCCCGATGTAGTCCTGTTTGGGGAGTTACTGCCATTTGACAAAATTGACCGGTTAATGGAGGAATCAGAAAACGGGTTTGATATTGGTTTTGCCATTGGCACTACAGGAAGCTTCCATTACATAAAAAGACCGTTCGAAATTATTAAGGAAAACGGCGGCCTTGTTGTCGAGATCAATCCCTGCGACACGGATATCTCCCACATGGCAGATTACAAAATAAAGTCAACAGCCAGCGAAGGACTTGAAGTTATTAGAAAATATTTTGACAATAAAAAGTAACGATAGTTTATAGTAATAGTCATGAAACAATACTGTGCTATATGCGGATGCGAACTTCACCGTGGGGGAGAATATGCCACGCCAACGATACAAGGGCGATCACACGCCACAGAACACCACTACGTTGCCGAAAGATTCTTCGGTCGATCGCGAAATCGACCACAAACACAACGTGAAGCGATCTTTCCAAAATGCCCATGGAATAGTGAAGGTAAGACTGTGATTTTCTGTTACGAATGCCATGAAGAATTAATACACAATCCTGTTTTCCTTCCAAAAGACATCGAAGCATTGAATACGCTGGTGAGGGCAAAAAAACTCAATGAAGATCACAAAACAGAGTCCCGAGAAAAGATTGCGGGAAGAATCAAACTTCTACACAAGATAATCACGGCCGGTTTGAAACAAATATCAGAACAAGCCTCACCGTGATGATAAGCTAAGGGTTATTCCTGCCCCCCCTAAGGTCTCCCCTAATCATCATCACAAATTTCATCTGTAAGACTCATTAGTTCAGAGCGAATTCGAACAGCTGGAAATTGTTGGATCTTAGGCCAGTTTGATTCGATTCTTGTAATGAGATTTAACTGGCCGTCGGATTTACCATCGAGATACAATTGTTTTTCAGGATTCAAACCATTATCATCTTGTTTCTTTCTTTGCCTCTGCAAATCGTCAATAAGCCGTTTGTAATGGTCGGCAATAGATTTGGCTTCATTTTTGTTCTTACATTCTTCACAAACAAATGAATCATCAGGAATATAGCCTTCACGCAAGTATGTGACAGTGTCACGCCAGGATTTCTCCCGGACACACAAGCCATCTATTAATTGACCGAGATCCATGCTGGAGAAACGAATGAAATAATTCTCTGGCATAACTTGACTCCCAATTGTCCTGATCATTACGGTTATTGATAGATTACG
>MHBM01000309.1:0-1348 GCA_001804885.1 Lentisphaerae bacterium RIFOXYA12_FULL_48_11
GCCGTCCGGCGTGACATTCCGCCGTTCGCAGACCCAGCGGTTCTCTTATCTCTGGGCAAGCCGGCCGGACCCGCAGAATATTGACCAGTATATCCGTTGGGCCAAGCTGGGCGGGTTCCGCATGATTCTTTTCTCCTACAGGGCGTTCTCGAAAGGTGCGGGGCATTTCGAGTGGAATGACCGCTTCCCTAATGGCATGGCTGACCTGAAACGCGTCACCGACGCGATCCGGGCGGCTGGCTTGAAGGTCGGACTGCACATACATTACAGTAAGGCCGAAAAAATAGATTCTTACGTGCATCCCGTGCCCGATGACCGTCTGCACGCAGTTCGTACGTTCACACTGGCTGACGACATAACGGCAAGCGTTGAAACGTTGACCGCCCGAGAAGATCCGGCCGGCTGCACATTAGACAAGGGCCGCCGATTGCTTAAGCTTGGCAAGGAACTGATCGAATACGAAAACTACAGCGGCCATGCGCCTTTCCAGTTCACCGGTTGCCGGCGTGGACATCTCGGGACGCAAGCGGCATCGCAAACCGCAGGGACACAGTTCGCCTTGCTCGACGTGGACACGTGGCCGATATTCATCCGATTAGACCAGAACACCGATATCCAAGATGAAGTGGCACACAGATTGGCCGACATCTATCATCAGACGGGTCCTTACGAGATGGTATACTTCGACGGCGCCGAGGATGTTCACGAGCCATTCTGGTATCACACCGCTATGTCGCAGTATCGGGTGTTCCGCCTACTGGATCCGCCGCCACCGGTCTGCGAAGCGGCGCACTACACGCATTTCAGTTGGCACATGATCAGTAGAGCCAACGCCTACGATAATGTGGCAACTCTTGACGGCATGAAGGACTTTTGCCGGCTAATGCCTTGCCCGACAGCGGCAGCGCGCACGATGGATTTTTCTCGCATCGATTTCGGATGGCTGGGGCGTTTCGGTCGCACCAAACTGGGTTGTGCAGGTCCTGACATCTATGAATACATCGCCAGCCGTGCGGCGGCCTGGGATTGCCCCATTTCTCTCAATGCTTCGCTGGAGGACTTTCAGTCGAATCCCCGGGCTGAAGACTGTCTGGCGGCGATCAGGATTTGGGAGGACGCCCGGCTTGGTAATCGTCTTTCCGATGACCAACGACGACTGCTTTGTAATGTCGCTCCAGAGGACGCACGCTACGTCTCGTGTTTTGAACAGAGGGCCATCTACCAGAACTGTCGCGACAATCGAAATCTTGACGAGTCCCAGCGGCGGATACTTGCTGACCGCCGCGAACACCATCTGTTTATCAACGAAGAAAAGCAATATGAGTTGGTGGAAATTGAAGAGATTACC
>MHBM01000309.1:1420-4914 GCA_001804885.1 Lentisphaerae bacterium RIFOXYA12_FULL_48_11
GTCTGGGCGGGTGATGCTGAATCGCGTTTACGTCTGCCTGTCGGCACGCTGGTTGCGATGCGTCCCTTCGGCGTCCGGTTATCGTGCGTATCCAACGGCAGCTCTTCTGAGTTGATCATCGGTCCACGTACATATCTCCTCCTGGCGGACACGAGTTCTGAGCGGGCGAGGCAGCTTTTTTGCGACGCAAAGGTTGTTAAGTAGAGGATTTTCTTTCAAATGAAAATTGAGGATCTAAGCATGAAGACAATACTGATATCCGTTTGTTCCATAACCATATGTCTGAGCACACAGACTTTCAGTGCAGAGGTCAAAGCGCCAGCCAACTGGCATACCTGGTCACCGCGTGAGGAAATTGCACCTGATTTTTCTTTCAATCCCAAGGCAGGACAGAATGACAAAGGTTCATGGATCATCAAGACAGATAAACGTGAAGGCCTGTGCGGGTGCTGGGTTGGCGAGTTTCCTGTACAGGGTGGGAAAAGTTATCATTTTTCAGTGTTGTATCGTGCAAAAGGCGTTGCCAATGAAGACAAGAACATTGTGGTTCGTCTGATCTGGCGCGATGCGAACAATAAGTCTGTAAAACATGATGAACCCACATTCACTTCTTATCGTCCAGGCGAAAAGCCGCAGGCTGAACCCGAGTATCCACAACGTGGAGGCAAAGATGCCCGGGGCTGGACGGAAATGAGTGACACCTACCTTGCCCCCGGTAAAGCATCGAAAGTCATTGTGGAGCTTTACCTGCAATGGCGGTCCAATGCAAAAGTGGAATGGAGTAACGTGGTACTCGCAGAAGTCAGTTCCATGCCTTCGCGATTGGTACGGCTGGCGACGATACATTTCCAGCCGAAGGGTGGTGGCAATACGCCAATCGAAAAGGCAAAGTTATTTGAACCTTTGCTTGATGAATCCGCAAAACAGAAGGCCGACCTTGTTGTGCTCCCCGAGACACTTACATACTATGGCACCGGCCGAAAAATGGTTGATTGCGCAGAGCCGGTACCTGGACCGGTGACGGATTATTTTGGCACACTGGCAAAGAAACATAATTTTTATATCGTGGCGGGTCTGATTGAGCGAGAGAAGAATCTCATCTACAACGTAGCTGTACTCATCGGACCGGATGGTAAGGTCGCCGGGAAATATCGCAAATGTTCCCTGCCGCGCAGTGAAGTGGAATCTGGTGTAATGCCCGGACATGAGTATCCGGTATTCAATACGCGTTTTGGCAAAGTCGGTATGATGATCTGTTATGACGGTTTCTTCCCTGAAGTTGCGAGGCAATTGACAATCAATGGCGCTGAAGTCATAGCTTGGCCTGTTTGGGGCTGTAATCCACTGCTTGCCCAGGCCCGGGCATGTGAGAATCATGTTTACATAATAAGCAGTACTTACACTGATGTTTCCGCGAAGTGGATACAATCAGCGGTTTTCGGACATGATGGGCAGATTCTGGTTCAAGGTAAGGAATGGGGTGCCGTGGCAATTGCGGAAGTTGATCTGGACAAACGCCTGCACTGGCCCAGTCTTGGGGACTTTAAGGCGCAGATACCAAGCCATCGTCCACCATGGGTAACAGCGGATACGTCGCTTTGACGTTATCTGAATGAATGCAGGGCTTTTTCGTAGACGGTTCGAACCGCGACCTTGTGCTTTCCTGCGCATTTGACGCAATCGGCATGTTCGGGGGAGAAAGTGATATCGCGGCCTTTCCATGTTCCGATCTTTATTCGTATTTTACCGTAAGGCGTTTTTACCTCTACGTGTCTGCGCTCAAGGACCGTTCTATTCGTAAGATGTTCCCTGATTCCAAATGTGGTTGTCTCTGTGAATATTATCTCGATCAGTTTGTCCCGGTCGCAGGGTTTACATAGAACCGTCAATAGGGTGCCGGGCCTCTGTTTCTTCATCTGGATGGGAATTGTGAACGTGTCTAGAGCCCCGTTCTCCATCAACTTATGTACAAGCGAACCGATCAGTTCAGGAATGGTATCGTCAAGGTTGCATTCGAGGACAAGGCATTCATCATGGCTTGAATCATCTGCTTTGAGAGTTTTTAGCAGGGTTGCCCGCAATGTGTTTGGGCGGTTATTAAAAGAGTGGTGTCCGAATCCAAGTGCTGTTTTCAGAATAGTCATGGGGTTGGCCAGCGCGGGTATGATGTCTTGCCATGTCATCAGGAGTGCGGCGCCAGTCGGTGTGACTGTTTCAAATGGTTCATCAATCTGGATAACGGGGTAACCCTTTAGCAGTTCGACTGTTGCCGGTGCTGGTAACGGCAGAATGCCATGGGCGCATTGGACGGTTCCATACCCCAATGGCAGGGGACCGACGGAGATGGATTTCACATTCAGCATTTCAAGGGCCAGGCATGAACCGACAATGTCAACGATTGAATCCAATGCGCCTACCTCGTGAAAATGAATTTTATCGATGGTTGTGCCATGTACTTTTGCTTCGGCTTTACCTAGACGCTCGAATACTTTTGCGCTCAGGTCTTTCACCCAGGGAGATAATGTACTTTTCCTGATCATTGACAGTATGTCACCGAGGCCGCGGTGATGATGCTCATGGCAGTGGTGATGATCGTGATGGTGGTGAGTATGGGGAATCTTCACACTGAGCTGTTTTCCTGAAAAACCATGATCGGAGACGGCTTTAACTTTGAGCTCGAACGGTTCGGCTTTGAGGGAGCCCAGTTTCCTTTGCAGTTCCTTGTGGCTTACGCCGAGAGCACAGAGGGAAGAGAGTATCAGGTCGCCACTGGCTCCTCCGATGCTATCAAAGCGTATGGTTAATCCTTTGGATTTGTTCTCTTTCTGCTTCATTTCCTTTATTCTTAACGCGCGCGATACGCTCTGTCGAGCCGTCTTTTTGATTATTAGAATGTTTCCAAATTTGTGCTGGAATATGACATAGCGAATTTTGTGGCATTGGCGTGTTTGTTCGAGTTCGGACATGGGGTTGCATTCAATATATTTTGGGCTTTAATTGCCGTTGACACATGCTGAGTCCTTGATACAGAATCTTGACAATAAGTGTGAGTATGATGCTCGTCCATATCACTTCTTGAAAAGGCAGTTTCTTTTAACTCAGTATAAGCAGGGAAAGGGAATAACGATGATCATGCGTATTAAGAACATTATCGGGATTGTCGGGGGAATTGTACTTGGATCAGTTCTGGCAGGATTCGGACAGCAGCAGGTTCCTGAGATGCACGGTGCTCCCATACATCAGAAGCGTGCGGAAATCATCTGGACAAAAGTGTTGTGCAAGCAGCCGGGACGGTACATCGGCTGGCCCACGGTTTGTGTACGAAAAAATGGTGAACTGCTGGCAGTATTTTCCGGGGATCGGGATGAGCACGTCTGCCCATGGGGTAAGGTGCAGATGATTAAGAGTACAGACCAGGGGGCGACATGGTCCCCCCCTGTCAATATCGGTAATACGCCTCTGGATGATCGTGACGGTGGTATTATTGAACTTTC
>MHBM01000309.1:4943-5315 GCA_001804885.1 Lentisphaerae bacterium RIFOXYA12_FULL_48_11
CCTCTCTCGCTTATCAGGGAAGCATCCGTAATCGTACCAAGTTAACGCCGGGTTCTTCTCGTTTTTACTGGTGGCTGCACGACGAGAAACTGACGTCCGCAGAAAAGAAAGATGGTCTTGGATACTTCACAATTCGTTCCTCCGATGGTGGCAAAACATGGGAACCATTAGTACGTTCGCCGGGTACAGCACCGCACGGGCCGATTGTCTTGAAGGATGGGAGGTTACTCTATGTTGGTATCACCTATTCAGGGTCAGGTAGTATTTACAGTGGCGATAGGGAAGAGATTTCGGTAGCGGAGTCTCGTGATCAGGGACGTTCGTGGCAACGTGTCAGCGAGATCAAGTTGCCTGAGGGGGAGAAAGTCGCGA
>MHBM01000309.1:5429-24344 GCA_001804885.1 Lentisphaerae bacterium RIFOXYA12_FULL_48_11
ATGGTGGCAAGACATGGACGGTGGCTGAATCGACTGCGGTGGCCGGGTTCCCGCCTCATCTGATCTGTTTACGCAATGGCAAGCTGTTGACGGTATATGGACGGCGATTTTACGATCTTGGCGAGTACGCGTGTATCAGCGATGACAATGGACGGACGTGGGATGTGGCCAACGAAATCAAGCTGGCTGGACATTTTGACGGTGATTTGGGGTATCCCTCTTCTGTGGAATTGTCGGATGGCCGTCTTCTCACTATCTATTATCAGGCTGAAGAAAAAGGCGAAAAGACTTGCTTGATGGGTACGATGTGGCGATTGAAGTGATGAGCTGTGGCAGTTCTTTTAGTGGAAGTAAATGCTTATGAACTTGAATAAACAATATTCAATGAATGGTTTCTTCTGCCGATATAGCGGCTTGGTTGTGTTTTTCTGTCTTTGTTGGTGTGGAGTTGTGTATTCTCAATCAACAGCGGAAAAAGTACCGATTGTTTATATAACAGATTTTTATCACAGTCCCGGTGATCCTGATGATCACATCGATCTTGCAACTCTTATGGCTCTTCCGGAATTTGATATCAGGGCAATTCTGATCGATGTGCGTCCGCCGCGTAAACCGGATGCTAGTCCATATGAACCGGGATTTGTTCCTATAAGTCAGATGTGTTATCTTTCGGGAAAATCTTTCCCGGTAGCTGTTGGACCTTCGCTGCCTTTACGATCAACCAATGATTCGGCTGTTGATCGTGCAGAATCAGAGCAACCGGCCATTATACTTCTTATTAAAATTCTTCGGGAAAGTAAGGAGAAGGTAATGGTCAACACGGTGGGCACGTGTCGGATTATCGCGGCGGCCTATTTGAGGGAACCGGAACTGTTCAGGGAAAAAGTCAGCGCTCTTGTCGTTAACGCGGGTTCAAGCGGTAAAGGATCACTCGAACACAATGTAGCAGTGGATCTATATTCTTATATTACTGTCATGCGAAGTGGCCTGCCGATCCTGTGGTTCCCATGTGCCGCCGACACGACCAATTGGGATGCAAAAAACGCGATGGGGCCACACAACACATTTTACAGGGCGCCGCATCTGCAGCTTTTTGCAAATCTGCCTGTTCCCCTGAGAAACTGGTTTGCATTTGCACTCAGTAGAAGCAGCCGTGGCGACATTCTGCGCGCCTTATCTGATTTTCCGGCAAAAGAGGTGGATCTGAGACTGAATCACGGCATGCGTAATTTGTGGTCCACGCAGTCTTTTATTCTGACGAGTTCTCGGGTTTTGACACAAACAGCTGAAGGCTGGCGTTTTCTTCCAAAAAGCAAAGTCAATGCTGACGCCAGGATTGAAGACCTGGCCATGATACCCGTTAAATTTTCCATTTCTGACGATGGGCAGCCAACGTGGTCCAGAACTGAAGGACCATCCAATATTCAGATATTTCAACGATCGCCAAGCATTCAAGGCGCCGGATTTATGGCCGAAGCTCTGAATGCCCTGCTCCGTGAATTTCCTATTGTTCGTTAACGCGGGTTGTTAGGGTTTGAGAATAAGCAATAACAAGGTCACCCTTGAAAGGAGAAAATGGTTATGGTTTCTGTACATGTTGAAGAACAATTTCTTAGAACCAACCGCATCTTGCCGCTTCTTGTTGCCACATTTTTGATTGTTAACTGTATGAATGTTCGCGCGGATTGGCCGGAATTCCGCGGGCCGTGGGGTAATGGGCACGTTTCAGCGCCGGAAGACAAGAACCTTGTTGGTTTTCCACTTAGTTGGAGTGAGTCGGAAAACCTTAAATGGAAGACGGCTATACCGGAAGTGGGTTGGTCCACTCCTGTTGTTATGGGTGGACAGATATGGCTTACGACGGCAACGACGAATGGCCATGATTTCTTTGCGATCTGTGTTGATGCTGAAACCGGGCACATTCGTTTTAATGAAAAGCTTTTTCATTGCGACAATCCCGAGCCGCTGGGTAACAAGGTCAACTGTTATGCTGCACCGTCCCCTGTGATAGAACATGGCCGGGTTTATATTCATTTTGGCAGTTATGGGACTGCGTGTTTGGATACCAGCACTGCTAAAGTGATCTGGAAGCGACAGGATCTTCCGTGCCGTCATTATCGTGGTCCGGCATCATCTGTAATACTGTTTGAAAACTTGTTGATATTGACCATGGATGGCGTCGATCTGCAATATCTTGTTGCCCTGGATAAGAAGACTGGAGAAACGGTTTGGAAGACGAGCAGGTCAGTCGCATGGAATGACGAGCATATTCAAGGGCAAATGGCAAAAGACGGTGATCTTCGCAAGGCACACTGCACGCCTTTGGTTGTGGATGTCAAAGGTAAGCTACAGATGCTCACCATAGGGGCTAAGGCAGCATATGGCTATGATCCAAGGACAGGTAAGGAGATCTGGCGGATTCAGTATAATTCATGGTCGGCTGCACCAATGCCTCTCTACGATAAGGGATTAGGACTTGCCTTTATTATCACGGGTCTGAGTAATTCAGAACTTCTTGCCATTCGACTGGATGGACAGGGTGATGTTACTGACACACATGTGGCTTGGAAATTCAGCAAGGCCGTGGCCAAGACCTCTTCACCGCTCCTTCTCGATGGTCTGCTTTACATGGTTAGTGATGATGGTATGGGTTCTTGTATAGAGGCCGCAACGGGCAATATGGTCTGGCAGGAGCGAATTGGAGGCAGATACGCGGCTTCACCTATTCTGGCTGATGGCAGGCTCTATTTCTTTAATCAGAGCGGCAAAACTACTGTTCTTAAACCCGGTCGTACATATGATGTTGTGGCAACTAATAGTCTTGAAAACGGGTTCATGGCCTCGCCGGCGGCAAGCGGTAAGGCTTTCTTTCTTAGAACCAAAACGCATTTGTACAGGATTGAATCGACAAAGCTTTAAAGCTTGCTGCCAGTCGGCTGTTAATCAGTTGACGTTTGCGAGGTGCTGCTGTCAGTATTCTGCCTGACAGTCGTAATGATAAAATTGTCTATAACTCATCGGGGAAGGTAATCGTTTATGAAAAGAAATCTAATATATCTCTTTCTGGCAGGGGCTTTCCTGGCCGTTGAATGCAAAGCGGATAATCCAGGCAAAGCGCGGGTCTGGCTGGATTCCACTCCTCTTACAAAACAAAACGTGGTTCTGAATTTAAATGGAGATGCCTCTGTTCGAGTCGATGTTCTGGGTGAGCGGCTTTTTCGTGTCCGATACAGCAAGGTTGCGCAGTGGACGGAGTCTGGTCTGAATCGTTACGGGATTTTCCCCACCTCTTTCCCTGAGGTAAGTTTTGAGAAAACTGAAGACAATAATGTTTATACACTAACTACCAGGCAGGCTAAACTTGTGATTGTCCGCAAAGACGGTGGAATTACTCTGACGTCTTCTGATGGAAAGGTTGTGACTCAACACTCCGGCCCGACTTACGAAAATAACGCCGGCTATGATATTCGTTTTGCGTTGTCCAAAGATGAACGCATATATGGATTAGGTGATGTCAGTCGCGAGAATATCATGCGCCGGGGTGGTGTCTACGAAATCTGGGTGAAGAATGTTAATTCATACATTCCCATTCCTGTTTTGTTCAGCAGTCGCGGATGGGGCCTGTTGATGAATACCACATGGCGAAATACGATCGATGTTGGAAAGAATGTCCCAGACAGAATTATTTGTGCTGCTCCACGGAGTGATCTTGATTATTATCTGTTTTCCGGTCCGGATTACCGGAGTTTGCTTGATACTTATACATCGTTTACCGGGCGTCCTGCTTTGTTGCCGATCTGGGGATATGCATTCACTTACGTTTGTAACCAGAATATCGATGCGTTCAATTTGATCAACGAAGCGCTTACCTTCCGACGCGAGAATATGCCGTGCGATGTAATAGGGCTCGAACCCGGCTGGATGTCCAAGAACTACGATGGTTCCACAGCCAAGGCCTGGCATCCGCAACGGTTCCCAATCCCATACTGGGCACCCAAAGGGCCTCATACATTTCTCGGTGCGCTCAAGCGAAAAGGTTTCAAGCTCAGTCTGTGGTTGTGTTGTGATTACGACCTGGGTGTTTATGAGGAACAGCTGCTGTCTGGTGTGACTTGGAATGCCAAGACCAACTCCGAAGGGAAGGCTGTTAATATCAATGAAGGTTTTGAAGATGAACGTTTAAGTCAGCCGGGCAGCAAAAAAGCAAAGGATACTGTCAAGAAGGATGAATCAAAAGAACTGGAGCCATGGTTTGAGCATCTGAAAAAATTTGCTGACCAGGGCGCATCTGCATTCAAACTCGATGGCAGTTCACAGGTCATCGAACATCCAACCCGCAAATGGGGCAACGGTATGACCGATGAGGAAATGCATAACCTCTATCCTGTAATTTATGCCAAGCAGATGGCCTACGGGTTCGAGAACCACACCAAGCGTCGCTCAATGGTTTATTCTGCCGGTGGTTATGCCGGTGTACAGCGGTTTGTAGCAACATGGGCGGGAGACACTGGTGGCGGTGCCAAGCCCCTGGCCTCAATGTTGAACCTCGGGTTTTCGGGTCATTCAAACCACTCCTGTGATATGGATATTTCCAGTTCCAGGGGTATTCACTTTGGATTTCTACAGACCTGGGCCCAGCAGAATAACTGGGATTACTGGTATCAGCCCTGGTTGCAGGAAGATGCCCAGATTGCTGCTTTCAGGGAATATGCGTTACTTCGCTATAAACTGCTTCCATACCTTTATTCGACTGCAGCAGAGGCTGCCATGACTGGTTATCCTGTCATGAGGGCCATGTCCCTTGCTTACCCGGAAGATCCGGCTTGGGACACTTTTATGGGGCAGTACATGCTTGGTGACTTCCTGCTGGTCTCGGCGTTTTCCAAGGAAGTCCGTCTTCCTGAAGGTACTTGGATCGACTACTGGAGTGGTAAATCAATTAATGGGCCGGCAGCGGTTCCCGTTCAGGTTACACCCAAACAGGGTGGTGCATTGTTGGTAAAGAGCGGGGCCATCATTCCTACCTGGCCTGCATACAATCATGTCGAAAAAGGCTGGTCGCCTGAAGTTGGCTTACTTGTTTATCCGGCGGCAAGCACTTCATTCACTCTTCATGAAGATGACGGAGCGAGCATGGACTATCACGACGGTAAATTTGCAAAAACGCGCCTGATTTGCGAAACCGCAGGAAAGACAGTCAAATTAACCATTGGAGGACGGGAAGGCAGTTATGCAGGTATGCCTGCAACACGTGACTTTACGGCAACAATTCATTTAGCGGCTCGCCCGCAAATCGTCACGCTTGATGGCGCAACCATTACCGATTACCAGTGGAATGATGCGGTCTCTGCAGCTATTATCAGAATTCCGGCTTGCGGTAAAACACCGAGGATATTGCTGTGCGAATAATTCTGTTCCTGGCTCATTTACGTGCTGCTGTAAGCGTCACTCTGTTTTGAACAGGAATGCTTGTCCTGGGGTAACCATTATTCCATTTTTAAGCAGTGTCAATTTTTGGAGTATTGGCTCCATTTTTCCTGCTGCTCAATGACGCGGATTTTTGGACCCTCTCCACGTGAATCATAACATTTCTTTGTCCACTCATATTCTTTTGGCATCTTGCCAATAAAGGTGATTGGCCGTGGATATGCCAGCGCCAGATTGTGGGGGAGGTCGCCAACTTTGAGAACATTTAGAAATTCTGGACCACCATTCCAATGAGTGACAACTGGATCCTGCAATACGATTTCCTTGATCCCCGGATCAAGCAGTGCCGCATAGATTGCCACAGCAGCCTCTGCGCCACGGCCATACACAACAATATCTCCAATATTCGTTTCCTCTCTAAGTGTCTTGATGGCGGTCAGCAGGTCAAGGGTCTTCCTCTCGTAATATGTCTGACCGACAATTGGATAGGCACGCCGGGCTGTCCATTCGATGCCGGGGCCGATTGAGCTTCCTCCAGTTCCGCGTACCTCAACACAGGCATAACCACCCGAATTTGTACTGATCGACGAATTGCCCGCCCCTTTTGCGCAAAACGGACTGCGCGCATCCGGTTGCATCGCGCCAACAACCAGAGGATATGGCCTGAGAAATCCGAGAGGGATTGCCAATTGTGCACGGATTAACATACCTGGTTCCGAGTGAAATTCATATGTGCGAAACTGATGACTGCTGGTCTGTCCCTGACGCCTGCAGGAATATTCCGGAACATTAATGACTTTTGGCACCTGTCTAAACGTCACGTCCTGTAATTTTATGAGACATTGACCCTGATATTTTTCCCACTCCTCTTTGTTTTTGAGTTCCGGCAGGCCAGGTAAGGGGATGAACGACTTGTCCACATCTTTCAACTTATCCTCAACAGGTGGTTTCATTTCCTTATAAACGGCCAGGTCCTTATCCTTTTCCGGATTCTCTGCAATATCATCGGTTACCAGCCTGTCCGATCCTTTCAAGTATTTCTCGAACCAGTTGAAAACGGCGATACGCATTTTTGGCGAATAACCGTGTGGTGTAACGGCCTCAACCAGGTCGATTTTTTCCTCGCAACCGTAAAGAATAAATAGCTGCCGGGCGCGATGAATTAGATCGCGGAAAGCGTATGGACGGAAAAGAACGTCTTCCGTTGCAGCGCCAACGAGAAGTGCACGTGGTGCAATAAGACTCGCGAGATCAGGAAAATCCCAACCGTAGGTATTTACCCAGTACGTGCAATCACAGTGCCCATCGATAGTTCTGTCGCGAATATGCTGATACATGTTTCCTGTCTGACAACATGGTACAATAACTTTAAAACGCGGATCGGCAGCACCGGTAAACCATGATATTGTTCCGCCGCCCGACAACCCTGTAATGCCGAGTCTTTCGGCATCAACTTCAGGACGGGATTGGAGATAATCCGCAGCGCGCATTGCCGCCCAGACTTCGATGCCAGCTGGTGAATAACCCTGGCTATACCAGTGCCACCAGTCCTTCGAATATGTTCCATGGTGAATACCGCTGTTTTCACCAACTTGGATAGGATCGAGGATCATCGCCACATAGCCGTGTTCAGCAAACCATCGGGGATGAAGCTGGTAATGAAATTTGCCTCTCCTTGAATGGCCGCAGACGTACACAATGGAAGGTAGTTTGCCTTTTATCTCTTTCGGTAGATACAGGTTTGCCGCAATCCTGCAACCCGGTGTCGGTTGAAAATGCATCTTCTCCACCACGTAACTGCCGCGATCGAGCGTGCCTGTGATTGTAACATTTAAATCAGTTCTGGGCGGTAAGGGGTCGAGCCCGAGCATTTCCAGCCATTTGCGACGTTTTTCAGGAAGTTGTTTTTTCCACGTTGCAAGAGGTGGCAGTTCGAAGATTGACTGACTGCTGACTTCCTGTGCACGCCTGATGAGACTCGAGTATAACATTGACGGTTCTTCTTCCGCGCAGGTCCACAAAGAAAAAAATTCATGGAAAATAAATATGAAGAAAACAGCAAAGAAAGGTAAGCAGTTACTTCTTTGAGACAAGCGTGGCAAAGTCTTCATTGTGAGCCCTCCTTGACCAGTAATGTGAGCTTATGCTCCAGTATATTTAACAAATCGAGATGCATAATGTAAAGGATGTCAATCAGATGAATCATCTGGTATTGCTGAATTGGATTCACAATGGTTGCAGTGTAAACCCTGGTAATCTGATAATGAGCTTCTGTGCCTGCCTTGACGTTCGGCCTGATTTCTGTTGTGATCAGAAATAAAACCGGAGGTTCTAATGTTTCTGAAATTAATAGTCGCAATATTTATTTTACTGGTTGCTGCGCCGTTTTCAGTGATGGCGGCGAAGATGTCAATAGCACCTGACCGTATGACGGTGGTTGATGGTAGGCGAGTTTTTATTCTCGGATTGTATGAAACCCCGAAATCAGATGCTGATCTGGATCGAGTTGCAGAGGCGGGTTTCAACCTGGTTTGCGCGGGCGTGAAAACGCAGGTGTTGGATAGACTTTCCCAGAGGGGGCTCTGGGCATGGGCGCATACAGGCCACTGCATTGATTTCAGCAAAGATGTCGAAAACAGGGAAAAACAACTTATAACATTGATCCGGCAGATGGGGGCTCATCCTGCTACTTTGGTTTGGGAGGTTCCGGATGAAGCCCTGTGGAATATCTGGTGGAACGCGCACCTGTGGAGGGAAGAACAGGAACCACAGCAACAGTCAAAGCTGATCGACGCGCTTACAAATTCTGTTTTAACTGCACAACTGCGGCAGGATATGAGGCAGGTACGTTTATTACGACATACTGGTGAATATGCGGATTCTGAACGTCTTGCGGATTCAATCTGGACTAAATTGGGTAAAGAAGCACCAAAGCCCGGTTATGGTTATGCAAATGCGCCTGAACGACAGGCCCAATTGTGTTCCGGTATGGTCGCGGGTTATAAAAAGTTAAAAGAGATCGATGCTGATCATCCCGTTTGGATGAATCATGCGCCGCGCAATCAGCTTACACAGCTTACAGCTTTTAATGAGGGAGCTGATATTGTTGGCTGTGATATTTATCCCGTGCCGTTTTCTCCGAATGTTGGTCATTCCGATCTGGTTGAGCGCAGTCTTGCCGCTGTTGGGGCATATACTGCACGGATGCAACAGTCAGCACCGGGCAAGCCTGTATGGATGGTTCTGCAGGGATTTGGCTGGGCTGATCTTCGAACAAACCCCAGCGAAGAGGTCCGGAGAGATTTACGACGTCCCACATTGCAGGAGAGCAGGTTCATGGCGTATGACTCTATTGTTCGTGGTGCACGCGGGCTTTTGTACTGGGGGACATCATACATCGAAAAGGACTCACAACTGTGGAAAGATTTGTTGATCCTTGGACAAGAGCTTAAGCTGATGCAGCCGGTGCTTTCCTCGCATGATGCTCAGATCAATTTCAAGGTGACGCATGAAGAAACAGCAGGTTCGGTGGAACGCACGATTCAAGTATTGCCAAAACAAGTGGATGACAAAGTCTGGTTTCTAGTCGTCAATGAGCCGACTGAATCACTAACATATACCATTCATGGTTTGGATAAACTGAATGGCATTACATATTTCGAAAAAGACAGCGGCAAAAAAAATACCGTTAGCAATGGCAAGTTAAAATTCACCATTGCTGGACAAAAGGTACATGTTCTAAAGCCGGAATAATATATTTAAGCGTATGATAGTTTCTCTTAGCAGGTGCCGGGGTAGGGCATAAGTATGCAAATGACTTCTGCTTTTGACGAAAAACACTCAGTGGCTAAGTAATAAAAAAACAAAAATTTCTCTTGCTTGATTCGTTAAAAATGTTACAGTCATGTGAACGGTAACATTATATGTCTATTAACGAAGTAGCTAAAAAGGCCGCTGTCAGTCGAATGACAGTATCCCGTGTAATGAGGGGATCACCTTCAGTCAGCGTTGAGACTTCCAAACGGGTTCTGCGTGTAATGAAGGAGGTCGGATATGTTCCTTCTCTGGCTGCGCGTGCCATGCGGAGTAAAGATAATTTGCGAGCCAGCGGCAGTGTCTGCTGTGCTCTTGTTTTTGGTGCTGATGTCAAAGCGGCGGATGGTTTTTTCTGCGATGTTGCCAGGGCGGCGGAAGAAGAGGCGGCTATTAATGGTTTATGCCTTCTGCAAAGTCACTGGCAGGATAGTTTCGAAGCATCCTGGCCGCGCCTGCAATCAGTATTCTCCATGTCAGGGCTTTGTGGAGCAATCCTGGCTGGGCAGTTCGAGGCCGATCAGGTTCAGGCAATTCAGAAACATGCTACCAATGTTGTGGTGATTGATGGCCCAAAGCCGACCGGGATTGACGTTGCTTCAGTGGAATCGGACTATGTCAACGGTGCGCGAATGGCGATGGAACATCTAGTCGGAAGAGGTGTGAAACGGCTTCTTGTAATTGCGGGCCCGTTGAGATCTCATTATTTTGCAAATGCGTTGAAATCTGCCGCTGATGCGGTTCGTGCCAATTGTGACAAAATTGAACTGGTATTTAGCGAACAGACTGCAAAAAGCGGTTACGATATAATCTGCGAAAGAATTCATCACGACTGGAAGTTCGATGGAGTATTTGGAAACGACGAGACAGCTATCGGAGTTCTACGGGCTCTCTCTGAATTAAAGATGCGAGTCCCCGAAGATGTGAAGGTGGTCGGATTTGATGATATTACCCATTCCGCTTTTACTTCACCTCCTTTAACCACCGTGCGTATTGATAAAACTATTTTAGGTCGTGAAGCCGTTAGAGCTTTGGTGGAAATGACGCGGGGCTCATCTGATTCATCGAGTATGAAGAAAGTAATTAATGCCAGTCTAATCGTGAGGCAGTCATCGTAGCTGGCAAGCACTTGGGACTGCCGGGACAGCGAGGTTGTCCGTCACCGTCCATATGGGTAATGTCAGTTGATAAAGTCACGATGACGTCGACTTTCGTCATAGGAGATTGTTATGAAACTATACAAACTGCAGTACACGGCGGGAATATTTGTTTTTACAGTTGCTTGGCACGCTATCACAGGATGGGCTTTGGCAGCCGGGGATAATATCGTCTTAAAATGTAAAACGTTTAATTATGAGATAAGCCCGGCGGGAAAGAATATCGCTTTTACCGATTCGTCGCAGAATAAAAATTATCTCAGGGTTGTCGAGGGGGACAAGGCGTATTGCGCATCCGTGACCAAAGGGACAAAGACTTTTGTTCCCACCTCTGTAGCGTTCGACAATAATGTGCTTAGCTTGAAATTTGAAGAGGCGGACGTGACCGCGTCAGTTAAGGTGATAAATAAAAAGACGCGGCTGATTTTAGAGGTGGTCGATGTAACCGGTTCACCCGATTCGTTTACGTTTGTCAATATACCGTTGACGCTCGATGCAATTCCGACTGAGCCGTTTGCCGCCTGTTCTCTTTCACTCAATTTGCATACGCACGTCTATGAGCTTCCCGCCTTGCACAGGGAGCTTTGGGCAAGCTGCTATCAGCGGTTCGGTTTTAAAAATGCCCGGGCCGCGGTTATCGGCGTTCCGCAGAAACAGATTCTACCCGTTATCCGAGATGTCATGAAGAAAGCCGTGCCCGACGTTCCGTTCTGTGATCAGGGCGGTGCCTGGGCGCTTGGTGCCAAAGAAGGCTACGGCTCCTATCTCATGAATTTCGGATCACTCACCGAGGAAACCGTCGACCAGTGGATTAAGCATTGTAATGATTTCGGGTTTAATCAAATCGATAATCACGGCTCCGGGAACTTTTTCCTTTTTGGAAGTTTTGAGCTCGATAAGAAAAAATTTCCCGAAGGCTGGCAGACTTATAAGAAAATCGTTGATAAACTGCACAAAGCGGGAATTTCCTCAATTTTCCATACGTATACCTGCTATATCAGTCAGAACTCGAAGTATGTAACGCCAGTCCCGCATCCTGACCTTGATATTTTGACCAGGTTCACGCTTGACGCGCCTTTGGACGAGAAGGCAACAGAAATCGTAGTTAAAGAATCGACGAAAGACGTTTCGACCAAAACCGGTTATATGGAAACGAGCAATCGAACCATTCGCATGGGGGATGAAATTATTCAGTTCACCGATGTGACCCTTGAAGCACCATACAAATTCACCGGCTGCAAGCGCGGTTTTCACGGAACAAAAATTGCCTCGCATCAGGCAGGAGTCAAGGTTGGTATTCTCAAAACGTTCTGGAGCGGCATGTATATACCGGAACCGCACTCGCCCCTGTTCGACGAAATAGCCAGACGGACCGCGGAAATTGTCGACGAATGCGGATTCGATGGTGTCTATCTCGACGCCATTGAAGGCCTGCAATACATGTGGGGTAAAGAGAACTACTGGTATTATGGGGATAAGTTTGTTTTTGAGATAATGAAGAACCTCAAAAAGCCGGTCGGCCTTGAATATGCCGGCATGATCCATCACTGGTGGCATTTCCGCAGTCGTTATCAGGCATGGGACATGGTTACCCGGGGATACAAACGCTTTATGGATGTTCGCATTGCGTCGATGAAGGCGGGTGAGGAGTATCAACACGGAAGCTGGGGAGGCTATTGGCCCGAGATCGAGAAATATGGACCAATGAAGGATTGTGGACTTTATCTGCCGCTTCAGTTCGGCTGGTGGGGATTCAGAGCCTGGCAATCTCCAAAGCAGGATGCCATGTTCCTCGATGACATTGAATATGTCTGCTGCAAAATGATAGGCAACAACGCCGGGCTTTCCATGACAGGCGTTACCGACGAGAAGACCCAGGAAGCACATCCTGTCTATCGCGATTTCATCAAGATGATTCGTCAGTACGAAGAATTACGTCATAAGAATTATTTCAGCGAAGAGGTTTGCGCCCAGCTTCGCGTTCCGGGCAGTGAATTCACCCTCTTTAAAGCGGACAACGGTAAATGGAATTTCAAACCGGTCTTTTATAAGCCACATAAAGTCGTTGGCCTTGATCACTCAAGCGCCCAATGGCAGCTTGACAACGAATTTGCAACTCAGCCGGTTAAACTGCGACTTGAGACGCTCATGTCATCCGCGGCTTATGACAATCCGCAGCAGACCGACGTACTCGATCCCGCAACGGTCGGGCAGTTCAAAAAGGTTCGAACAGCTCCCGGCGTGGATTGTGAACTTAAAAAGTCTGACGCCAAGGTGCCTGTAACGAGCGAGGCTGCCGTGGAGCTCGTTGCGTCGAGTACAGGCGAATCGGTTCAGAAGGCAAGCTGGGGATACTTGACGAAGGTGTGCGAACCAGCTCTGAACCTCGGTAATAGGACGGCGTTGGGCGTTTGGATCAAAGGAGACGGCAACGGCGAACTCGTCGATTTAAAACTCTACAGCGGCGGGGCCGGAATGGCTTTGCATCAGAGCAGCCATTACGTCAAGATTGATTTCACCGGCTGGAAATATTTCACGTTCATTGAACCGGAATCGACCCGTATTACCGATTATAAATGGCCTGTTCTTGCGAAATATTATGTCTACGACAACCATATCGGCGTTGTAAATTATGCGGGGGTGACGGAATTCCAGATTTGGGTAAATAACCTTCCTGCGAATAAAAAGGTCAGCTGCCTCATTGGACCGGTCAAGGCTATTCCTATGGCGCCGGTCAAAATTGAAAATCCGGAAGTTGCGATTAATGGCCAGAAGATTACCTTCCCCGTCACGATGGAAACAGGCATGTTCCTTGAACTCAAGTCAGGCCAAGATTGCAAGCTCTACAGTCCGGCCGGCAAGGTTACTCAGGAAGTTGTTCCGAACGGTAATGTGCCAGTTCTCAAAAGCGGTGAAAACGAACTGACCTTTTCCGCCTATACGGCCGATAAGGTCAGTACACGAATGCAAGTTACCGTGTCTGCCGAAGGTAAACCCCTTTGATTGCCGACGAATTGGTTGTGGAGTTTCAGTGTCATGCTTATGGTAAATAGTAATGTCTTATAAACGTAACTACCCTTGAACCGGCTCGTGCCTGATTCGTAAGGAGGATGATCAGTATGGCTACACACATACAATACAATAACAACTATCAGCAGGAAACTCATCACCATCATCTTGATTCTATCAACGGTGTCAGTCGACGCGATTTCATGCTCAGCTGCAGCGTCACCTCGCTCGGCACGTTCTTCCTGCCATCATTCGGCGGCAAACCTGTTACCATCGAAAACCAGTTTGTGAAATACGTCATAGGCGGTGACGGTCGTAACCTGAGTTTCACAGGTAAGCAGACAGGCATTGACTACATCGCAGGCCTGCCGAAATCAAAATGCGCGAATGTGAAGAAGAATGGGCGCGTTTATGAAGCCTCATCCGTGTCGTTTGCCGATGGATTGCTGACAATCGGTTTCGGACGTTCAAAATGCAGTGCGGTCGTCAGGGTTTCGACAAAAACCCACTACTTTGTTTTTGAAGTTGAATCTATCAGTGGCGATGCAGACGAGCTGGCGTTTGTAAATCTGCCGACCAGGCTTAGGGTCCAGGCAGATGAACCGTTTTCTGCCGGAACACTGGCGCTGAATCTTCAAACCAATGTTGAAGAGCTTCCGGGGCCACAACAGCATTTGTGGGCCGCTTGTTACCGCCGGTTTGGTTTCAATGGCGCCCAGGCCGGACTGGTCGCCTGTCCATATGCTGAAATGCGCGAAGCGCTCAAGGCCATGGTGGGCGCGGCGCCGGGTATGCCGCACTCATCGCTGGGCGGACCGTGGGCAATGGACAGCGACCTTCCGTATGGCAGTTACCTGTTTGGTGTACCAACCGAAAAAACGGTTGATGCATGGATCGATCTTTGTCGAGTCCTTGGTTTTACCCAGATCGATTTCTGCGGGTCTTTGAATTATGGCGACTATGAGCCTTTCCCGCGATTGTATCCGGATGGGCGTCGTGGCGTAAAGGCAGTGATCGACAAGCTGCACTCTGCCGGTATCCTTGCCGGTTTACACACAATGTCCTTTTCTATCGACAAGCGCTGTGCATGGGTTACACCTGTGCCTGATCCGCGACTGGCAAAGGAACGCAGTTACACCCTTACAAACGCCGTTGGTGCCGGTGACACAATCCTGAGACTTGATGAACCTACAACAGATCTGCCCAGGTATATTACCTATTTTATCCGGCGCAGTATGACACTGCAGATCGACGATGAACTGATCGAATACAAGATCGTCAATGACTCCGAACCATACGGCGTAAGTGAATGTAAACGTGGTGCATGCGGGACCAGACCTGCGTCTCATGCCAAAGGGGCAAAGGTCCATCATCTCAAGGAATGCTGGGGCTGTTTCCTCCCTGACGGTGATTCGACGCTTTTTGGCGAAGTGGCGAACCGTATTTCTTCAGTAATCAACGAGTGCGGGTTCGATTTTACATACCTTGATGGGCTTGATGGAGCGCATGTTATCGGCGGTGAAGAAAATCGCTGGCACTACGGGACGAAGTTTGCCTTTGAAGTGTTCAAGCGCTTCTCGAGGCCTACCATGATGGAAATGGCGACATTCCATCATCACCTGTGGTTTGTGCGGTCCCGTCTGCAGGCATGGGACCACGCTGTCCGCGCCCATAAAAGATTCATAGACATTCATTGTTATTCAAATGAAGGTTGCCGTCGTATTTTCATGCCAAGACATCTTGGCTGGTCCAGGGTGCTTGCATGGCTTGATTCAACACATGATGTTACTTTTGATGATGATGTTGAATACATGTGGTGCAAAGGGCTCGGCACAGATTCCAGCTATTCGCTGCAGGTTGTTTCTCCTGACATGTATGCCAAAGAACCGTGGCTCCACCAGGTAGCTCCGCTGGTCAAAACATATGAAACCCTTCGAAAAGAAAAGTATTTTCCTGAAAAAGTTAAGAAACAACTCAGGGAACCCGGTGCCGAGTTCACGCTGAAGAAGGCTGCGGATGGCGAATGGGAATTCCAGCCCAGACAGTATGCCCGTCATAAGGTCGAGGCTGTTGACGGAGTGACAAACATCTGGCGTTTTATCAACAAGTTCGGTAGTCAGCCTCTCAAACTTCGCATCCAGGCATTAATGGCAGCAGGCCCGTATGACGCCGCGGATAGTGTGACACTCGCCGACTTCCAGAAGCCGGACGAGTTTAACGAACGAAATCCCACGGAAATCATACTGAACAGCGGCAAGATATATTCATACCAGGCTGCAGCACCAGGTTTGACTGGTGATATCACACCATCGTCGGAACAGGTCAAGGTAGGTGCCGTAAGCGGATGTTGGACCGCCAGGAATTCGGGTTCGTCGAAGCTCGTATATACTTCAGCTCCGGATGATACATACTCGCTGTTTGATCATGCCGAGAGAATATACCGCCCACAGCAGGGATCCTGGCTGCGAATAGGCAAGACCTTCGCCAAACCAATGGACCTGAGCAAATTCCAGGGGATGGGCGTCTGGATATACGGAGACGGACAGGGTGAGGTGATGAATTTCCAACTTGGCGCACCAAAACCCTTCGAAGCACATGCGGATCATTATGTTGTTGTTAACTTCAAAGGCTGGCGGTATTTCGAGTTTGTTGAGCCGGAATCAGAGCGGTTTGAAGACTATTCATGGCCATATGGTCGCTGTATTTATTCACAGTACCGTGAAAAGCTGGGAATGAAAAACGTCGAATGGCTCCATCTCTGGTATAATCATGTGCAGGTTGGCCGGAAAGTCGCATGTTATTTAAGTCCAATAAAAGCGCTGCCGCTTATCAAGCACAAGATATCGAAACCAACTATTTCGATCCTGGGCAGGACAATTGTATTTCCGGTGGAAATTGAAAGCGGCTGTTATCTGGAATTCAACAGCATGAATGACTGTAAATTGTACGGCCCGAAACGCGAGTTGATTCAGCAGGTGAAACCGGAGGGTGAGATCCCTCGCCTGTCAGCGGGTGAAAGTGAAATCACATTCAGGTGCGACGAATCCGCGATACGTCCACGGGTCAATGTGACGGTTATCAGTCATGGTAATACTCCGCTAAGGCGATAGTCTCTTTGTAATATTAAGATAGAACTTGGCTGAATAAGTCTCATGACGTACGATGAAAAGAAAGGCGCAGCATGTATAATGTAATCATGGCATTAGTGTTGTTTGCGGCAGTCAATCCGGCAGTTCCAGTTTCGGTCAAAACTATCGATCAGACATGGCCGGAACCTCCGGGTGAGGAAAGCTGGACTTTTGTCGAAGACCTGAAGAAACCACAACCTTTTGCGCTCTTCTGGAAAGAAGGATTCCAACTGAAGCCGGGCCAGGTTGATATCAGCACCGGCTTGGTTGTGAAACGTGGTTTTCCAGATAAGAAAAAGGTGTTGGAGACAGCTTATGCAGATCTGGAGAACTTTATTGCGTTCGCAAAATTGGACAAAGAGAACGGTATTCCGGTGGAAACCGTAAAGGTAAAGACCATTGTTCCGGAAGCCTATTCGATCGAGATCTCGCCCAAGCGTATCAGCCTGCGTGCCAATGATGCTGAGGGCATCCGCCGTGCAATATTCCACCTTGAGGAAATGATTGCGACCGCGGAAGGCCCCTTCCTTAACCCTGGGATAACCCAGAAAAAGCCCTGGTTGAAAAACCGTATTACCCGCTGTTTCTTCGGGCCGATCAAACGTCCGCCGCTAATGCGTGATGAGCTGATGGACGATGTTGACTATTATCCAGATGCATATCTCAACCGGCTGGCACATGAAGGTGTGAACGGGTTGTGGTTAAGCATCGAATGGGAAGATATAACTAAAACCTCGTTCCGTGAACCTGACAAAGACATGGAGCGGCGGCTTACGAAACTACGCAAGACTGTAGGGAAATGTGCGCGTTACGGCATTAAGATCTGGTTATACTCGAATGAGCCGGAAGGCTTCTACTCGCCGGATGACCCCATGCTTAAGGCGCACCCTGATCTTGCAGGAGCCGGAAGTCCTTCCCGTCGTCAGATCTGCCCGAATTCCGAAGAATCACAGAAATTTATTTACGAATCCGTGTACTGGATTTTCTCCCAGGTGCCAGGACTTGGCGGATCAATCAATATTTCCCTGGGTGAACACGGTTCCTCATGCCTGGACACTATCGGGGTGAATGATGACCGTAAACCGAATTGTCCGCGCTGTTCCAAAGTGCCGAACTGGCAGACGCTTTACAACAGTCAGAATGCCATGGTGCGGGGAATAAAAGACGCGAATCGTGATGCGGAATATATCTGCTGGCTTTACCTGCCTTCGTGGAAGCCTCTTTCTCCCTGGGTTTATGAACTTGGGTCCCATGTTCCTAAGGATGTTACATTACAGATAAATTTCGAGTCCGGAGCTGTTAAATACCAACTGGATCGTCCCAGGGTAGGAGGGGATTACTGGCTTTCATTCATTGGGCCGTCCGAACGTTTCGCGCGGTTTGCCGGGAACGCATCAGCCGGCAAAACACCCATGTCCGCGAAGCTCCAGGTGGGATGCTCGCATGAATCGGCAACAATTCCTTTCATGCCTGTTCCGCCGATCCTGTATGGCAAATACCGCGAGATGCCGCGGATGAATATCGGCAGCGTAATGCAGTGCTGGTATTTCGGAAATTATCCGGGTGTGATGAACAAGGCCGCCGGCAGGCTGGCTTTCGAGGATTTTTCCGGCACAGAGGATGATTTCCTGAAGTCGCTGGCACGCTCTGACTGGGGTGATGATGCGGAGAATGTGGTACAGGCCTGGAAACATTTTTCAGACGGGTTTCAAAATTTTCCACTTTCAACACGTTTCCAGTGGTGGGGACCTATGCATTCGACCCCCGTCTGGCCGTTGCACCTTAAACCCGCGCTCAAGCAGCTGCAGCCGACGTGGCTGGTCGGAGGGCCATATGGAGATGCCATTGGCGAGGTGCTGGACAATCATTCACTTGCCGAGGCCGTCATCCTGTCACGGAAGATGTCTGAAGAATGGAACAAGGGTGTCTCCATTATGAAAACGCTTGAGCCGAAATTCAGGAACAACCTCGAACGTACGCTTGATATCGGCCTGACGGAAGCGATCGGTATTCAATTCGCAAGCGGTTACAACATGATGCGTTTTTACCTGATGCGCAGCCGGCTGTTTGATCTATCCCCGGTTGATGCGCGGAAACAACTTACGGCAATGGAGTCTATTGTTCGTGAAGAGATCAGGAATAGTCAAAGGTTGGATGTGCTATGTGCGGCTGATTCGCGGCTGGGGTTCCACTCCGAGGCCGAGAGGCACCAGTACTGTGGCACACGTTTGAAATGGCGCGTGGCTGTGTTAAATGACGTGCTGGCGACAGAATTCCCCGAATACAGGGCGGCATTTGATGCAGGGAAACAGGTGTCGCGTTTTGCAGAAGGGCGTGCCGTTTACACCTGCGGATCAGGCTGGACGGACTGCAGGACATAC
>MHBM01000310.1 GCA_001804885.1 Lentisphaerae bacterium RIFOXYA12_FULL_48_11
AAAGTTCTATCCGCCTTGTGACAGATGAGAGAATGTCGAACTTTGCATTTGCAATACCGCCGGTTCCTACATTCAGCGTTCCGCCTGATACATTCAAAGTAGCCGTACTATTGGTTGCTGCTGTATTACCTACCAACATTATAGAGTTGGCTGACATTGTGCCATTAGAAATATTCAGTGAACCCTGTGAATTTGCGGCGTTACCTACTACCAGTACTGAGGATACCATTGCGGTGGAACTGCCTGACATTACTACTGTGCCGGTGCTGTTCATTGTATTTGCAACTGTCATTGTTGTCCCGGTTACGGTCGCATTCCCGGCGACGCTCAGTATTGCGGAAATGTTGGTGCTGTTACCGACCGTTATTGTCTGGCCGGTCACCTTTGAACTGTCTGACACAGTCATGATGGCAGTGCTGTTGGTGCCGTTTCCAAGTACGATGCTTGGAATAGAGGATGTCGATGTTCCCGTGATATTGACATAACCAACGGAGTTACCGCCATTCGCGACCACCATGCTGTTGGAAATAACCAGGTTGTTATTTACCAGGTTCAGTGTTCCTGTTTTACCTGCCGCATCACCGACATACATTGTGAAGGTGTTCGGAAAGCCCTTTAGGCTGCCTGTTTCTGAAAGGTTCATAGTCCCGCTGCGAACTGTGGCGCTCACACCGCAGGTGGCTATGCCCGATATGTTCAGAGTGCCGGTCCCTTCCTTGACCAGGCCCTGTGTGCTGATGATTGTATTGCTCAGAGTAGAAGCATTAGCCGTTACTGTTATCAGCGGCGCGCTATAATTTGCCAGACTGATAATATTGTTTGTGATGTACCAGTCATTGGCTGGAGAACCGAAATACAAGCCGCCAAGGTTCATGTTTGTATAATTGGCGCTTATATATCGATTCGCGGTAATGTTGTTTGTGAAATAGGCTGTCCGATATGCGCCGGTTGCAATGATGCCGTTCTGCCAGTTTGCCGTATCACTCCACACGCCGTCAGCATCCACTGCCCATGAATCTCCGCCACCTGTCACGTTCAACACTCCGGATCCTGCGAAGCGGTTGTCATTGGTATATGTACAACCGCTGTCGGTCGCGCCGTATGTGCCGGGCTGCTGAGCTGCATCGTCGAAGTAAAGGCTGCCGACGAATTCATTCACATTGTTTGTCAGATAAATCATGCCATAGTCGGCGCCGCCGGATTTCAGGACGACTTTGGCTCCGTTGTTGAGCACATTATTTGTTGTCGAGAGCCTGAGTTGGGCATTTGTTTCAACCAGGATTGTGGAGCTGAGTGTAATAGATCCGCCATTGACTATTTCAACAATGGATGTCGATGTCGAACCGTCTCCCAGGATTCTGGTCGTACCGTAATAGTTGTTGTTTGTGGCCAATACCAGTATTCCTTCTCCAGCTTTGACAAGCGTGATGTTGCCGTTGATGCGACCGGTATAGGAGTTGATCACATCGTTGCTGACGGTAAAGGTTGATTCAGTGGATGAATAACTGTTGGTGATGGTCATTTCCATGGTGGTTCCGAGATTCACCAGGCCTGCGACCTGCTGGTTGAATCCATTGAGATCAAATCTTGCGCCGGCAACGTTACTGGTGTTGCCCATGTGGAGCATCGAGCTCAGGGGGATACGATTGTTGTCGCCAAGTTTAAGTGTGCCGACGACTACGGTCGTGGTCCCTGCATATGTATTGGCTCCGTTCAAAACAACTGTATCACCGACTCCTGCCGCCCTTATTGCGGGTCCATAGACATTGGCGCCTGATTCGATCGCCCCATTAACAACAAGAATAGCGCCACCCTGTGCACCGATTCGTGCCTGATCTGTGGCTAGAGTTATGCTGCCGCCCCATGTGCTTACTCCGCTTCCTGAGGATATTGCCCCGTTGAGTTCATTACCCTGGCCACTGATTGTGGCTGGTATGCCGGCAACCGTGGTGCCGTTATTTAGGCGCAGTGTTGCCCCTGATCCAATGGTTACTCCAGAAGAAGTGCCAAGCGCGGCGTTGTTCTGGATCTGCAGAGATCCACCGTTGACTATTGTGGCGCCTGTATAACTGTTTGTTCCGCTCAGAATGTTCGTGGCATTTCCGGTTTTTGTAACCGCAACAGCACCTGTTATCCTGCCTGAAAATGTGCTGGCAATGTTGTTCGTGCCGAATGTAAGAATTCCGCCTGTGCTTGTGACTGTTCCTGTGCCATTAAGGCCGCCAATTATGCAGTCAATACCATTCATGTCGAAGGTGGCGTTACTGCTTATGTTGAGATCTCCCGCTCCATATGGGATTGCCCCTGCAATATTTGCTCTCAGGGTTCCGCCGTTAACTACAGTATTGCCGGTGTATCCGTTTGCTGCATTGAGAATCAGAGTGCCTGGACCGTCTTTCCTGAAACCCTGCGACCCTGTGAGTATCGAACCAATGGTAGCAGAATTTGAAGTAACTGTTATTAGCGGTCCAGTCACGTCGTTATTGCCGAGGAGAAGGCTGTTATTGTTGACAGTCCAGTTGTTGGCTGCTGATCCAAACCAGAGGTTCCCTATACGCATCGTGGTGTAATTCTGGTTGATGGTACGATCGGCTGTAATGTCGTTCGTAAAATATGCCGTGAACCATTCGCCGGATGCTATCGTTCCGCCGATCCAGTTACCTGCGACATCCCAGTTTCCGTCGCTGTCAACACCCCATGAACCGGTGAAGCCGCCGCGAACGGTAAGTATACCTGCTCCTGCGGCTGGTCCGTCAAAGTGAATATTATCAATATATGTGGCACCGCTTCCTGACCTGCCGTATGTGCCAGGTACCTGCAGGATGCCGTCAAACATCAGCGGGCCAACGACTTCGTTGGCTCCGTTGGTCAAGTATATGTTGCCATAACCGTAACCGGAGTTGAGGTTTATGACTGCGCCGTCACCTAGTACGTTGCCGGTATTTTCGATTACAAGCTTGCCGCTGCCCGCGACTGTAATGTTGGTGCTGGCTGACAGAATACCTGTTTCCCTTATTTTAAGTACGCCATCTTCTATGACCGTTATTCCGTTGAAACAGTTTGTTCCATTAAGGATCAGGGTACCTGGGCCAGACTTTGTTACATTGTTTGTCCCGCTTATGGCGGTTGATAATGTAACAATGGTTGATGTGTTGGTTACGGATAAAGTTCTTGTGCCACCTATGACTGCCGGTTTGGTGCAGCTGAAAATCATTTCGTTGGTGCCGCCAAAAATGGTGGGAGAGTTGTTAAATGCCAGGGCGTTTGTTATTGTCTGAATTCCATAAGGGGAAAAGATTGAAATGTTTGCCGCGTTGAATGTGAGCGTTCCTGTTCCGATTGCATTGTTTGTTCCAATACCAAGAGAACCGCCGTTGATGGATGTTCCGCCGGTGTAAGAGTTAGTGGCACAGAGAATGATCGTTCCGTTTGAGGCCTTGGTCAGCTTGTTTCCGCCGGTAATGACGGGATACATGGTTACGGTTACGGGGGCATTGGCAACATAGATTGTCCTGTCTCCTCCAAGCGACACAGCGTTTGTCGATGTGAATGTCATGTTTCCGTTGCCACCGAAAGTCGGGCTTCCCTGAAGATTTGCCAGGTTGTTTGAAATTATCAGGGCTGTTCCATCAACGGATTGATTGGTTACTGTATAAAACGTAATGGGGCCTATGCCAAGAGAGTTGTTGTGTCCCATCGACATTGTGCCTGACTGAAGCCTTATGCCGCCGGAGAATGCATTTGCGTTGGAGAATACCAGTGTGCCGCTGCCCAGATGTGTTACAGCGCCTGTTCCTGAGATGGAGCCGTTATAGGCATAGGTGTCAGAGCGGCGGAATGTCACTGCGCTTTTATTGGTGATATTGGCAAGCATCGTTCCAACGGTTGTATTGGATCCGATCTGGAGTGTTCCAGCGTTCACGCTGGTAAGGCCGGTAAAAGTGTTGGTTCCGGAGAGAATCAAGGTGTTGGTCCCAATCTTTGTCATGCCGAAAGATCCGCCGCTTTCGGAAATGTTGCCTGCCATTGTGAGGCTCCCGATTGTATTGTTGGTTATGGAGCCTTTGAGTGTGAAAGGACTATTGATAATGCCTGAACTGCCGCAGTATACAGTGGCATAGTTGGTCATTATTACAGGTCGTGTGAGGGCGCCAACAGTGTTGGCGTATAGGAAAAGAGTACCCTTACTGTTAACTGTTATCGTACCTGTGTTGCCGGTGCAGATGGTTGATGATTCAATGGAAAAGAGGCCTTCATCAACGATTATACTGCCATTTGAGATTGAGCCACCGACCACGCTGAATTGCTGTGCCCCGGTTTTTGTCAGGGTAAATCCTTTCAGATCCAGCATGGCAGGGGACCCTCTCAGGTCAAATCGGCCAGTTCCACCAACCGTTGCATCGCCGGACAGGATAACCCGCCGCAATGCGTTCATGCTGTTTGTTCCGTCGTTGACAAGTGCCCCTTTGTTGCCAACTCCGGTACCATTGATCACGTAGACATAGTTGCTTGGTGCCTGACCGAATAGGTCGATTGTTCCGCCGCTCAAAACTTCATTTGTTCTTCCGCCTGCACCAAAAGCACTTTCGTTCACTGCGCGCAATGTACCATTGTTTACCCTTGTTCCTCCCGTATATGTGTTGGCACGGGTTAGGACAAGCATGTTGGTTCCGTCCTTGATCAGCTTGCCTGGCCCACCGATGATGCCATCGATATTCATATTGCCGCCGCCAGCACCATTGAAAGTTGTGTTTGTGGCTAGAGTCAGGCTATTGCTGATTACAGTCGGTCCAATACCATCCTGAATGATCGAAGGCAGTGTTGCCCCGTTATTGGTTAAGGAGAGTGTGGAGGCTCCACGGATGGTTATGATTCCACCACCTGAAGTCAGATTGCTGAAAATCAGCTGGTTCAGTTCGAAAGGGTTGGTTGCGATATCATTTGTGGACCAGTAACTAGCCCCACCTGCTATGTTGGTGAATTGCAGTATTGTTGATGCTCCGCTGGCAGGTACCCCGGTGTCCCAGTTTCCGGCATTATTCCATTCATTGACTCCCGTGATGGGAACCCAGGAATTTGTCTGAGCGCTGCTGCTGTCTGGAAGCAGCAGCAAAAGCAGGGGTAGAATTAAAACGGTAATTAAATGACGCACTTTCTGTCTGATAGTCATCGTGTCATCCTTTCACAATATGCAAGAGGGGAGAATGATTATAAACCATTCCCCCCTTGTGTATCTTTTAAAGATACAAATCCTGTAATTATAAAATTATCTATTTCGCATTGAATAAGAAATCAGTTGCACACACCCACAACTTGGAAATTATCTCAATTGATTGGATTAAAATCGATGTCTTTCGAGAGAAAAGTGATTAAGGAAAGGTGGTCGTCGTAAGGTTCTTATTATCAATGGAATAAGGGCTTAAGCTCCAGTGACACTTGCAGTGCATAGTTGGCGATATACAGCTTCTTGGGGCTGTAATAAGGACAGGCTCATTTTTGAATGCCATTAAAACAACGAAAAGAAAGACGAAATGCCGCCATGAATATTGAATAATATTCGATATTCATGACGGCTAAAAATAACAGAAGGTATTGTCAATCAGCCAACAATGCCAGGTCAATGAACTGACCTCCGGTTGTCTGGTGAGTGTGAATTGCGATCGTGTTTAAGCCTTTCTTCAATGCCTTCTTCAGTCTGTCTGTGACAATATGCATCTGGTAATGGCCAATAAAGCTTTTAACTTCAAGTACTTTCTGGCCGTTGATGTACACATCTGTATCTTCGTCGTGACATATTATAATGGCGCCGTTCTTAATGTCACCGCCGTTGTACTCGAAAGTTTTTCGCAGATAAATATCGCTTGTTGTCCATGGCGTATGAATCCTGCGGTTTTCCTCCCGTCCAAACGGGGCAAGTCCGGATTTCCATGTGTGGTCGTCAAATGCTTCCGTCATCCAGTCGTCAGAAGGTTTTTCTGTTACGTACTTGTAGGGTGTGGAAAGTTTTCCATCCTGTGTAGCGCCTACGAGAACTTTCCATTGAGGTTGGGCGCTTATCGTAACAGGCTGGGGAGCAACGGGTTCGCATCGTTCATAAGCTGCCTGGCGCGAGGTGATCTCGCAGATTTTCTTTACATCAAATTTCGGCTTGCGATCATAATAATAAAGACCGTTTTTCTCCTGCTCGATATCTGTAAGCTGGGTGTAGCAGAATCCGAAGAAATTTGGATTGTCCAGCATTGCGTCGATTGTACCCTTGTAGCGAACGTAGAGCTCGTCGAGCGTTTTTGGTCCTGAGCCGTATCCCCAGCCGCCTTCTGTTGCCCAGCCGATTCCGCCGATTTCGCTGACCATGAACGGGATGCCGAGATCGACATTCGCAGCACTGTGGTTACCATACCGTTGTGGCAGTACCGGACCTTGAGGTGCACCTGAAAAGAAATTCATCCAGTGTTTCTTAAAGGTTTCCGGGTTACCGTTGTAGTCGTGCGCATCCCTGACTTCCGGATAAGGGATTGTGTGCGTCCATCCGCTTGTTTCAAGTGCGGGTCTTGTAGGGTCAATCGCTTTTGTAACGTTCCAGACTATCTGTTGTATTTCTCCGGCGGAATTTCCTGATTCGTTGAATGGACACCAGCCGACGATTGAGGGATGATTCCTGTCGCGAAGCAGTATTTCTGTCCATTCGTTTATGTATGCTGAATAGCCTTCTGGTTTGTAGTTGAATCCCCAGTTAGGGTACTCGCCCCAGATCAAGTAGCCCAGTTTGTCAGCCCAGTATAAGAACCTGGGCTCGAACACTTTCTGATGAAGGCGAGCCCCGTTATACCCGCATGCCATACACATCTCAATGTCATGTTTCAGTGCTTCGTCGGTGGGTGCTGTCCAGATGCCGTCAGGATAGAAGCCCTGGTCGAGGATAAGCCGCTGGAAAACGGGTTTGTCATTGATCAATATCTTTCTGCCGTCAATTGTGACCTTTCTCAGTCCGAAATAACTTGTCACTTCGTCGATCTTTTCTTTGTCACTGAACAGGGTTAGCTTCAGGTCATAAAGGAATGGAGAAGCGGGTTCCCAAAGTTTCTTCTTTTTCAACTCCAGCACGAGCTGGTTTTGCCATGGGCCTGTGGTTGTGTCGGAACCGGTCTTCTTTCCGTCAGCGAATGCTTCCGCAGTGAGTTTAAGATTCTTATCCATGCCGTTGATCTTGGCCGTGATCAGTACACGGGAATTATCCGGGTCGGGGAGTACGGAAATATTTTCCACGAAAGATGAACCGACCGCTTCCAGCCAGACCGGCTGCCAGATGCCTGTGGTTCGCGTGTAAACACAGCCTTCGCTTTTGTTGCGAGCCTGTTTTCCGGAAGGCTGGAGGCCGGTACTCATGTCATCAAGAACTTTGACAACCATTTCGTTTGATCCATCTCTGAGTAATCTTGTAATGTCAAAACAGAATGCGGTGTTTCCTCCGATGTGCAATCCGGCTGGTTTGCCGTTGATGTAGACCCAGGTCTTGTAGTCCACACCTCCGAAATGCAGGAGAATACGTTTCCCCTTCATTGTTGCAGGAACTTCAAACATGCGGCGATACCATACATCTTTCAGACGTTCACTGTTGCCGAGACCGATGCCGGAAAGCTTGCTCTCCGGACAGAATGGTACAATTATTTTGGAGTTAAGATCCTTTCCTGATGTCAGTCCGCGGTTTTCGCCATCGGCTGCCCTGTCAATCTCGAATTGCCATTCGCCGTTTAATGTCATCCAGTTCTCGCGGAACATATCGGGTCTGGGATGTTCGGGGCGGGGAACCTCTGCAATAGAGTTGACTGTTGCCATCATTAATATTGCCGCCAGTAAAGTGAGTGGTTTGCCTGTCATTTTATTCTCCTGATTAATGCTGATCTTTCTCTGATTTGGTTGCTTGTGATTTATCATTACAGCGATGATCCAGCAATGAGATTTGTATTCTGAATGATAAACATATTATCACATATAGAATACAAGAAGTTTCTTAGAAAGTGGGTTTTACGTTTTTGCTGAACCAGTCGCACAGCAATTTCTGTCTGTCGGTCGGAGTGGATGCGGGTTTCGTATCCTTGCGGTCTTGTCCGTGTTCCAAGCTCCAGCCGCTCCATTCGCGAAATGCATGGTATGTCCAGTCCCAGTCATTGGCTTCAAAAATATCAATAAGGTCTTTTAAGTAGCGGTATGCACTGTTGTCCGGAGCCCAGCGGATGGCGCTGAATTCTCCGATATAAATGTGTGCTCTGTATTTCTTTTGAAAATCCACAACCGGTTGAAGCGCCTTCTCCAGGTCCGGCTTTCCCCATGGTTTTCCGTTGATTGCGCCGGGATAAGCGAACTCCTTGCCCTGGCCATGCACGCCCTGGTGTGTAAAAGCATGTGGTATGTACATGTGGACACTGTAGACCACATTTGGATCATCAATTGGCATAAGGTCTTTTAATCCTTCGGGGCCGCCCCAGGCTGCAGGTTCAATGATAATTGCCTTTTGCTGATCAATGCTCCGTATCGCCTTTGCCGTTTTTTCGGCCAGTGCCTGCCAGTCATCACAGCCTGCTTCAACAAAATTCTCGACAGGTTCGTTGGCCAGGTCATAACCCCACACGGCTTTCGAGTTCTTGTAACGTGTGGCCATTTTCTGCCAGATTTCTATAAATCTAACCTGGCAGTCCTTGCTGGAAAAAAGTCTGTCGTCAGAACCCACGTATCCACTCTGGGTGTTTTTGCCGCCCGGCGGAGAGTGCAGGTCAACCACAACCATGATTCCGTATTTCTCGCAGAGTGGCAGGGCGTCATCAAGTTTCTTCAATTCTTTTTCCAGCCATTGTTCATAATCGCTGTCCGAGGATTGTTCGCCAGGCCTGCCGTGACGGGTCAACTGCCATCTGACCAGGTTTGCGTTCCAATCCTTGCCGAGAGTTTTTAATCCTTCTTCGTTTATACTTGGGCTTATCATTGTGCCGCGCAGTCGTGGCAGACTGTGACCTTTGTATATGGGGCTGTTGCCGGCCACGGCCGGTTTTGGTTTTATCGGGGTCTTGCTTACGGCAACTTGAATATCATCAAACCAGACCTTGCCTGTTACTTCTTCAAGGCCTAAACACAGAACGGCGGATTTTGCATCATCCGGAACACGGCCTGAAAAAGCCACTTTCTTCCAGTCAAAGGTACCAGTTCCTGTTTCGGCCTGGGGCCAGAATTTCTGTGAGGGTGTTACGACGGGAACCATGACCTTAATGCCGTTCCAGGATTTAGGTTTCTCGCTTACATTCTCAGCCCTTACCATTGCGGAAACTCGGACAGTATATCCCCGCATCTGTTCAACCGGTAGGGGAATGGACGTCATGGACGAACGGCTTCCGGGCTTTACTTCAATAAATAGAGATCGAGTGCTGTTACAGCCGTTCGACAGTTTTGCTGCACCTTTGAATTGCTGGACTATGTTGGTATTTTCAAAGTCAGTGTGAAAATAAACGTGTCCTTTAGGAAAGGTCGGTTTCTCTTGGGCGGTAGTGTCACAGGTGCGGATCGTGAGGCTGCATAGCAGGATTGTTATGATTCTTCTCATGGGAGAAATATGCCAGAAGATGGAGCTGTGAACAATAGAAAGTGGAAGAGGGAGATGTCCGCGCTCGCGGAGCGCGGCTACAAAAAGATTTTCTTAGGGTATTTGTAGCCGGCCTCCGTGAGGCCGGATCCGTCCTTATTAATCGGCGTTCACCTTCTCATAAAGCAACACGCCCCGAATGTTCGGGGCGTGTTTGTTTGCTTTTAATTTATATTACAGAGACCAGCCCTTGCGGTATTCGCGGTTAACGAGTGCCAGAGCTTCCTTGGTTTTGACGGTGCGTTTTACAGGATCACACTCAATCTTGTAGCCGACCTGACCGATCTTCTCCAGGATTGCTCCGAGCAGCATGACCTCGGTTATCGGGCCTGAGTAGTCAGCAAAGTTAGACTTCGGGAAGTTCCAGGGCTTCTCACCGCGGGCTGCCATCAGGAACTCGGCATGATGTCCCGGTGACGGCTCTATTTTGTTTGGTGACTCTTTCCCCTTTGCTCCTTCAGAGTATTCCTGCATGAATTTCTCTGGAATCAGGCGCGGGCTGTCGCCGTAGTCGCCCTGAATCAGTAGTTTACCTTTTGTTCCGATATAGAGATTACCCGTATTAGGAAGTGTAGGTGTCTTGCCGCCGGCTGTTCTTGTCGGATCCTTGAGGACCTCTTCAGGCGTTTCTGGTTTCAAGCCGCCGGAGTACCAGTAGGCGCTGAATCCGGGGCGTTTGCCCTTGGCTGGAAATACCCACTTGAACTTTGACTGCTTTGCAAATGTTTCCTTACCGCCTGAACCGTTGATCTCGAGTAGTTCAAGATATTCCGGATAGTCGGGCTGGAGCGACCAGAAAACATTGTCCCATGTGTGGCAGCCCATATCGCCGATTGCACCGCATCCAAAATCGAAATAACCACGCCATTTGAAACCGTGCAGACCTTCATGATAGTCCCGGAAAGGTGCCGGACCAATCCACGATTCCCAGTCGAGTGATTCCGGAACAGGCAGTTTCGGAGGACGCTCAGATATACCCTGTGGCCATACCGGACGGTTCGTCCAACTGTGTACTTCAACGACATCACCGATAACGCCGTCGCGGATCCATTCCACGATCTTACGGTTGCCCTGGTTGGCATGCCCCTGGTTGCCCATCTGTGTGGCAACTTTTTTCTCGGCTGCCATTTCTGCCAATGCGCGAGCTTCGCCAACGCTCCATGTCAGCGGTTTTTCTGTGTAACATGCCTTGCCCATCTTGAGGGCCAGCATCGATGCTGCCGCATGGTTGTGATCGGGTGTGGCAACAAAAACGGCGTCTATGCTCTTGCCCATTTCCTCGAACATTTTGCGGTAGTCGGTGAACTTCTTTGCGTTCGGGTGGCTCTGGCCGCACTTGTCGAGGGTATTACGGTCGACGTCGCAGATTGCCACGAGATTTTCGCTCGCTGCAGGACCAACATGCGCTCCGCCACGACCACCAACCGCTATGCATGCGGTGTTGATCTTGGAATTGGGTGATGCAGTTGATGTTGCGGCAGGCGCTTCTCCGGCCCAGGTGCGATGTGTTGTTCCTATTGCCGTTGCGGCAATGAGCGAACCTTTAATGAACTGACGGCGTGATAACGACATGCTTTGTCTCCTTTGTTGCTTAATTTTTGCCTGTGAAGGCAATGTTATGTAAGCTTTTTGACGGAGGGCATACTACTTCCATGGCTCAGCAGTGTCTAGTATTTCTTGCGAATTATCTTGAAGCTTCCGGCATAAAGATCGTTTGTAAATCAAAGGATGGTTAGCAGGCGGGTGTAATTCAAGAATGTGGGTAACTTCGCCGTTTCTTTTTTCCGCGTCTGCGCGGAATGGGAAAGGTAGGGGGCATTTTGATGCCCGGACGGTACGAAGAAACGGTATGCGAAAGAATGCGCTGACGACAGCGCACACTAGTGTGCTTGGCATGATACGAACCTATTGGAATGAAAGGAGTCCAACGGAGTAGATGACATACAACCGTAGCTGAACCGCAAGGCGTAGCCGTAAGGTGAAGCTGAAAGAAGCGGAAGGCAAAGACACGACCGCAGGAACACGAACAGGCAGAGAGGCCGGGCACGGGCGACGAGCTGGCTAGTAACGGCGAAGTCCGAAGAGTCATCAAGACGTGTCAGGTAGAGCCTGGCGGCACGTGTTTAAAGGGACGTATCTTAACCAAGGAGACCCTTTCTGTGAGAGCAGAGAGGGAGTCAGCAGAGGCCGTAGTAGTGACGATAGCCGGTGAGAGCCGGAAGGAGCGAAGGGCTGAAGGACACAAGCAGAGCTAAAGGGAAAGCTGCCATGGGAAGCGAGAGCCACCTGAAACTGGAGCGGCGCGACAACAACGGTCACCACCCTCCGGGCGATAACATGACGATCGGTGAAACCGAAGTAGCATGGAGGAGCAGGTAGGCGAGCGGAACAGGGTGCGCGAACTGGAAAGAAAGCGATGTACGAGCTTTGGTTAAACCAGTGTGTTCAACCGCCGGATGCGGAAAACCGCACGTCCTGGTGGTGTGGGAGCTTTGCCGGGCGAAATCCCGGCACGGCGACCCGATCAGGTGGAATTTGCTTGTAGAGTCGGCTGTCCACAGCCGAAATGGCGCACAAAAGATCCCGACTCTTCAGAGGTCGGGACTGGCTTCTCCGCGAAATGCCACCTGCTTCTCTTACCCGCAAATATGAACTACACCCTTAGCAGGCTTTGCGACGCCGTCTTGGTTGACATTGATTATGTAAAATTTAAGATTGGATATTCGTTTTTTCCTTACTTCTCTTCTATCTTTACATTGTCACTGTCTGTGATTTCAAAAGCCTTCGCATCCTTGTGCTGTTCCGGATAGGATGATGAGTTCTCGATCTTGTTATTGCGGAAGATGAGGCCATCAACCGAGTAAATGTTTAGAATGCGCGGGTCGAAGATCTTGAATGTGTTGTCTTCGATTACGATGCCGCGATTATATCTGCTGTTTGCCCTGCAGGATTTGTCGATACCCGAGCCTACCTGTATGCAGGAATTACCCCACACACCGAAATTACAGTTGTCGAACACGTTCCGGCGTATGATGCAGTCGCGTACGCCGGCCTGCTCGTACCAGTAACGTGCATCGCCTTCAAACAGGATGGCCGCGCCGGGTGTATGGAAAGTGTTGTCCTCAATCACCATCCTTGCGCGCGAACCAAGCAGGATTCCGCGCGCCCGGTTGTTGCGTATGATGCAGTGGTTTATATTCACTTCAGGGTATCCATCCATGCTGGCAACGGCATCACCTTCAACCAGTTCTTTCGGAAGATCGGCTTTGAATACAACGCGGGTGAATTCCTTGTTCAGCCGCAGAACCGATTTAACCACGACTTCTCCATATGTGATAACACTGGGGCCGTGTACTAGTTCCAGCTTAATACCGGGTTTGATGAAATCGAAGCCGTGTTGCTGTGGATGAACGAGCTTTACTTCTATTTCGTTTGGCGCCAGCTGCTTGATTACCCGGGCATAGATGCCGTGTATGTTTGTTGCGTCATCTTTCTGGTTTTCGAACAGGCAATTACTCATGATGATCTTTCCAGTGCAGTTGACAAAATGCGTGGCGTCGGCCGTGATGCTTACAACGCGGCCACTGTCCGGGGAAGGAGTGACCTTGACCTGATCCAGCTCAATGTTTCTGCTTCGCTGGGCGATGACACCCATTCCGCCACAATGGTAGATGTTAACGCCAGTGATTTTAGTATCAATACTGTCAGAAATGGTTATTCCGGGACAAAGCCGGTGGGCTGCCCCGAAGACAAACACATTGCCAACCGTGGCTTTGAGTTTCGGCCTCATCAGTCGGACGCGTCCTTTGCCGATTTCCTGTGCCGGGATGTTTTGCCTTGTCCCATAGTCCTGCGCCTGGTACGCGGTTTCCCTTTTCTTGGAATCAAATTCCAGCCAGCTCCCAAATGGATATACAATTTTATCGCTGTCGATGAAAACCAGGGTGCCATTTTCTATCCTGTAAGGGAATTTTTCTGAAAAGAAGACATCAATACTGTCATCTTTCACGTCCAATATCACTCCCTCACTATGGAAAGTACGTGTCCAGTCCATAGAAAAATTTTTCAATGTAATGTTTTTTGAATGGTCCAGTACAAACGGGGCGATGAAGCCGTGAAATATTAATTCCGAACCCTGGCCGTCTATTTCAAGGTTTTCGATGCCGGAGAGCAGGAAAGCTATACGCTTCAGGCTTTCGTCGTTATTGCTGACATACATGTATTTTTCTGAAGCCCGGTCTGGCCTGAAATCGTATCGACCTTTTGGGAAAACAAGTTTGCGGGCTTTGACCTTCCGGCATTGCTCCAACGCCGCGCATACCGCCGGTGCGGTATCGCTCCCATCCCCGCTGCGTGCGCCGAAGGCGGTGATATCTATCGTTTTTTCTTTTGCTTCAGTCATGCTGCTAAGAGCTATTACGAGCAAGGTTGTGAATGCGATGGTGATGTTAGTATTCTTGATGTTCATTTTTCTCCCTTTTAATTCCGGTGGCCTGTACTAAATATCATTATGCCGGCGAACGGGCAAGACATCATGTACTCTTGTTTGTACGGTCTGCGTGGGGCTATTACCGGGCTGGAGTCCATGAGTCGTTGAAGGCGTTGATTGATGGTAAAACCTGGCCCATGTTGTCGAACAGTGTCATTTCGCTCCAGGTCGAGCCTGATCCTTTTAATGGTAACCATTCCGGTGCCCAGTAGACCACGCCCTTGCCATGTTTTTTTGGAACATTTCTTACCAGTGCAATAAGGTCTCTGAGATAACTTTCCTGTCCGTTGACCGCAGCCTCGTAGCCGGGATGTGCGTCAAACTCACCTTTTCTTTTCTTTCCGGCATTGTACAGGAACCAGGGATGTGCTGTTTCTATCACAACCACATCCTTGTTATAACGCATGGCCAGATCATTCATGTTTCTACCAAGGTCCTTCATGGTGCCGTGCCACCAGCTATAGTAGGAAAGACCGATAAGATCGAATTCGACTCCCTGTTTCTTCAGATTATCGAAGAACCAGAGTGAGGTCTTGTTATTCCCGCCACAGTCGATGTGGATCATTGTCTTGATTGGGTTCTTCTTCCCTGATGATTCCATTACTCCTGAAATGCCGGCTTTGAGTAACTGTGACAACTGTTTCCAGTGTAAGTCGTCATTGAATTTGGCAATGTTTCCGTCATCCCATAGCATGCCGGGTGTGATTTCATTTCCGATCTGAACTATGTCTGGCGGTGTTTTTTGTTTGATGAGGGACGATACAATGTCATGCGTGTATTCTTTTACAGCCTTTTCCAGGTCTGCGAATGGGAGATTGGTCCATGCGGCAGGTTTGATCTGATGTGCCGGGTCCGCCCAGGTATCTGAATAATGCAGGTCTATCACGAGTTTCATTCCGGCATTATGAACCCGGCGGGCCATTTCGAGGGTGGCTTCCTTTCCACAGTATCCATTTTTTGGCGTGTGCCACACCCTGAGGCGAACTGTATTCATTCCATGATCTTTCATCAGCACTAAAAGATCTTTCTTCTGACCCTTGTCGCTGTATGCTGCGCCAAGTTTTTCCATTTGAGGAAGAAATGAAATGTCACAGCCTTTAATGAAGGTTTCTTTTTGCGGTGGATCGGCTGCATATATTAAAGAGGTTAATGTTAATATGGCAGAGGTTATGACGATGTTTGTTCTTTTCATATCCTGTCTCCGGTCAGATTACCGTCGATAAATCTCTGCCGGTCGAAATCAGCAATTCCGGCAGACAGGAAGAATATGAGGCATATCGACAGATGCTTTGATATTATTATTTTCATGAACAGAATGAAATTAAACTTAAAGCAGAGTCTCTTTTTGTAGCAGAAACCTGCTGATAAGTAAAACGATCTTAGTTGAAAGCATTGTTTTCAATGTATTGTTGTCTTTGTGCGGCTTTGGGTAAAACGCGCTGCCAGAATCTGTTTCGTTGTCTGCAGGAATAATAATTTTCTACCTTTTGGTTTCACCGGCGTACTGGCGGAAATAAAGGGACGTGGCGGTCGTCTGGCTGCGGCAGGTGAAGTTGCTCATTTTAATTCCATGGGTAAACGCACTGTAATCGGTAAAACTTATGAGAGTGGGAAAGAAGGGGCAAAACCTCGAGAAAATGATTGGGATAATCTGATTGTTGTGGCGCAGGGGCCAAGGCTGTGTCACTGGCTTAATGGTCAGCTTGTTGTTGATGTGACAGATGAAGATTGCAAACATTCAGCCTGCAAGGGTATGCTTGCTCTTCAACTTCATGCCGGTCGCCCAATGGTTGTACAATGCAAGGATTTATGGTTAAAGGACATATCACCATGCAGGCAGGAAGAAATCGCAAAGTGCTTCAATTTCTGGGATAGTATTAAAAAGGAGAATTATTATGTCTTCACCTCTGCTCGATAAACTGCTGATCGATATAAAAACTGCCATGAAGGCGCATGACTCTGAGACTGTAGGTGCACTGCGAGTGCTTCATGCGCAGGTAAAGGATGCAACAACTAATGCCGGCAAGGAGCCCACTGACGGCGATGTAGCTGCGATTGTTGCCAAGGCGCTAAAGCAGCGTGCCGAATCGGTGGAGCAGTTCAGGACAGCGGGCCGTAATGATCTGGCAGACAAAGAACAGAAGGAAATTGAACTTTTCAGAAAATACCAGCCTCAGCAGATGGATCGCTCCGAAATCGAAGCATTGGTGCGAAAAGTCATTGAGGAAACAGGTGCTCAGGGCAAAAAGGATATGGGCAAAGTCATGCAGGCCTTGATGCCGCTTGTTAAAGGTAAGTCCGATGGCAAGATCGTAAGTGAAATAGTCCAGGCACAATTAGGCGGCTGACTTTTTTTCGCTTGATCGATTCCTGTTTCGGCAGGCCAACAGAAAGATCATGGAATAAATTCAGTCAATCAGCCTGTTCTGTCGTCGTCGGTGCGCTGTCGGGGTCATTCCGATTATCTTGCAAAACTTGCGGGTAAAATAATTCTGGTCGGAAAAACCGCACTGCTCTGCCACTTCCTTGATACTGATGGCGCGATTCGCGAGCAGGCGACATGCCGCTTGGATTCGCAGTTTAAGAATGAACTGAACTGGAGAAGTCTCAAAACACTGTCTGAATCGACGGCGGAACTGACTGGGTGATAAATGACAGACTTTTGCCATTTCGGATGTTGTTAATTGCGACTTGAGATTCCGGCCTATGTAATCGACAACAGGTATCATTCCGGCAAAAGGATTCAATCTCGGATCCGCGCTCTTTATCGGTCTTGTGATTCCCATCAATCCGGCGACGTTGCCGGTATGTGAATAAAGTGGCAGTTTTGTGGTGCAATACCACGTTACTGTACCGTTTGGTTCGAGCATTAACTCTACTCGTTCAAGAATGGGCAGGTGTTCCTTCAATACACGTTGGTCATCCTGGTCGAAAGCGTTTGCAATGCCGGGTGGAAAGAATGCATGACCGGTTCTTCCAACCACAGTGTCCATGCTTGCCTGTCCGAGTAGATGCAGGCAGGCAGTGTTGGCCATCATCAGCCTCATCTTTCGGTCTTTGGCAAAAAAGCAGACATCAGGCAGGTGCTCAAAGAGTTCTTCGAATCGTCCATTGTTCTTGAGAGACTTTTTGAAGTCTTCGATTTTGCGCCGTGTTTCAGATTTCATGTCAAAATGCGCGTTTTGTACTAACCTTTGCGCCTGCGGTGCGAGACTAAAGCATCAAGCTGTGTTAAATTATGACCGTAACGAAATATTGTCAATTGTATTAACAAGGAGCATAAAATGATAAACAATTTTCCGCAGACGCTGACAGTTTCTCGACGTCATTTTCTGGGTGGTACACTTGTCCTTGGGATGGCTTCAATAATCTCCGGGGCTGAATCCATTTCTGTGTCCGTTGGAACTCAGGGTGAGTTTGTTACAAAGCGCGATCGTAAGATCAAGTTGGGTCTTATCGGTTGCGGTGGGCGTGGTGGATGGCTCGGTGATTTGTTCAAACAGCATGGTGGTTACGAAATCGTAGCAACAGCAGACTACTTTCCAGAACGTGCCGAAAGAATTGGAGATAAACACGGTGTAGCCAAAGAGCGTCAGTTTTCGGGCCTGGACAGCTACAGGCGGTTGCTCGACAGTGGCGTAGAGGCCGTTACCGTTGTGAATGTTCCGCATTTCCATCCCGATCACGGTTATGCGGCGGTTGAGGCGGGATGCCACGTGTATGCAGCAAAGCCGGTGGCTGTAGATGTGCCTGGTGCGCTCAAGGTTCAGGCGGCCGCAAAGCTGGCAACTCAGAAGAAACTCTGTTACCTCGTAGACTACCAGATGGGTACCGATCCTGTGAATGTTGAAGTTGTCCGGCGCATCCACGAGGGCGGCCTGGGTAAGTTGGGGCACATCGACAGTGTTGGATTTGCGAATCCATGGGGTGAGCCGACAATCAATACACCCGAAGACAGGCTACGCAGATGGTGCCCCATCACGTCGCTCTCAGGCGATGTCATCAATGAGCTCAGTGTTCATTCGATTAACGCTGTGCTGTGGATTGTGGGGCGCCGACCGGTCAGTGCTAACGGCTGTTCCCGAATCTGCCGGGCCAATCCCGTTGCCGATTTTAGAGAGATTTACATGGCAACTTATGAGTTTGATGACGGTCTGCTCTGGACACACCGCTGCCAATCATTGAGGAATGAGTTGGATTGGGCACTCAAGGCCGATGTTTATGGCGACAGGGCTACCGCGCTGATTTCTTACCGTGGCAAATCTTACCTGCGTGGCGGTCCGAAGCACTATGGTGGAGGTGAAGTCGTTAGCCTCTACGATCAAGGCGCCATTCGAAACATAGCCACATTTTATGACAACATAATAAACGGCCGAGTTGAGAACCCGACCGCTCGGCAGGCCGGTGATGACACGTTGACAGCCGTGCTCGGACGGGAAGCCTGCATCCGTCGCACTTGTCTGACGATGCAAGAGGTGATCAAGGAAAACAAGAAGCTGGAATTCGACAAGACCGGGCTGAAAGTATGATATGGAATCGTGCAGATAAGAGCGGCTTGGATGAAACACTATAAATATAAATGAAAAATAAAGGAGAAACAGTAATGAGTAAAAGGAGAGCCGGTAAATCGATTCAACTTGGTCTTCATGCGGATAACTGGAGGCCATTGAGCATGAGTTTCGAGGCTGCATGTGAGAAGACTGTCGAGGCAGGGCTGAAGCATATTGAGTTTGCTGTTATTAACGGTCAGAATTTTATCCAGGCGCTTGGCTACGATCCTGGTGTTTCTTTGCAGTCAAGCCCGCGCACTTTGCGGCGTTACCTGGAGGAGAAAGGACTGGAAGTAACACAGATTGATGGCTCATACCCAATGATGGGACCCAATGGGTCCGCGTTTGGTGTGCAGTATGTACAGCAAACCATCCGTTTTGCCGCAGAACTGGGCTGTCCCATGGTGGATACGGTTGACGGCGCGCTTGAAACACCGGGCATGACGCGAACGGAAGTGTTTCGTGTCACGTGCGACAATTACAGGCAGTGCTTGTCGTGGGCTGAAGATTATGACATTATTATTAATGTGGAACCGCATGGACCTTATACCAATGATCCTGAATTCATGATGAAGCTCTTCAAGCATTTTGATTCTGAATACCTGCAGTGCAATTTTGATACAGGAAACAGCTTTATCGCAGGCCATGATCCTCTGAAGTATTTGAAGATCCTGCGTCAATATCTCACGCATCTACATATCAAGGATGTAAGCGCTGCGCTTGCGGCGGCGGTGCGCGGAGCGGAAACTGGAATCGGCAGTTCAGTTGTTCCTGTGGGGGGAGGCGTGAATGCTGAGAATATTAAAAAGTGCCTGGAATTTCTCCATAAGACTGAATGGAAGGGAGCGGTTTCCATAGAGTGTCATGGTTCGGACGACAATACCCGGGATAGTGTAGAATGGATGCAGGGAGTTCTTAAATCCTTGAAATAAAAGGAGGTAAAAATGAATACCAGTCTTTCACGCAGATCATTTATTGCCAAGTCAGTCCTTGGGGCTGCGAATACTGCCGGAGTGGCCGGAATGATTGGACCGCCGGTGACTGCGCAAGGGCAGGAGAATGGTGTGCCGACTGTGAAGGCGGCGCCTGAATCAAAAGGCAGTTTGCCAAAGGGTAAAATCTGCAACCTGGAAGTGAGCCGCATGCTGCTTGGTGGCAATCTTCTGACTCATTACACTCACAGCCGTGACCTGAAATATGTGTATGCGTTGACGCGTCACTACAACACTCAGCAGAAAATCATGGAGACTATGGCGACTGCCGAGGCATACGGGGTCAATACGCTAGTTATTCATACCGCGCCTGGTGCCATTGACACGATAAAAAAGTACAGGCGTGAGTGCGGTGGAAAGATCCAGGCAATTGTCTGCCCAACGGCCAACATCGAGCCGGACATGAAAGCCTATTCCGAACAGGTCAAGCAGCTTGTTGATGATGGAATTGAAATGATTTACCTGTGGGGGGTTCGCGGTGATGCCCTGGTACAGCAGGGCAAGATGGATCTGGTTGCGAAAGCGGTGGAATGTGCAAAGGAGCTTGGCGTGCCGTCAGGTGTAGGAGCGCATGACTTGAACGTTATCAAGGAATGTGAAAAGGCGAAAATACCGTGTGATTTCTATATCAAGACATTTCATCACCATAAGTATCCTACGGCTCCAAAGGTTGACCAGGTGAAAGGGGTTGTTGCTGAAATTCCGGGTTACTGGTGCAGTAATCCCGAAGAAACAATTGAATGCATGAAGACTGTTGAAAAGCCATGGATGGCTTTCAAGGTGATGGCGGCGGGGGCCATTCCTCCCAAAGATGCATTCCCATATGTGCTTGAGAATGGCGCCGACCATGTGCTTGTAGGGATGTTTGACTTCGAGATCGAAGAGGATTCGAAAATATTCAAGGATGCCATGGCGTTGGTCAAAAGGGTCAGACCGTGGCGAAGTTGAGACAATCTATGCGTTAGGAAATAAGCTGCTCATTGATGACTGGGGGAGATATATGGTGTTATAGTGCGCGAGGCAGGTGGTATACGGGATTGACGTTTAAAGAGTCTGGGGAAAAGACTTGAGGGATGGATTACACTGAGTCTCATGGCGGGGTCAGACTGTGAATAACAAGTATGATATTGACTGCAGAAGCAGAGGTGTCTACAGAATGCTTAACACGGTTGATTACTGTTTAAACTTGTTGTTCATACTATCTGACCCTTCCATTCCACACCTTTTTTATGAGTTCCCGCCACTTTTTCGAAGCAATCCGTCTGGGCTGGTAGTCACTGACATCAACAGAATCAGCCTGCAGGCTGGAGGCCGTAGACTGGAGGATGATCTGTACGCCCCCTTCCCTCGCCTGTTTCGCACGCATTCCACGGCTCTTGTTTGAATACCATCCATAATACCGCACCATCTGCGCGCCAGTATCCGGGATATGCTGAGTAACTCCGCCCTACTTGGTTGACTTGTGGAAATTGTAATCAGAGTAGTTAACAAGCATTTTATTGGGCCAACCGACAAACCCAAAAAGAGTCCCCATCCACGAATTCTGCTCAACTCGAATGTGCGACCAAACAGGCAGAGGTGTGTCTTCGCCATCCATTTTCAGAAAGTCGTACTCAATCATCACTGTAAGATCTTTTGCCTCCGTCAGATATAGACGCGCCCCGGTAACAAGCGTGGTCTTCTTATCTATAATCAATCGAATAGCATTCAGGTGAACGTTCTTATGAAAAGGAAGATCCAGCTTTTCAACAGCCACAACGAGCTGTTCATTTGTTTCCTTAACAAGTCCCACCTGTTCGCTCTTTGCGATTGCTTCTTTGGCGAGCGAGAGAAATGATTTCGTTGTTTTGTTCCATAATGATCCAAGTTCACTCTTGTTAATCATCTCGTTAAGCGCCGGTTCAACCTGCATTCTAAACTCAGGCGGCAATCCCTTGATTGTTGTTTTGAAGTTGCCGTTACCACTGCGATACATTAATGTCAGCTGGTTTATTGCTACAGGCAGCGGTGATCCCTTGGTAACTTTCTCCTCAATGACGGTGTTCATCTGCTTCGAGGCCACAACAACATCGAAATCATATCGGTACATACGCTCCGAGTTGTCAATCGCAAGCTTCACACAGTCCTGAATGTTGGTCGAAACCAACACATTCGTCTCCTCCGCCATAGCGCAGAGCGGCGCAAGAGAAAGTCCGGCTATCAAGCCTATGCCAGCGGCCGGGGTCACTATCCGGCTCAGAAACATCCAGGCAGATATGAATCTTTGAGCGTCATCATGGTCCATTGAATAATTACAATTCATTACAGAGTTCTCCCCTTAAGCAGTTATTGTTGACATATAACATATCGAACGATCCCCCGGAACCGCCGTATACTATAATGTCACGAAAAGTACAACGGCGAGCAATACCTGGCAGAGCTCTTCATCCAGTGGGCCACTGCTGTCCAAGATCAGGTTTATTTTGGACAGCAGTGCTCAGGCTTCGAATTTGTATCCGACACATGGAAGGGTCTGAATGTGTCTGGCAGGGAACTTCCCCTTTGCCAGTTTCTTGCGCAGGCTGACTACAAAATTATCTACCGTCCTTGCTGTGCCTTCGTAATGCCAGCCCCAAACTTTTTCCAGTATGGTCTCTCTTGTGAATACCTGGCCCGGTGTTGAAGCCAGGAGCCAAAGGAGATCGAATTCCCTCGCGGACATGGCAATATTCTTTTTCCCGACCTTTACGGTCCTTGTTGTCCTGCTTATCGTTATGTCCTTCAGCACAATATCAGGCAAAGCCGCTTTATCCGCGTCGCGATGCCTTAGCAACACCTCAATGCGCGCCACGAGCTCGGGAAGGTCGAACGGTTTTGTCATGTAATCATCAGCGCCAAGCCGGAGGCCCTCGACTTTGTCTGAAGTCCTACCCTTTGCCGAAAGTATCAGGACCGGGGTGTCCTCCCTGCGTTTCCGGAGTTCTTCAAGGATGTCGAGCCCACTCCATACAGGCATCATGATGTCCAGGATTATCAGATCCGGCCGTACATCAAACGCCATTCTCATTCCAGCCTCGCCGTCGACTGCAGACAGGACCTTATATCCCTGCAGGCCGAGATTCAGGACGAGGCCTTCGCGCAGGCTCCTGTCATCCTCTATCACGAGGATAGTCGCCTTCTTCCTGTTATCTGATGCCTTATCCATAATCATTCCGTCTTCTCCGTTGCCGGAAGGTTGATAAAGAAGACGGAACCCTTGTCCTTTTCGCTCTTCACCTCGATGGTGCCGTTGTGTCTTGATGCCAGATGCCTGACTATCGAGAGCCCGAGTCCGGTCCCGCCTGGAGCAATACCATTCTTTCTTTTGACCCTGTAGAAAGGTTCGTAGATCTTCTGCATCTCGGAAGGTTCTATGCCTATGCCGTTGTCCTCTACTTCTATCACCACCCTGTCTTCCTCGTCTCTGGTCCTGACGCTGATCTTCTTGCCGTCTCCCGTGTATTTGTATGCATTAACCAGAAGGTTCAGCACGATGGTGCTGATGGCGGATGTATCGTGCATGACGCAGAGCGTGCTTTCGGGCGAGAACGAAAGTTGTATCTCCTCCGGAGGGACGATGTATTTGAATTGCTCGACAGCTGCGCTGACGGCTTTTGTGACAGGCGCCGGTTCCATGTTGAGCTGCATCAGTTCTTTTGATGATGACCGCCAGGTAAGCAGACGGTCTATCATGACGTCAAGCCAGCCGGCCTCACGGAGGATGACTCCGATGCATTCGGCTGTACGCTTCGGGTCGTCGGCAAGTTTTCCGGACTGGAGGGTCTGTGCGTAAAGCTTTATGGAACTCAGTGGAGTCCGGAACTCGTGTGACATGTTTGCTGTGAAGTCCGCCTGCATGCGCGCTAGGCGTGCCTTCCGGCTGGCCATGACTATGGCGACAAGCGCGCTTCCGGCCGCGGTAACTGCAAAACAGATGACAAGGATGCCGGTGACTATCCCTCCGGTATAATTTGAGGCTGTGACGGCTACGATGCCCACAGCCGTCAGCAGCATCACCGGGATCATTACTCCGGCGGCGATGACGACTATTACGCCTGTCAGGTCGAGATTGAGTCTGAATCGCTTCATCTTCGTTTGCACCCCCGGGAATATTAAGCCGATCCACCCTGATATTCAATATGGATTGTCAGCGCACGTGCATTTCGGTGACTTTGCGGAAATGATATCCGAAGATAGCCAGAGTCACGGCCAGATGGATCTTCTGCGGATAGCGGATGACAGTCCACAGCATCAGTTTCCAGTAGTACAGCCGCTCTCTCCCGAATATCCCGAGCTTTACCATCGAACGGAACAGGGCCATGATGTCATAGCCATTGGTCCGGTTCCTGACTTTCGGCATGCGCTGTTCGCGCAGGAGAGTTGTTACCCTGCTGTAATAAGATTTCGGTGAATAGATGTTTCGCAGTATCTCCTTATAGCCCTGGTGCAGCCTGCTGAACTTCATCTTCGGTATTATATTGGTCGTGCCCTCGACATTGTCACCCGTCGATGAGCCGATAAGCCGTCCTGCATCTTTCATGCGCTGATACAGCTTTGTTCCGGCCGGTGCCTGGAGCAGGCCCACCATTGCTGTGACGATCCCGCTTTTCTGGATGAACTCTATCTGGCGCCTGAATACAGAAGGGCTGTCGCTGTCGAAGCCGACAATGAAGCCGCCCT
>MHBM01000311.1:0-147 GCA_001804885.1 Lentisphaerae bacterium RIFOXYA12_FULL_48_11
ACTACATGTTGGGCATCCGCGTAGCTATTCTGCAATCGATGTGATTGCCAGGAAGCGACGCATGCAAGGTTACAACGTTTTGTATCCCATGGGTTGGGATGCTTTTGGACTGCCAACAGAAAATTATGCCATTAAGACCGGTCGGCC
>MHBM01000311.1:154-284 GCA_001804885.1 Lentisphaerae bacterium RIFOXYA12_FULL_48_11
GATATAACTCGCGAAAATATTGATACTTTCCGACGACAATTAAAATCGCTCGGACTTTCTTTTGATTGGTCGCGCGAAGTAAATACCACTGACCCGGAATATTACAAATGGACTCAGTGGATGTTTTTGG
>MHBM01000311.1:408-24329 GCA_001804885.1 Lentisphaerae bacterium RIFOXYA12_FULL_48_11
TGTTTAAGAGGAGGATAGGGTATGAATGAAGTTATTATTGGAGTAGTAGCAGGCGCTGTGGGTATTGGCCTCGGTTGCCTGATTCGTCATATACAGGGTCGTTATAGTGCTGAGACGTTGGAGAAGAAGGCCGACCAGGTTCTGAAAGATGCGAAACGCGATGCTGAAACTACCCGCAAAGAGTCTCAAATTCAGGCAAAGGCGGAAGTAATTAAGGCGCGTGAAGAGTTCGAGCGAACTACGGAATCGCGGAAAAAAGAACTGGTGGCCCTGGAAGAAAGAATTACGCAGAAAGAACAGAACCTTGATCGCAAGGTTTCAATGATAGATAAGAAAGAGCGGACCATTGACCAGAAAATAGCGGAGTTGGAACAGCAGTCGGCTGAGGTCAAAAAGGCGAAGGCGGATGTTGATAAGCTTGCAGTGGAAGAGCGTGATAAACTGCAGAAGATTGCAGGCATGTCCGAGGAGGAAGCGAGAAAGACTCTGCTTTCCCGTGTTGAGAAGGAGGTCCACAATGAGATGGGGGGCCTGATCAGGAAAATGCAGGAAAATGCACGGGAAACGGCTGAACGTGAGGCGCAGAAAATTGTCGCTCTTGCCATACAGAGATTTTCGTCGTCACATGCCAGCGAAATGACCACAAGTACGGTGGCGCTTCCAAGTGATGACATGAAAGGCCGGATTATTGGTCGTGATGGAAGGAATATCAGGGCCCTTGAGGCAGCTACGGGGATAAATGTTCTTATTGATGATACGCCGGAAGCCGTTGTTATCTCCGGGTTTGATCCTGTCAGGCGTGAGATTGCAAAGCAGGCACTGGAGCATCTTATTGCGGATGGGCGTATTCATCCTGCGCGGATCGAAGAAGTTGTTGCAAAGGCTCGCGAAAATATTAATGAAACCGTGAGGAGTGCCGGTGAAGAAGCTGCGTATATAGCGGGAGTACAGGGGGTTGATCCGGAGCTGATCAGGATGCTTGGTCGTCAGAAGTTCCGCACGAGTTATTCCCAGAATGTTCTGCAACACTCGATAGAGGTATCTCATCTGATGGGCGTAATGGCCGGTGAGCTGGACCTTGACGTGTCACTGGCAAAGCGAATAGGTCTGTTCCATGACATAGGCAAGTCTCTTGACCATGAAGTGGAGGGCGGACATGCCGTTATCGGGGCTGACCTGCTTAAGAGACACGGGGAAGTGCAGGTGGTGGTAAATGCCGTTGCGGCTCACCATGAGGAAGTCCAGGCGGAAAGTCTGTATGCAATTCTGGCGGCCGCTGCTGATGCCATTTCCAGTTCTCGCGTTGGGGCACGTTCGGAAACCATGGAAATATATGTCAAACGTCTCGAGAAGCTTGAGGCGATTGCCAACGGTTTTGAAGGTGTTGAAAAGAGCTATGCTATCCAGGCCGGTCGGGAAGTGCGCGTGGTAGTTGTTCCGGAGAAAATTGATGATAATAATGCCATGGTCATGGCGAGAAACATAAGCAAAAAGATTGAAAGTGACCTTCAGTATCCGGGGCAGATCAGGGTGACTGTGATAAGGGAGACTCGTGCTGTTGAGTATGCAAGATAGAAGAACTGCAGGAGATCTTAAGGGTTGGAGAACAGGGCTAGGGGAAATCAATAAGAACACTGGATTTCCAATGATAAAGGGCTCAAGACAGTAAACTGGAACTGAATAATTAGAAACTTGGCACTTATGAAGATACTGATGGTTGGTGATATTGTCGGTGCGCCGGGAAGAGATGTTTTTGCCGAAGTCTCGGCACAACTTAAGCATTCCGGTGAAGTCGATTTTATTGTGGCGAATGCAGAGAATACGGCAGGGGGCAGGGGTATAACTGATAAGTTGGCTGAAGAAGTATTTGCTGCAGGTGCGGATGTGATCACTCTTGGCGATCATACCTGGGATCAGAAGGAAATCAGGGGCTATCTTGACCGAGCGGTGAGGGTTGTAAGGCCTGCCAATTTTGCGCCCGGATGTCCCGGGAGAGGATGGACTACAGTGACCAGCAATTTTGGCCCCGTTACTGTTATCAGCCTTGTTGGACGCGTTTTCATGAATCCCTATGATTGTCCGTTCAGAACCGCAGATGAGATTCTGAAGAGGTCAGATCTTGGGAAGATAGTTCTGGTTGATATTCATGCGGAGGCTACAGCCGAAAAGATAGTATTGGGGAGATACCTTGACGGGCGGGTTACCGCGATTGTCGGAACCCATACACACGTACAGACCAGTGACGAGGAAATACTTCCAAATGGAACGGCATACATTACGGATCTAGGAATGACGGGACCAAAAGATTCTGCAATTGGAAGAGACCTGAAATCAGTGACAAGTATGTTGCTGACCGGGATGCCGGCCAAATTCGAGATAGCAAAAGGAAAAGTGACTCTGGAAGGTGTTATCCTGGATGTAGACCGAGAAACTGGCAAAGCCAAGAGTATTAAAAGGATCAGGATAAAGAGTGAGAAGAAAGAAGCGATTGTGCAGGAGTGAAAAAGGTACAACCTGAGAGAACGGAAAACGGAATATCCAATATTGATTTAGTTGGAATGACGAATGACAGAGGCTCATAATCAAAAGGCATCAAGAAAGATATTCAGCGTTACGGAGCTGACAAGGCTCATCAAGGGTATGCTTGAGGATGCCTTTGGGGCGGTCTGGGTCGAGGGTGAGATATCAAATCTTCGGCGGCCGTCTTCGGGCCACTCGTACTTTACGATCAAGGATGCATCCTCCCAGATTACTGCAGTTCTTTTCCGAGGCAACCAGGCAGGTCTGAAATTTCAGCCAAAAGACGGAATGCTCGTCCGCGCTTTTGGCCAGATCAGCGTTTATGAAAAGAGTGGTAATTACCAGATAATTGTCCGACAGATGGAAGAAAGTGGTAAAGGTTCCTTACAGGCGCAGTTCGAAGCGTTGAAGGAGAAGCTTTTAAAGGAAGGTTTGTTTGATGTTTCCCGGAAAAGGTTAATACCTGTTCTTCCACAGCATGTCGGTATTGTGACTTCGCGTACAGGGGCTGCCATCAGGGATATCCTCAATATTCTTGGCAGGCGTTTCCCGAATCTCCATTTGTTGCTGGCACCGGTGAAGGTGCAGGGTGAAGGTGCCGCAGAAGAGATCGCAGCTGCAATAAATCTGCTAAACGAGATAGGTGGTTTGGATGTCCTGATCGTAGGGCGGGGTGGGGGTAGCCTTGAGGATTTATGGGCATTCAATGAGGAGGTTGTCGCCAGGGCAATTGCCCGGTCAAACATTCCTGTTATTTCTGCGGTCGGTCACGAGATTGATTTTACGATCAGTGATTTTGTGGCCGATTTGAGGGCGCCAACACCGTCGGCAGCGGCGGAGCTAGTTGTAGGGCGTAAGGATGCGTTTGAAGATGTGATCAACGAAATGTCACGACGGCTAGGCCAGTCCTTTGAAGGCAATATCATACGGATTAAGAACAGGCTTTCAGCTGCCGGTAACAGTTATGTTTTCAAGCAACCCGAGAACATGGTGAAACTTTATCGCCAAAAGCTCACAGGGTTGATTGTTCGCGTTGACCATGAAATACACGGAAGATTGCGTGAGGCCCAGCAGTTGCTGGATGACTTTGCCATGAAAATGGTTCATTCGGTCAAGATGAAGGAGCAGAGTTACTCTCAAGATGTTAGAAGGCTGAGGATGCAGTTGCAGGCTCTCAGTCCACTGGCTGTTCTCAATAGAGGATACAGTATAACCAGGAATAGCAAGGGGGATATCGTACGTTCCGTGGCTGATATCAAAACAGGTCAGCATGTCACCACACGTCTGGCGAAGGGTATGTTTGAATCGGAAGTTAGGAAAACAGAGGAAATATAGAATGAATAATTTTTGAATTTTCCGGAGTGATGGTCCTGAATAGAATTTGGAGGATGATATGACGACGAAGAAATCGGACATTAAGACTGAAAAAGTTAATGAGAAAATAAGTTTTGAGAAGGCTTTAGAGCGATTGGAGGAGATTGTTGAAGAAATGGAAGGAGGTTCGCTCAGCCTCGACAAGATGATTGCCGGATTTGAGGAAGGCCAGACGCTTCTCAAATTTTGTACCCAGAAATTGAACGAGGTAGAGAAGAAGATAGAGGTCTTGGTGAAGAAGGGTGACAAAGTATCGACTGAGCCGTTTGATGAGAAGATGGTGGACGAAGATACGGATGTATCCAAGCCTGACAGCCTTTTCTAACGAGACTCTTTGTTGAGTCCCACGCGGCTTGTCGCGTGTGAGTTTCCCTTTTTATGATTGTTCGAGGCTGTCAAGTTTACCAGGCAGGAGTTTTTCTTTAATGGGTATAAAAAAGCATATCCCTGCGAGGTTTGAAATCGCATCAGACCAAGAGAATGATCGGTCCAGTTGAGTGAAGATTCTCTGGAGAATTTCCATCAGCATTCCAAACCCTACGCAGAAAAGGACAATGCCTGAATAATAGAGAAACTTTTTCTTGTTTTGTCTTGGAATTGTCCAGCAAAGAATTGCAGACATTCCTCCGTACATCAGGAAGTGCGCAATTGTGTCTTCATTCTCAAAAAAAGTCGGGACTTTTTTCAAAGAATCGGATGGTAATAAAGACACAAGCGCGACAAGCGTCAGATAGCAACCCGACAGAATACGTTTTATAACAGCCGGTATATTTGCCAGCCATCTAGTTGTTTTTTCCATATGTCCATTCCGGATTTGATGGCTGATTGTCTCTTGATTGTTCTTGGGCGTCAAGTTCTTCTAAATTGTCCTGACGTATTGCGATATGTAATTACGTGCTTCAAGCCATGCGTATACACGCTAAACGAATAATCTGTCTTGGCAATAAACCCTAGCGTTTGATCGTTGCCTGATTGTGTGGAGCATGCGGATGGTCTGAAGTGAAACTGGTGGAGGGAGGGATGGCCTGTCGTGCCGCCGCCTTGATTTCTGCAATAGACTGTATTTTCAGCCGCCAAGCCCTTGCGTTATGCCAATTTCTCTAAGAACTTGCGCTTGACTCTCTGACAAGTTTATGTTTTTATCAGTTCATATTTTAAAAACGTCAAAACAAGGCAAAATTGATTATGGTTTCTGCCTATGACACGAAAGTAATTTCTTATAAATTAACCCTTTCTGCGCGGTTTAGATAGAGACTTTCCCCTTGATTCAGCAGCAGTCGCAGTTCACGTTACAGTCGTTGGAGGTCTGGATTCGTGGATAGACCAATGAAAACGGACTGGTTGCAGATGGTCGTTGCAATGAGGCGAGTCGTTATCCCGCACCGTCCGCGTCAGCTTTTTCGCACGAGAAGGAACCCCGTGAAACTCTGCTTCACGTTGCTCTTGGTGCTGACCGTGTTTGTTGCCCACGGGGCGAATTGTCCTTATTGCGGGCGAACTTATGGTGAAGGCGGGAGTCGGGATCAAGCCTACATCCAAAGCATTCGCGCCCAACACGAGGCAACCTGTCCAGAGCGATACAAGAATAGACCCTCACAGCCAGATCAGTCTCCGTCCGGTCCGTCTGCCGCCGAGATGGCCGAACAACAGCGTCATGCCGAAGCTGTCTCCCTGAATAACGACGGCATCCGTTACTGGAAGGACAACCAGATGAAACTCGCACTTGAGGCTTTTCGTTCCGCGCGCGACAAATGGCCCAATAATGATGTGATTCAGAGTAATTACGAGAAGGTCTCCACCGCCATTGCCGCTGCTGCCGCAGCCGATAAAAAGCGGCAAGAGGAAATCGCCTTCAACGCCAAGAAGCAGGAGGCGCTAGCTGACCTGAAGAAGTTCTCGAAGGACGAATATGGGATGAAGGGGCTTGGCCCGGAGGACAATCTTGGTCTGAAAGGCTTGGGGGGCTCCCCTGGCGGTGATTTGGGTCTAAAGGGCATCGAAGACGCGCGGACGCTGTTCGATAAAGGCTCACGTGACTCTGTGCCAGTGGATTCGCGCGGGAAGGGACCTTCGCGACTTGACGTGCCAGCGGCGCAGTTGGATTCGGAGACGCTCAAGAACGAGAACTACAACAAAGGCTTCGATGCCCTCCAAAGGTCTGATCCCGCCGCCGCCGTCAAGCTGTTCGAGCAAGCGCAGAAAGAGCGCCCCAACGATCCGGCAGTACGCAACGCGCTCCTTCTGGCGCAGGATTTGGTCAGGGTAAGGCAAATCAAGGATGAGTTGCAGAAGCGAAAGGCAACTTCGGTTCCAACCCAAGAGAGCACAGCCAAGCAAGACGAAGACTTGACAGGCGCGGCGCTTGCTGTCGTTAGCCGCATGGACGCCGAATACCGGGAGCAAGTTATGCGGGCTCACGGGCGAAGATCGGAGGGAGATGTTGACCGGGAAATGCGTGAGACACTGAATTACGTGAGCGGCTATAACGCCGCGTTATGGGAGCAGACCAAAAAGGATTTGGAGCGTGGAGCACAAACCGATAAGGCAAGGCAATGGGCGCTCATGGGCCTCGACGCGCGCTGGAACCAAAACGACGATGAAAAGGCTTATCGCTTGTTGAGGCGCGCGCACGAATTGGATCCCAACGACGCGTGCATCCCCCGTCTGCTCGGACATGTTGAAGGCCGCTTGGAGAAACGGGCCGATCGAGAGAAGGAGATCAAGAACACTCTAAAGGAGAAATAAGCCATGAGAACAATGAACTCGGTGTCTGGATCGTTGGTCGTCAGCGCGCTCCTTGTTGTATTCGCCGGCTTTCCTCTAGCTTGTGCTGCGGATGCTGAGGCCACGCTCAAACAATACGTCGCCGACCTGCAACGAGGCCCGGACGATTACGGGTTGCGCGAGAAAATCGTCAACCTCGCCCGCGGGATGAATCCGCCTCCGGCGGTCCCCGAGGAAGCGCGGCGTCATGCTGTCATGGGGCAGACGTTTCTCAAAGACCCGCAGAAATTTGAGGACTTCCGCGATGCGGCGGCAGAGTTTAAGAGTGCGCTGTTGATCGCGCCTTGGTGGCTGGACCTTTACTTGAAGTTGGCCGTAGCTCTGAAGGGCGCCGAACAACATGAAGAGGCCATTCGTGCGCTGAAGCTCTATGTGGCCACCACCTCCGACGAGGGGAAAGCCCGGGAGGCCCAAAACGAAATTTATGTAAACGAAGCCAAGATGAAGAGGGCCCAAAGGGAGAAATCAGCGGCGAAACAAGAGGCAGCAAAAGCACGGGAAGCCGAGCAAAAGCACATGGAAGCACGGCAGACGTTCGACAGTCTTTCAGGGCTGTATGTGTGGGACAGTGGCGCTCGCTGGCGGATCGCAATTCGGGGCGACAAGTTTGAGGCGCATTATTATGCGGATGGCCGCTGGCTCCTCATTCACGACGGGACGATATCAGCCAACGAGATCAGCGGCACAAGACGCGACGCGAGCGGCCGCAGCTCGCCAATGAAAGGGCGGATTGAGCCAGATTCGGGGCAGATCAAGGTGACCTACGAACGTGATCGCATCGCGCCATACGAGCCAGCTCGAGTGACCGACTCCGTGAGTTGGAATGCCTCGCAGAAACGGCAGGAGAACCCCTAAGGCGCGCGGACAGTGGTTTGCGATGACAGATGTGTGTCCTGATCATCGCTGTAAGCAATGGCAAGGAAAAAGACGGAAATGAGAACATTAAGAGTTTTCAAAGCGTTCGCAGTCATTGTTGCAGTGGCAATTCCTGCTTCGGCATCATTCGTTTTTGCCGATTCCGAATCGAACGCTCGATCGGCAGAAAAGGCGGGCAACCTGCGGGAGGCTGTGAAGCATTACACCGCTGCGCTTCAATCGGCGACTGCGGGTCGCGATGACAAAGGGTGGCTGGAGAAGATCATTAAGCTATCGGCAAAGCTTGACCCGAAGCCGGCGATCCCGGAAGAGGCGCGGCGGTATTTCGTGCGAGGTGGTGTGTTGATGCAAGAGGCGAAGACTCCGGATGATTTCTCGCAAGCTGCAAATGAGTTCAAACAAGCGACCCAACTTGCTCCATGGTGGCCGGAAGCCCGTTACAATTACGCGTCGGCGTCGGCGTCGGCGGGGGACTATGCCGCTGCGATAGCCAGCCTGAAGATTTACCTGCTGTTCACACTTCCAGAATCTGAGGCGCGGACTGTCCAAGACAAGATCTATGGCCTTGAAGCCAAGAAGGAGAAAGCGGACAAGGGTGCTGCGGCGAAAGAGATCCAACCGCGAGCGATGGAGGAATCAAAGCCTCGGATAGAAAATGTTATTACATCCTGTCAACAAGCAATGTGGACGGATTCGACTGGCGAGCATCGGTGGAAGTTTTTGAGCCGCGGGGACAACCGCTTTGAACTTGTCCCCGCTTTCAGGGCTTCTGCCGATGGTCGGCAAGTGGTCCTATCCAAAGCCGGTTCGGGGTATTACGCGGGCAAGATTGATGGAGCTCACATCGCAGGTACACATTTTTCACCCGAAGGGAGGGGCAGACGTTTTGGTAATAGTTGCCCAAATCAGCCTGAAGCAACTCCAATGAGTGGGGAGATCCGCGACAAAGGCACGGTGTTGGTATTTAGCTATCACCCGCGATACGATAGCACCGGAGACCCTTGCAGACGCGCCATCACGGATGTTTGGAGAAGGGTGAACGAGTAAGGGGGGCACTCGCAACGTAACCGATCAATCTGACAATATATGATGAGAACCAAAATTATTAACCCTACAAATCTGGATCGAAGAGAAACATTTGGTCCACATGGAGGTGTTTGACGTCATGCAAACCCGAGAAAGAACATTTACCACGCTAGTTTCCGCCGTAGTTCTGTTTCTTGGTCTTGCGCAAGTCTTCGCGGCCGATTCTCAAGCTACACTTAAGCAATACGCGGCCGATCTACAGCGTAATCCCAGCGACTACGAGTTGCGCGAGAAGATCATCAAGCTCGCCCGCGAGATGAATCCACCTCCGGCTGTCCCCGAGGAAGCGCGGCGTCATGCTGTCATGGCGGATACGCTGGTGAAAGAGGCGAAGAAGCCGGAGGAATTCCGCGATGGGGCCGGCGAATTCAAGCACGCGCTGCTGATCGCGCCGTGGTGCATCGACCTCTATCCGCCTTACGCCGTGGCACTGAAGTCCGCCGGGGAGTATGACGAAGCCATCCGAGTGCTGAGGTTCTACATCGCGGTCAATCCCGGCGGTAGCAAGGCTCGCGACGCCCAAGACGAGATTTACATCCTCGAAGCGAAGCAGAAGAAGGCTCGAAAGGAAAAGGAGGAGAAAAGTCCTGCGGCAAAGCCAACGGACGCGCGGCCTCAGTCGGTAGCCTCGACGTTTAAGACGACCGCTAAGAAAATGACCGACCTGCTCGGCGGCAAGTCTGGGACGACTCCAAAGGCGATTATGCCTGAGCAACTCGTTGGCAGATGGAGTCAACCTGGGAACAACATGACGAGATGGGAGATAGAACACCGCAACGGCTTGGTGCTCCTTTACATGGTTTCTACCGTTAATCGTTCGGATCTTGATATCCGGCTTGGAGAAAAAACGCTTCGGTTCAACCTCAAGCTTGACGAGAATCGGCAGTTAACAGGCCCGCCGCCACCCGGCCCATTTGGTCGTGTTTCCGGCACTGTGAGTAAAGACGGTCAGCAGATTCAGCTATTTTATCCCAGCTACGACAGCCGTATGTCTGATGCCGACATTAAACTGATTCGCGAGTAGCCCCTAGCCTCGTTGAATTCCATCCCTCCGAAAAAATGCTTGCCGATTCATCCGTACGTACGCATGCGCATGCGGGGTCAGATAGTATGAATGGCGCTAAGTTAAGACAATTTTCCCGCGCCGGACGGTGGCAGGGCCTGCCGCCCTCCAAATAAAACGCATGTATTCTGCTTCTGGAGGGCGGTCGGTTCGACCGCCGTAAGCTTAGCGGCATTCCAGTCTGCCCCCGTAAGGCTTAATCCGTCAAGGGGTACTTCTTTTGCTTTCCCCGTGGCCTCTGGCTGTGCATAATACGAAATTATGGAAGGTAATGGCAAACTGCTGGAGGTGAAATACCTCAAGACCTGGTTTGGTTCGGAAAAGGAACCGATCAAGGCTGTTGATGGCGTGAGTTTTGTCGTTGGCGAGGGTGAGACAGTTGCCCTTGTGGGGGAGAGTGGCTGCGGAAAGAGTGTCACAGCCATGTCGCTTGCCCGCCTTATACCTCAACCACCCGGATTTTATGCAGGAGGAGAGATTCTTTTCCAAGGGGATGACGTTCTGAAAATGACTAATCAGCGGTTGTTAGAGCTGCGCGGACGGGACATTTCCTATGTTTTCCAGGATCCCAGCACTTCTTTGAATCCGGTTTTTCGTGTCGGGGATCAGATCATGGAGGCATTAGAGCTTCACAGAAAGGATGTGGATGCAAAGAGTGAGGCAGTAAAGCTTATGGCGATGGTCGGCCTGCCTGATCCTGAGACGCGAATACGCGCGTATCCGCACGAGATGAGTGGCGGTATGCAACAGAGGATTATGATAGCCATGGCGCTGGCCTGCAGGCCTAAACTGCTGGTTGCTGATGAGCCAACCACGGCGTTGGATGTGACAATCCAAGCGCAGATTCTAGAGCTTCTCTCCTCTCTCCAGAGAGAATTAAAAATGGCGGTCGTCCTGATAACACATAATCTTGGTCTGGTTGCAGATACGGCGCATTCGGTTTATGTGATGTATTCAGGGCGTGTTGTTGAGTCAGGCCTGACGGAAGATGTGCTTTCCAGTCCGGCTCATCCATATACAAGGGGTTTGCTGGACGCTGTGCCACGGTTGGGGGCTGAAGGCAAAACGGGCGAGAAGCCGGACAGGATGAAAGGAATTCCCGGTTCGGTGCCTCACCCTGCGCATCTGCCTGAAGGATGCAAATTTGCACCACGTTGTTCAAGGGTTCAGAATGTCTGCAAACAGAAGGAACCAAAGATAAAGAGTGACGAAAAGTGTCATTCCGTGAGGTGCTATTTTCCCTTGTGATTCAAATAGCAGGATGTCTACGCAGTCTTCGCAATTGAGTAACGAGTAGATGCTGGTTGGATTTAGGCAGGAATATGGAGATATATAGTTGTGGCATTACTGGAAATAAAAGACCTTAAAGTATACTTCAAAGCACGTGACCGTTTTGGGAATGCCGTGGAGTTACGCGCAGTTGATGGCGTTAGCCTGACTCTCGAGAAAGGTGAGATTCTCGGGCTGGTTGGTGAAAGCGGGTGTGGTAAGAGTACCATCGGTAATGCTATAGTCAGAATGGTTCCTGTCACAGAGGGAGGGGTTCATTTTAATGGACAGGATGTGACTGCATTGCGCGGAAAATCGTTGAAACTGTTCAGGCAGAGAACGCAGATGATTTTTCAGGATCCGTTTGGTTCTCTTAATCCTAGAATAACCATTGGCAATGGTATTGCCGAAGTCTTGAAGGTTCACAAACTAGTTAAAACTGCTGATGAATGTTCGTCGCGCGTGACTGAGCTCTTAAGGTCTGTTGGGCTGGATGCCGGATATGCGGCTAGGTATCCACATGAGTTCAGTGGCGGACAGCGCCAGAGGATCGGAATAGCACGTGCGTTGGCACTTAACCCCGTTCTGATCATCGCCGATGAACCAGTTTCGGCATTGGATGTTTCTGTGCAGGTCCAGATCTTGAACCTGATGAAGGATTTGCAGAAAGACAGGGATCTTTCGTATTTGTTTATTGCGCATGATCTGGCTGTTGTAAGGTATATGTGTGACAGGATTCTGGTTATGTATCTCGGCAGGATTGTGGAATTGTCGCCGGCAATGGATCTCTTTGCCAAACCTTCCCATCCTTACACGGAGGCATTACTGTCTGCTGTTCCCGATGTTGACAAGGGGTTGAAATCAAGAACACAGGGCAGTAGTCGGATTGTGCTTGAAGGGGATGTTCCTTCTGCAACAGAAAGAATTCCAGGTTGTCCTTTTCATCCGCGTTGTCATCGCGCGAAGGATATTTGTTCAAAGGAAGTGCCTGCAGTAAAGATTTGTGGCCAAGATCATTTCAGTGTCTGTCATTTTGCCGGAAAGTTTTAACCTTATTAATTTTGCAGTTTTTTTGCCAAGGCATTAATAAAGTTACTGCTTATATTATTTTTAATGGCCTTTAGACGTTGTTTTCCGGAAGCGGCGAATGAATGCGAATAACCATCCGGCTAGAAACAGCATGAAAATACCCAGCGCCATCAGTACAGCATTTTCATCAAGTTTTACCGGTTGTGCTAAGTTTGCCTTGAAGACCAAGTGTGTAATGAATATAAAGAATGAATTAATCGCAAGGCCAAAAAGGGACATACGTTCGGTAATATCTTGAATTGTCTGTTTTTTCCGATTGTGATCCAACCAGTAGTCTCTATTTGGAAGGTTAACAAAACGGGCCGGCAGGATTGTCATCAGCTTTGGTGTGTAGAACATCATTACTGTCATTCCAATGAAGATTGCTAAGGATACGCAAAGATTTGCAAGTCGTGGCATCCAGCTGTCCGGAATTCCTGAGGGGCCAAAGTGTGAGGCTACTTTCTCCGGGAGTTGAGTGTAATAACATATCGACTGAATAACACCTGCAATTCCCGTCAAAATCATCAAGATCCTGGAATTCATGCTTTATTTCCTTCTGTACTAAGACTTATCATACATTTTAAATGTTTGGTACAAACAGTAAAGCTTTTACATCTGGTTGTCTGATAACAAACAGGCGGCATTTGAATGCCGCCTGTTTATCTATTTAATCAAGATTTGATGCTACTTTTTGTCAGGTGCAGCCCAAAGAATTGCATTTACCATGATTTTCTGGACGTTTTCATCGAAGAAAATTGGATTAGTTTCATGGCCAGGCTGGAAGTAGAACATTTTGCCCTTGCCGATATCCCATGTGAATCCCTGTTGTGACGTATCTTTACTTCCGTCTTTGACGTCAAATACACCTTCAAATACTATCGATTTGGCTTCCGGTACGGCATAGGGATCACTGTAACGTTCGCTATTCGGGATAGTAAATTCTTTTGCAACTCCCTTCGCTATGGGATGGTTCTCGTCTTTAACTGTGACTTTAAGTGTTGTCGTATCGCCTTTATATGCACCCCAGGCGGCAACACGGTTCTTGGGCTGAACTTTATCAAAGAGTTCTTTCTTGGTTTCGGCAATGCTCATCAACTTAATATTTGCCTTGGCAAAGTGGGCGGAGTGAAGAGAGATGAAACCCATGCCTTCATCTTTAACCCTTTTCTCTATTTTGGTGACAAGTTCATCTTTGACTTCCCCGTGTTTTTTGTGTCCCCACCAGACAAGGACATCGGCTCGGTTAAGGAGGGCATCAGGAATTCCCTGATCAGGATCAGATATGCTGGCCTTGACGATTTCCCATCCTTCGAGTTTACCCTTGAGGCCTTCAACAATAGCGCCATTTATGTCGTCAGGATAAACATTTTTTGGGGCTGTTCCTTCTGACCAGACTACCACACAACGTTTCGCCTTATCCTGGGCAATAGTGTTTTTTGCCGCTGTTACAGTGAGGCCGACGGCCAGAAGCATGAACACAACTGCCTTTATTGATTCAACTGATGTCATAATTTTTTTCTCCTTTTGGTTATGCTGGGTATTACACAAATAAGGAGGGAGGGTAGTAAGTTCGTACATTGTAGTCAATCTTAGAACCGGAACTCCATTCATGTGGAAAAAGCAAGATGTTGCAGGGAATAGGGCAGGTGTTTAGTAGTTCGTGTTACTGGTTCAGAAGATCTGAAACAGATTGCCACAAGTCACCTTCGAAGGCTGGTGGACAGAAGATTGCTTCCTTAATCACTATCAGGTCGTCAGGATTGCCTTTGCTGTTTGGTTGGCCATCTGGGGTGTGAGTGATGCTGGCATTCTTTGCATCGATTCCTATCAACCAGTGGCCCATTGCTTTACCGTCGGACTGATAATGATCGTTATACAAGTTGACGGTCATCTGGTCGCTGGAAATGGAGTAAGTATCTGCGTTTGAGATGACATATTCTTTGCCGTCAAGAATGAGGGAATTCTGGTTGCCGCTCCCTTTTGGTTTTACAACAACGCATTTTGCGGTTCCGGCATATCCGCTGAAGCCTGATGTGGATGCCTCGCTCAGGGTGTCCCTGGTAATGGCGCTGCCGTCTGCCAGAGTAAGATTAAACTGGTTGTCTGTGGAGTTGTTAGGATTGATGTTTATTTCGCCCTTTACGGTGTGTTCTCCGTCGCCATCTGCAAGTGGCGCATTGTACACCTTTATCAGTAGCCTATCCAGGCCTGAATCTGCTTCAGGGGTGTATTCAGTTTCGAAAGATGCATCGATTGTCTTGGATTCGCCTGCATTTACCGTTGTTTCAATTTCGCGTGGAGTCATGAGTTTTGCGCCGTTGCTTCCATCGGTGTTAAGACAATAACATTCTGTTCGGAGAAGCAATTTAGCTTTTCGTGAAGTGCTCTGGTTTACAACCGAAACGGTGACACCAACGTTATCTCCGAAGAAGTAGAGGGGGAACACACCCCAATATGCAGAAGGATAAATCTTTTCTTCAAAATGGCTGTAGCCAAAAACATTATAACAGGTCCCATATTGATCTGTTACCGTCTTGCCTGATTCCTTCGAAAAGCTGATGTTAATTGCCAACTGTGCTTTTTGGTCGTAGCTCTGGCATTTATTGTCCTGGCCAGGCAAGTCGGTTTTTACTGCCTGATTAATCTGTCGCCGGGTACCACTGCGGCTTTCAGCTGCGATTGCTGGAAATAAAAAAACTGCTGCAAAAAGTAAAACCACAGAACATTTGATGCTTAATAGAAAACTCTGTTTGAAGTATTGTGAGTTAAGTCTCATTCTTTGAATGTAAAATACTATTTTCCTGGTGATTTGTCAACTTTCATTGTTGCTGGTTTATAGGGAATTGCGTCAGGTAAATCGGTCGACACTGTATGTTGCAAATGTTATTCTTAAGAAAATAACCTATGAAATGGGTCTTTAACTGCAATTTTCGGTGGAGTGCTTTTTCATTGCTGATCTGGACGGCAATGATTATGACGACTTGTATGGCAGATGCCGGATCTTTCGAGACGAAAGTGAATGGTTCTTCGGCTAATGTAAGCTCAGCCAACGGGCAGGTTTCTGTTGCTCATGGCCAGAGGGGTATGCCATTTTTTGCACGTAAATATTCAGCACCCACGTCTGAAGTGTGTGTTCAGTTCGCGCCGGCAATAAACCGCGCGGATGTTAAGGCTTCACTGTCATCATTTACGAATATTGTTGAGTTTATACCTGACCGTCGCCGCGCCGGCAGGGTTACTCTACGAATGGGTTGTGTTAATGATGCAGTTCGCATGGCGGAGGCTTTATCAGGAGCTGACAATGTTGTCTGGGCTGAAGTAAATTACCGGCAGCAAAAACGACCCAAGTTTCTGCCTTCTGATTCCAGTTTCACCAATCAATGGTACCTTCACAATACCGGTCAGCCATTGTGTATGATCAACCGTGACATGTGTGCCGAGAAAGCGTGGGATATTACTATGGGAACCTCAACAGTAGCCATAGCTGTTCTGGATGACGGCTGTGACCTTACGCATCCTGATTTAGTTCCAAATATTTTCATCAATTCTGGCGAGTATGGAGGGGGCAAGCAAAGCAATGGTATTGATGATGACGGTAATGGGTATATTGACGACTGGCGAGGGTGGAATTTTGTGGAAGGTAACAACAATCCTTCCCCGGTGGATGCAGATGATAATCATGGGACTGTAATGGCGGGCCTAATTGCCGCTGCTGTAAACAATGGGACAACAGGGGTTGTTGGCATGGCTGGAGGTTGTCGATTCATTCCGATACGGATTGCAGGTGCTTCCGTAACAAGTTCTGACTGGGCAGATGCCATAGAATATGCTGCGCAGTTCGCCGATGTGATTGCTATCAGCTATTATCTGAATCCGGATGATGTTATTTATAATGCATTCGACTATGCGCTTGTACATGGGCGTGGCGGCAAAGGCTGTGTCATTTGTTGTGCCCTGGGGAATGATGGGGTTTTTAGAAGATATAATACCGATGCGGCAACGGCCCCCGAGGTTCTGACGGTTGGCGGCAGTTCTGGTTATGACAAACGACCATGGTTCGGTGACTATGGACCTTCGTTGAACATTGTATGCCCCGGTGGTGGAAGTGGAGACGGGAGTGCTGATGATGTGTCTCGACTTCTTACTACTGACAGAATCGGTGCCAGTGGTTATTCTGCCGACGACTATACCTGGGTCATAGGGACATCTTATGCAAATGCCCTCGCGGCGGGTGCGGCGGCACTTGTGGTGACCAGATCTCCGTCGCTGAATGGTCTTGAGGTGCGCCGTATTCTGGAGTCGACCTGTGATAAGATTGATGCTGATGCCTGGCCTTACAACGTTTCCTGGAGTCAGCAGTACGGCTTTGGCCGTATAAATGCCCATGCAGCGCTTACGGCCACTCAATCTGTATGGGATATCTACGAGGTCGATGATACGCCGGAAGGTGCGGCATGGATTACAGACGGTGAGATTCAGTACCGTTCTTTGAGTTCTTCTGCAGACTTTGATTGGGCAAAAATTGCGGTTACCAGCAGTTCTGCGCAGATTCGTTTTAGTGTTCTTGGAACTACCGGAACGTGGCTGCGATTGTACAATTCAGGAACCAACCTGATTGCCCAGGACGGATGGGGTTGTCCTGGTTATTCTTATCTGACAAGAACCCTTTCTTCGGGGACATATTTTGTAAGAGTTGAGAGTTCGAACAATGCTGCCATACCTTACTACAGTTTGCATTTTGCAGTCTTGAATATGTCTGACAGCTATGAAAGCGATAATACAAATACCAATGCCAGGCTCATTATTCCGAGAGAAATGCAGTACAAAACACTTTATCCCGCAGGTGATCTGGACTGGGTAACATTCACGCTGTTGTCAGCAACGGATGTTGATATCAGGACCATGGGTGAACTGGATGGTTACCTCGAACTTTCACTTTGGAACGGTGGCGGTATGATTGGATATAGTTACCACACGAATTCAACAGCTCATATTTCAACCCAACTTGTAGCCGGCACATACTGGATCAAGGTGAATGATGAATTTGGTGATGAAGTCTCGTCGTATCAGCTTCTTTTGGAGACTTTTGCTGCAGATCCGTATGAGTCAGATGACTCCACCAATAGTGTGCCAGTTATCAAGTCAGGTGACCAGCTTCTTCATACGATCTATCCGGCAGGGGATACAGACCACGTAAAGTTCAGTCTGACAAACAGGGCGAATGTGCTGATAATGACTGACACAATCAATCCTTTTCTCAACCAGAGCGATGGGGATACCGTGTTGACTCTTTATCGTGATGTGGGTGGCGCCCTGCAGTTTGTTGAAACAAATGATGATGGTAATAACTGGTACTTTTCCGCCATCTACGAGGCAGGCTTGGAGCCCGGAGATTATTACGTAAAGATAACCGGTTATGATGGCTCTACAGTCTGTGCAGATTACTATGTTTCGCTGGATATCTTCGAACAGGCAACAGTACTCGAAAACTTTCTTCAAGTTACCAATGGAATACAAATGATGTGGGATGGTGATGCGGCTTTTACTTATCAGGTTCAGTATTCCGGTAATCTTGTTGATACTCAGTCATGGACGGTTGCTGCGAATATCGAGGGGCGTGTTGGCCGGCATTCCTGGATCGATGATGGCTCTATAACGGTTCCCGGTCCCGCTTTGGCAACCCAACGATTTTACAGGGTAAAAACAAAGTAAGGATTAAATGGTGAATAAGTCTGCTCCCTGGATATTCCTTATATGTGCGACAGCGCTCTTCGTTGCGATTTTACTGATAATAAAGAGTCGTGGTGTCATCTCCCTTAATGGGCCGGTAACGGAGGGAGGTGTTACTGATGGACCATGGCAGGTTTCTGGAAAGTTGCATGATGAAGTTCTGGATGCTGAAAAAGTAAAGGGGCTGATGCAGGCTTTCCGGGATGAAGATGTCAGGATGGTAAGCAGTATTGTCCAAACGCTCTCTGCGCGTGAAATGGATAAGGCCCTGGCAATGCTTCTGGAAATGAAGCCGGGATGGAAAATGGTGCGCTCATTTCTTTCTGCTTGGGCTGATTTTGATCCTTCTGCCTGTGCCGGCTGGGTAGTGACAAAACTGCCAAAAGGTGGAGATCGATCTTTCCTAATACATTATGTGTTGCGGCAATGGATTGAAAAAGACGTACAGAAAGCATTCGCATGGGTTCAATCGCTTTCTGCTGAACAAGGGCGTGACAGCGCTTTACAGGCCTTGTTTGATCAATGGGCAGGTATTGATCCTGAATCGGCAGCGAAGGGACTCGCCCTCCTGAAAGACTTCAATTCATGTAATTTGACTAAAGGCGCAATCGCGTGGCATTGGGCGCGAAAAGACATAGACGCGGCAATTGCGTGGGCGTGGAATCTGCCAAAAGATTCCGGCTACACTTATGCGCTTTATAATATTGCAATGGTATTGAGTGAAGCAGATGACAAAGCGCGTGCGTCTGAGTGGGCCAAAGCTCTTCCTTCCGGTTATACAAATGATCCGACTTTGAAGCGAATAGCTGCATTTCTTACGGGCAGCGATTCCGGGGAAACTGTGTCCATGCTTTCCGAGAATCTGCCTGGTGGTTTGGGGATGATACCTGACTTTCAGCTATTTCTTATCCGTTGGGCTAAAAAAGAACCGGATAATGCCAGGATATGGGTAAGTCAACTTGCTGAATGTCGGGGAAGGGAATGCGCTCTCTATTCGATTTCACAGTTACTCGTTTCTGGGGGTCAGAGTACTGCTGGGAAAGTTGCGGGAGGTAGTGCCATGGGTGATCAGTCTCTGTCTGATGGGCAGACCACTGAAAATGCTAAACCGGAGAAAATGTCTGTTTCAGAGATTCTTAATCAGGATTTGTCGGTTGCCATTTCACTTTCGGAGCAGGTTCCTGATGGGTCGGAGCGTGATGCTGTTATGCATTCCTTAGCCCTTCGCTGGGCGGAAGATGATCCCGCGGGTGCCGCAGCCTGGGTTATTCAGCAGATGCCCGAAGGCAGGGAACTGGACGTAACTCTCCGGACAATTATCTGGAACTGGACAGAGAAAGACAACACAGGCGTATTAGCTTGGGCTGATCAATTGACTGATGCCGGAAAACATGTTGATGCTCAGGCCACTATTGCTATGGCTCTGGCACGGACAGATCCAACGGCGGCGGCAGATGTTGTTGAGCAAATGCCGTGTGGTGAAGTAAGAAATAACGTGGTTTCTAATGTTGCTTTTCAGTGGGCACATGTGGATCGTAATGCAGTTAACGAGTGGGCTCAGAAGTTGACTGTTGAGCAGGGTAAAGAACAGGCTCTTGCCGCCATCCAGCGTGCAATAAATAACTAGAATTCCAGAAGTTGTAACGATTGAGACAGGTGCGGACACCTGGAAAACAATTGGAGTTTTATGAGAAAAAATCTTTCAGACTGGAATAAGTCGTTGAGTTTTTTTACTGCCGTGACAGTGTGGTTGTGCTTGCTGCATTTCCTTCCTGCTCAGGACCACGCGTTAAAACTGCCGGAGCCAAGAGAGGTTGTGGATTATTCCGTAAGCGGTGTTGAAAGAACCTGGACAAAAGCAAATACACTGCCTGATAACCTGGGGTGCCGTGAACTGTTTGCCTCGGCCCTTGCCCTCTGTGAGGCAGGGATTCATCCCGAACGTCTTGAAAAACTTTTTGAGATTGGTGCAAGGATGCAGGATCGAGACAAGGCAAGCAGGGGATATGGTAACTTCAGGTGGTACTGGTGGACAGAAGGTGTGACAGATTACAATGCTGTGGAATTCTGCATGCAGAGTGCATCACTGATCTGGATAAAGCATCGCGACAGACTGCCTGAAAAGTCCAGAAAGATTTTGTGTGAAGTTCTTGATTATGCGGTTGAAGGCTGTATGCGGCACAAGGTGCGCGATACCTATACGAATATTGCGCTGATGAATGCTGCCAACCTGATCCTTCTAGGTGAGGCACTGGAAATGACTGCTGTTGCAGATGAAGGTTACCGGCGGTTCGACGGTATTGTCCGACGTACCCTTGAATCGGGTATTTATGAATATGGCAGCCCGACATACTACAGGGTCGATCTCGATGATCTTCTCATGCTCGAAGCGTATTGCAGACGCGAGACCGGGCGGAAACAGGCGAGTGCGATGCTCGAAGTGTTTTGGACTGATATTGCCCTTAACTGGTTTCCTGGCTCTGAACGGCTTGGCGGCCCGCACAGCCGCGATTATGATTATTTGCGTGCTAAGGGTGGGCTTGCTAACCATCTATGGTACAACGGTTGGATTCAAGGTAAACCTGAGGGTGGTGCCGAATCTATTTACCTTGTTCTTGCTCGCTGGCGGCCATCTGAAAAACTTTTCAAAATAAATCGTACACAGTTTCCGCGGCTTGTAAGACAGGCGTGGGGGCCGGATCAGGTACAGTCGCGTACCCATTATGTCATGCAGGATGTCTCCATGGGATCAGCATCGGCAAATTATCACAACATGGATATGCCGCTGTGTGTTGACTTTGCGTGTGATACGGATACGCCAAGGTGTTATTTTATTCCAGATTGCCGTAACGACCCATATGGAAAGATAAAGGTTCAGGAAGGGAAGGGGCCTCACAGCAAGACTCTCCACATGCGTCCTTTCTGGGCCGCTGCACAGCGGACAACGGATGCTGTTGGATTGGTTTTGTACAGGAAAGAAACAATGCTTGATGAAGCGACAGTGCTGAAATCGCATTTTGTCATGCCGAGAAATGCCGATGGTTTCTGGATAGGAGAAAAGAAGGTTGAATTCAAGAACAAGGAACAGTTTGCGATTCCGGTTAATGGCGGTGAACCGCTTTTCCTGCGGAAGGGAACGGCGGCGGTTGGGGTCAGGGTTCCATGGATTTCAGGGGTTGGCGATAAATCGGCGAAGATCGAGTTTGTCGATGACGCGAATCAGAATGGTGCTGTCAGATTGACTGTAACTCACTACGAGGGAAGTGAAAAGGTTCCAGATGTCAAGGGTGCGGGCGCGGTATTCCTGGTCAGAATTGGCGGTGGTTTGAAAACCGATACAGAGTTTGAGTCATGGAGAAAAGAGTTTGTGACGGCCCCGGGTAGCGTATCGGTTGCTAATAACATGATACGTATTTCTGCAGTTGGCAAAGATGGTAACCTTAAAATCGAAACAGGATATCCTGTCGGCACTAACACGATACTTGAGCCTCTTCCTTCGCGTGTGGTTATCGAGCTTGATGGAAAGGATATAGGCGGTCCAATCCTGGAGAAAGTAGTGAAGGTGGAAGGAATCTCCCAAGGCACAAAATAAGAAAGCACAGGATTAAGAAAGGTTTAAACCCGATTCTGAATGCTCTTTTCTAGATTCTGAACATCTGGCCGAGTCGTTTGCCGAGCAGAAAGGATGCCCAGAGGAGTGCTGCGGCGAGGAGAGCCATTCCCCAGACACCAAGTGCCGATGCAATATTGGCGCCGTTTTCAAGGCTGTCCATCAGTGCGTAAATTGCCTTGGTGATCGGGAAATATTGATCTGCCTGTGCCAGTATAAGGCTATCCGAGACCTCAAGCATTGAGAATGCAAAACAAAGTATACCACCCGCCAGAAGATTTGCAGCGATCAAGGGGCAGGTAACACGAAGTACAACTCTTAGAGGTGAGGCACCCAGGTTTGCTGCGGCTTCCTCATATACCGGGCTTGTCTGTTCGAGGCCGGAATGTGCTGCTCGTACCATGTACGGTAGCCGTCGGATGGCGTAACTGACAGCAAGCAATGCCATGGGGTTTACACGTGGATTGAGAAAGCTGAAACGGTCGTTAAGGAATCCTCCAAAGCAACCCAGGTAACCGAAGGCGATAATAATGCCGGGTACTGCAAGAGGTAGCATGGCAAGCGTATCCAGAAGCCCGGCCCCTATTATTCTGCGCCTGACGCAGAGCCATGCAATTGTAAAGCCGATGAACAGGTCTATTATAGAAGCGCATAACGACAACGAAAGGCTGTTTAGAAGAGCGGTTTGTGTCACTTCAGATCCAACCGCGCGTTTGAAGAATTCTGCGGTGAAATTCTCAGGCAGTACGGTCAGAAACCACCTGCTGCTTGAAGCCAGCATAAGAACGCTGATATGTGGAATAACGGAAACGAAGATCACCAGCCCGAAAAAGACATAAACAGCCAGCATTTGCCCTGCCGACATTTTCTTTTCTTCTCTGACAACTGTGATGCGGCCAAGTGTGGCAATGTTTTTGCCGCTTCCTGTGAGACGCTTGCTGATCCAGAAGCCGGCGGCCGCGACGACGAGAAGCAGAACAACCTGCGCGTAACCGGCCGGATTGGTGCCTACCTCGCTGACGCTGTCATAAATCATTACAGGAAGGACGCGCCGCATTCCGAAGACGAGAGGGGTCCCCAGCTCTGTGAAGGACCAGATGAATACGATTATTGTACCGGCAAATATCCCTGGTGCGGCGAGAGGAAGAATGACGCGTCTGAAAATGCGCCATGGTGTTGCACCGAGATTTGCGGCAGATTCTTCCAGAGAAGGATCGATGTTGGCAAATGATGCTACCAGGTTAAGGTAGAGTATTGGGTAAAGATGCAGAGCCTCGAGAAGAACAACGCCGAACAGTGGATATGCGCCCAACCAGTCGATAGGCTCATCAGTTGCCCCAAGATTCATAAGCAGTGTACTGAGCGCTCCGCAGCGTGAGAAAATCATTTTCATTCCTACTGCTCCAACGAATGGAGGAAGTATCATCGGCAGGAGTATGAAGGCGGAAATCAGTGTTTTCCCGGGAAACGACCTGCGTGCCACAAGCCACGCCATGGGTGATGCGATCATAATGCTGACAATCGTGACAAATACAGCGATGAAGAAACTTGTCCATATGGCTTCCATCTGGAGTGGATCGGAAATAAGGCTGCCAAAGTAGAATAGCGTGAAGCCCTTGGCATCAATGAATGAACGTTTGAAAACATAAGCCATTGGCCAGACGAGGAAAATGGCAAGGAATGCCAAGATCATTGACAGCATAATATAGTTGTTTCCGGTTCGCCGCATAGATTTACGAGTACTGTTTCTTTACGTTTTCACAATTGCAATGGTATTTGCCGGCGAAATATGCCAGGTCGTATTTGTGCCGGCTTTGAGGTTTACGGCGTATTCGTTAAGCAGGGTGGACCGCAGGTTTATGCCGCCGGCCTGAAGAATGGCTGTAACGGTTGAACCGTTGAGCCGTAAAGACTTTACGGCAGCTTCAATTTGGTTCGAATCGCCATCGGGCTTTACCGTCCGGATATTCTCGGGACGTACCAGGCATTCCACCGCAGTTCCGTCCTCGATTCTTTTTCCTGGTGTACTTGCAGCAATCCACAATCCGAAAACTGTTTCGATAATGTAGAAATCGCCATCTTTGCCGGTAATGCGGCCCGGGATAAGATTGGCTTCACCAAGAAAATCGGCACAGAAAGTATTGGGAGGACGGTGGTACAGTTCAAGCGGTGTGCCAAGGGCGGAGATTTTTCCGTCATGCATAACGACAAGACGGTCGGCAAGTGAAAGAGCTTCAGTCTGGTCGTGGGTTACATAGATGAAGGTTATGCCCGTTTCCCTGTGCAGATTTTCGATTTCCTCCCGCATCTCAGCCCGCAGTTTGGCATCGAGATTTGAAAGAGGTTCGTCCAGAAGCATTATGTCCGGGTTCAGAACCAGCGCACGGGCGAGGACGACGCGTTGCTGCTGGCCTCCGGAAAGCTGGCCAGGCATGCGTGTGCCAAGTCCTTCCAGACCTACGCGGTGCAATGTCTTGTCCACACGCGACTTTATTTCTGTTCTGGGTGTTTTTCTTTCAACAAGGCCAAATGCTATGT
>MHBM01000312.1:0-457 GCA_001804885.1 Lentisphaerae bacterium RIFOXYA12_FULL_48_11
AGCCGGTATATTTTTGCGATGTTTTTAAACCTTTCTCGAGAATTGCATCAGCAACAGTCTTGCGGCTGACATCGTCAAGATCGTTATATAGCCAGTCGTAACCGACTGCAAGCCCGAGAGTCATTTCAGCCACATCCAGGAAGTGCGATGGATTCCAGTCCGTGAAGCCGGAAGCCGCCCGCATCTCGGCGGCGGCTCGCTCGAGGTAAGCGCGTTTGTCAGTAAGACGGTAGGCCATGGCCAGAATCGAGACCCTGTGCAGCACTTGTCGAGAAACACCGAGGAGACGGCGCCCCTCCATCTCCCGCTTGCAGACAGGAAATGGCAACATCTGATCCGCCTCGAAGCAAATGCGGTCAAGAACGAGTTTTCCCAGCTCGGTGTTACAGGTCTGCTCACGCAGGACTTTAAAGGTTGCGGCATCGGCGAACAGGCACGGGTGAGCCTTGTTGGCCTT
>MHBM01000312.1:474-23607 GCA_001804885.1 Lentisphaerae bacterium RIFOXYA12_FULL_48_11
CAACATCACGCCCCACATTAACAGCCTCCTGCTTTGCCTGAAGTTGCAGATTAAACGCAAAGAAAGCTGTAAGTAAAAAAATGCCTGGAGAACGAAATCGCATTATACCCCCTTACTGCCATATCAGAATGAAGCATTATCCAGGCTTTTACCTGGCTCATCCATACGGACCTGTTCCAGCCACAGGCCGGAATCTTACTTCTTCGCAGCAGCCAGTCGTCTCGCATACCTTCGGACGAGCACGCTGCTCGAATTACGGTAATTCCCAAGCCTCGACGACTCCTCAAAGCATCCCATCGCCTGCAATTCGCGGACCGCGCACAACTCGACAATAAAAGTCACCGGGGTTTTAAATTGAGGAGCCTGCCCCCACAGTGAATTTTCATAACTATTCCCGCGACCAAAATTGTCCCGTATGACCTGGATTGCTTTTGTTCCGCCAATACAGCCCAGCCCCCGGTATAACAACATGACGTCAAGGCCGGACAAAGAAGAATCTTTCAAGAGTTCTTCTATACGGTTCTCGATTCCAGGCGATTTAACCGAGGCAAGAGCAAGTGCCGCCACGATATACCGCGCGGGTGATTTGATACCCAACTTGGGCTCATCCACACGCTCCTTGATGGCAGCCTCAAGCACCTGGACAGCTTCAGGCAATACATCTCCGCGCATGATCGCAGCGACCGCCGCAGCAAATTTCTTCTTAGCATCTGTTTGCGTCTTGAAATAACCATCCCAATCTGGCTTGTCATTTTCCAGCTTCTGCGCCAGTCTCCACATGGCAAGTCCGTTCTTGTCGCCTCCCAACGCCTGGAAAAGTTCACCAGACGGCAGGTTGAATGCCGGCTGGGGCACTTCTGCAGGCAGAACACCACGATCCTTGAGAAGTTCTCTCAGCCTGGTTACGTTGATGGCAGAAGGGGCCTTGCCTGTTTTAACAGCTATCGCAGCAGCAAGTCCGCATATTTCGCCAACCTGCTGTATGTCGGGTATCATTCTTGCCAGCTGGTGCAGGTCATGATCAATCGAAAAGGCACGGCAAGCCAGCAGAACACCTTCAACATCGGCGGGATACAGACAACGATATGGTATATCACCTTTGCAGAGGTACCGCCACAGCCCGAACATCACCACATGCCGCCATGCCCAGTCGCTTTCCTGTGCATAATCAATGGCATGATTATCATAATGGGCATACATGGCGCACACGGTGTCAGGATATGTTTTCCCTTCCATGAAATCCGAGAAAGTAAGAGTAACGGCCCCCTTGATAAACCGGCTCTCGCGCAGACCCAGCAGTGAAGCCAGCGAACAATAATGATTCTTGTCGGTAAAAGGACCCTTATCCCACAACCGCGCACGACCTGTAAAATGGGCAAGGGAATAATCCATTGTATCAGTGGGATCAACCCAGCCCGCATCAAAATTATGATGCGCAAGCCTGCCACCCCGCGTCATCGTCGGCGTGTAACTGTAAGGTTGCGGGAACCCATCCCTGTCCCTGCCCAATGTATATTGTGCCCCTGCAGCTGCCGCAAGATCGCCGTCCCCGGTGGCATCGATGGCAACCTTGCACGGGAACACATGGTACCCATCTTCACCCGCCGCTACAACAGCCTCGACAGCATTTCCCTTCTTGATAACCCCAAACACCCTGTACCCCACTTCAACGCGGATTTTGGCATTTTCCATTTCGCGCATCATAGTCTCAACCTTGGCCACATGATGGAACCCGCCGGCCTTCCCGCATATCGTTGTTGCAACGGACGTCTTCTCGTCGATCGTTTTCTGCATTCCGGCCCGTATACCATGGTAATAGGAATGAATCTTACCGGCCGTCCCCATGCCGCCCGGAATCCCGGCAGGGTCCAGAACAGTAACACTCACCCCCTGCCATGCTGCCGAAAGCGAAGCGAATATCCCGCCGGTTCCATAACCCGCCACTACGACATCACTTGGATCATGCAACAGGGCTTGGATGCCAGACAGCGTTGTCTCTTCGCAATCCCGTTCAACAGTTACACGTAATTCATCCGTTTTAGCAGGCTCATTCCCAGAGAGTACTCCAGTCATCAATTTCACAGGAAGAGGTTGCCGCTTTTTCAGCTCACATGCAGCGCCAACAAACCTGGATACCCACTGCTTATCATTCACGGCCTTTGCCGGATTCATCAGCGGAATAAGTCCCGTATTTTTTAATCCTTTTGGCTCAGCCCCGGGCGCAAATTCTATCTGCCACTTTGGAGCAACATCCACCAGCAGGGCATTTGCAAACGCCTTGTTCTTCTTGCGGAGATGTTCCATGACCAGTAAACCCTTGTGGTATGTTTCCAGGGCAAACGATGTTTCAGTCAACACCGCCGGAGACGCGCTTATTGAATAACCAAGAATGACCTCATTAGCCCAGAGGGTAGCCTGAACTTCAACCTGGTTCCGCAACAGACCTAAACGTTCTGGAACGCTGATCTCCTTACCCAGTTCACCAACAGGCACTCCCTGCACATACATCCTGCGGGTTATTGAACCCGGAACCTGCCCGGAGAGACCACAAGCCCGCCTGGAGAATGAGCCACCCTGTGTGGCATCCACAACAATCGGCGCAGCCACAAGCTGGCGCCCGCTTTTCCCGACAATCTCAACACCCTTCAACAGCCCATCGCTGTCACAAACCGCTCTTACAGGTACTACGCAAACCATGCAGGCAACCCCGGCAGACTCGGCCAACCGGTCCCACGCCAGCGTCGTGACAAATGGATCAAATGTTCCATTATTGAAGCCGCCATGTGGCCGGCAAATACCGGCAAGATCATCGGCCAGCCAGCCTTCCGGAATCCGTTCGTTCCATTGCGATGACGTCTCTGTCCCAAGCACACCCTGCGACTCAATCACAAGCACCTTCTTGCCCATCCGCGCAGCAGTAACTGCCACAGACATTCCACCCATAGTCGCGCCAACAACCACAACATCACCCTTCCATGCCACCGACGAAACACGCTCTTTCAACAATATCAGCTTCTTTTCGTTATCGCCGGCTGACGCATCTTTCTCTGCTGAGAAAGTCTTTCCTTGAGGGGCGATGGCACCTACACCTGCAAGCATCGTCATACCTGAGGCACTCTTGAGAAAATTTCTTCGCGTAACTGGATATTTCTTAATGGACATGAAACATGCTCCTTTCGACTACGGCGAGGCTTCTGATTTCAAAGTATTTGACCCTGAACCGGGACGTTCAGCATCCACTCAGCTAACCTAATACATGAATCACCGTCAAGCACGTTTTAAACCGCAGCAACTTCGCGGGCGTATCTGCGATTAGGTGCATTGAATACCAGGAATGGCAGGGCACGGCCGCTGGACGCGCCGTTATATAAATACGGCGCCCCGAACATTCGGGGCCGCCCTACCAATTTCGTTCCTAAGGTAGGGACGGACCGCCGGGCCGTCCGTTCTTCTCTTCGGCGGTCGCACCTGCCCGCCCCAACTTCGCCAGACACCCGAAAGATGTAACAGCCCTGACTGTAGTGCGTCACTGCGTGACGCAGCCGCCGCACTTTCTCCATGCCGACACAAAATGCCACCTGCTTCCTCTGCCATCCACAAATACGACTTACTTCTCCTCAGCCACAACACCCAGCTTGATATTGTCCAGGTGGAATGTCACCGTGTTGGTTGCCCCGCTCACAAACCCAAGCCACTGCAGACGCTTAAAATCCCTGGATCGAACGGCAAGCTTTTCAAACTTCTGCGGTTCGCCACCGGCAGGAGTAACCGCAAGGTCCCACGAACAGGAAGACTGCTCACCAAGCCCGCAGGAGATCTCTATATGCGACCATTTCTCCTGCGGAACAGACGTGAGTTTCTTTCCGTCGGCTTTCACATCGCCATTTGCTTCGACACAAAGCGATGGACCTGTCTTGTACGGATTGGCAGCATCACGCCACTCATGCGACAGAATAGCCCCCGGCCCGGGGCGAATATCGAAACTGACACATGCCACACCCTTGATCAGGCGCGGTTTGTACTGCAGCATTGGATTATGCGCCGCAGAAAGGCCCGGGGCATCAACAAACCTGAGACTGTGTTTGCCCGATGCCGCAACATCATCCACAACGCGGATTGTAGCGTCTACATTCTCACCAAGAGTATCTGCATTGGCGGTTTTTTCCCTTTTTGGTGTGGTTTCAAAATCCTCAGCAAAGGATGTTAGCTTCGGTTTCGCTGTCAGTGGCAGATTGAATTCCGGCCGCTTAACTTTGCCCGGCAATGCGACCCAGACCGAATCACCATAAAGCCCGATGCCGGACAACTCAATGGGCCGGAAACCAATCTTCCCGGCAGGCGAACCGGATTTAAGGCGGAAGTCGCGTTTTACCGGATCAGCAAACAGCGGATCGGCGATCAGCGAATCCTTGTCCTGGCCGCTGGTGGCACGCCACTCTTCCCAGTCGCGACCGTCAAAGAAAGGTTCAGATTTGCACGTCGTCCAGTACAGGTTGCTGTTAACCAGGTAGTCACCGTTCTTCCACACACGGCTCAGCATGTTGTCGTTGTCGCAGTAAACAATATTACGGACAACAATCATGGAATTGGTGACATCCTCGCGGGACCTGCGGATCTGCGTTTCACGCGAGAAAGCAAGGATGTTATTGCGCAAGATATTAGCACGGCCATAATGCTGATGGAAACAGCCATCTTTGGTATCGTGGACAATATTATCCTCGAGGACTATTTCGGAAGAACCCTCATCCGTGTAAAGACCCCAGCCACCATAGCTGTAACTGTTGACATGGTGAATATAGTTATGGGCCACAACCGTCCCCGGGGAAGGTCCGAGCGTATAGACGCCGCCCATGTCACTGAGCATACCCCAGCCGATATGATGAAGATGGTTATACGCAACCAGGTTGTGGTGCGCGGCACTGGCCCCAAATCCCCACACCCAGCCGACAGAAACAGAGGAATAATAGAAATCACAGATCTCGTTGTGGGTGATTTCATTGTAAGCGCTGTGGCCGATGATGACACCAACTCCGGCTGCAAAGACATGCCCGCCATCGTGAATGAAACAATTATCCACAACATTGTGACCTGTGTCACGCGTCCCAGTCCCGTCCAGGCTCAGTTCCGGCACAGCCATACCCGTTGTATTTGACGTCTTGGCCGCCGTCTTCTGGCGGACAAACTCACCGATTCGAATACCGCCACCCCCAAGATCATGGATATGGCATTTCCTGATGATGTTGGATTTGCATCCATCCTCTAAGGCTATTGCATAGGTACCTGCATTCGCAATCTCACAGCTGTCAAGCACGACCCGCTCGGCACCACGAACATGAACAGCACCAGGCAGAAACACAAAAGACTGACCATCGACCGTCTTCGTCTTATCGGCGAAATCCCAATCGGCATGCCGGAACGAAAGACCATGCAGGATGACATCGCGCACGAATTTGCCGTTCGCCCAGTCACCCTCAACAAGCAGGAGCTGAGACAGGACCGGCGCGACAACTTCTAACTTGTTCAAATCTTCACCGGGCAGAGGAGAATATTCCAGCAGGCCGGTTGTGCGGTCGAGATACCATTCACCCGGAGAATCCAGAGCCTCGCGAATATTTTCGACATGATAACGCTGGTCGGCTTCCCAGTAGGCAATAGGCCAACCGGACCGGTTTACGAAATGAGCAGCCCCCTGCCCCTCGTCGATACGATCAAACCAATGCATTGAAGTGGTCCACGAGTGATAAAGAAAGACATTTGCATCCCCGAGGTTGCGCCAGGAACTTTTCAGATCACCTTCGCGGAATTTGAACCCTTTTCGAATAGCTTCGTTCTTGGAGAAAGAAGGATCTTTGCGATCCTTGCCGTATTTCTCCAATGGCCCAACCGTACGCAGATAGCCTTCATTAGGCATACGTGCACGCGTTCGGCGTTCGCCGTTGACAAACAGCTGATGAAAATACCACTTTCCGGCCTTTACTTCAGGAATCTCGGCTTGCCAGAGCGAGCCATTGCCTTTCTTCCAGCCTGTGATGCGTTTTCCACCCGAAAAGACGGGTGTTTCATCCCGGTGCGCCGTATAGATGACAGGCACATCCTTTGCGCCTGAATCCTCAGGACTTAGCTTGAACGGTTCGGCCAGCGTGTAGAAACCTCCGCGGATATCTACAGTAATTGGCTTTGTTACGTTGCCACTTCTTCTGATCTCGCGCACCACGTCACGCGCACGCGCAAGCGAGGCAAGCGGACCATCGGTTTTAGCGGCATTGGGCGCCGACAATTTGCCGGACCATGCATCGTTACCATCCGGCGCAACATATAGATCCGCCTTCTGGTCACATCCTACAAGGGCAAACGTGACAGCAAAAAGAGCAACAATTATGGAAGTTTTGATAAAGACACGATTAGCCATTGGATTCTCCGTGTTAGGTTGTAAAGAATTGTCTCTTCTGAAAGCCTACGCAGAGCTTTGTATCAGAAACATTTCAAATGTCAACGCACTGTAATCTCGTTATCCTGTCACGAGCACATCTGGGATTTGGTGCATTTGTTTCGGGCCTGTAGCTGCCAACGGTAGAGCGTGTCGCGCCTGTCGCCCCCCAAGTGAATTTCGCATAAAAACGACATATCTGGATGCCGGGAAGTTGAAAATTGCGTAATATATAGCAGTTTAGATAGATGGTCCGACCTAATGGTTTAGGCGGATAGACGCCTAACTCATGTAGGGGACTTGACACGAAGAGTAATACATGCGATGGTAATACCATGAAAGTAACAACAAAAGGACAGGTCACAATACCGGCACGAATTCGGGATTTTCTCGCAATCGCCCCGCACAGCGATGTCGACTTCCGGATTGCGGGTGGCGCAGTCCTGCTGATTAAACATGATGCACCACAAGGAGCCCGAGGCAGGTTTTCGGCCTTACGTGGGGTTCTTAAGGGGACTCGCACCACGAAACAGTGGATGCGGGAAACGCGGGGGGATTGATGCCTGCCCTCGTGGACACCAATGTGTTAATTGATATCCTGACTGACGATCCGCAATGGGCGGACTGGTCTCTGCGACAACTCGAAAGGCATAGCGGTACGGGACTTGTCATCAATCCCATCGTCTACGCAGAACTCTGTTTCGGTTGTCCTTCGATCGAGTTTGTGGAGGATGTCATCAGGCGGTTCGGACTTACCTACCAGGAGATACCCCGGCAGGGGCTTTTCCGTGCAGCCAAGGCGTTCGGTGAGTACAAGGCCCGTAAAGGATTGAAAGCCTCGGTGTTGCCTGATTTCCTGATTGGCGGCCATGCGGAAGCCGCCGGAATTCCGATTATCACTCGCGACACCAAGCGACTTGGAACATATTTTCCGCATGCAAAACTGATCAGTCCCAAAACTTCTGCTGGCGACGGTCTAAAGCCCGCGCCAGAGAAGTGACGTTAGTTGCAAAAAATTATGAGCAATTGCGTTAAAGCAATACAAGCGGCAATCATGCTGTCATGTTTATCAGACGTTACGATTGCACAAGTTCAAATACAGTTTGTCGAGACTGACGGCACTCCGGCAAAGTCTTATACTTTTGCACATCCTGCCCTCAAAGGGTATCCAGTCCCTCCCGAAACTCTACCAAAGGGGAATACACTTTTTCTTGAAAATCATATTTATGTCGCAAACTCAGAATCGCCAAAGCCAACAATATTTCAACTACCAGCCCATTTTTTCAAATTTAGCAACACAAATAGTTCTACGCCCTCAACCTCCAAAGATTGCTCTCGACGTAGAGATTAGAAGTAAGACAAATGGTAATGACGAATTAGTTAAAGTTGAAATCAGCAATTGTCTTGAAGAGAGTTATACCTTCCATGATACAGACCTAACTATATGTTTACCAGAAGCACGGGTCTTTCCGCCAATTTCACAACAACATGCAGGTTTAGTTATTCCGCAAAAAGGCAAGGGCTCTAAGACTGTAACACTGAATTGGAATGAATATGTCCTACATGGCGTGTGGACGAGAGAGGATAAGTCTCATATTTGGGGAGGAAATCCGAAAGACAAGACCAATATCAAAGTTCACGCAGGAACCACAACCTCGTGGATAGCAAACGTTAGTACACCAGAAATTATTCTCAAAAAGCAAGCAGCAACTAAGAGCATTGAGTATACTCGGTGAAAGCGGCTTTCACCTCAACCATTATGCCATGCGTTGGATGAAGGAGAACTAAAGATGAACTGCGCAAGACATCCAGAATCAATGGCTATTGGTTTTTGTTGTAGTTGTGGCAGAGCAATCTGCGCGAACTGCCATCGTGCGGGTTCCACCGGTAAACTTGCTTGTTCGCCAGAATGCGAAAAGGAGATTGCCGAGCGTGATTCTGCGCTCAGGTTGGTGTTGACCAGAACGACGCGCAGCACGAAGGGTGCTGGAATATCCACTATTGTTCTTGGCGCCCTATTCTCCTGTCTCGGAATCTATCACCTTCTCTTCGATCGCCATGCTGTCCTGATTGGACTCGGCTTCACGATAGGACTGGTGTTTATTGTTTCCGGAATTATTCTTGTCGGGATTGCAAAAAAGAAATGATCATCCAACCCCCATTAAGCCCTGGTGAGTAAAGAACAAAAGGATCCCGTCCCGAAGTTTTTTCACGAACGATAGATGAACTACGGGTTCACATCCCGGCTGTTTGCATGTTCCCACCAGCGTGTCGAAATCATGCCGGGCACCTTAGGCAGCTTTGTTTACAGATCTACGACCTGAAATTGAGCTTTCCAGTCAAACACCCATGCGGAGTCAATAGGATTTGTCCAGTGACGGCACCGGGATCCATAGACATGACAGCTTTTGCTTTATGACGCTCCAGAAACTCATATGATAAGGCCACGAACCCGTTCTCCTCGCATCCGATTGCATTCCCCATCCCAAAAATGCTTTCATAATCAGAAATTAACCAGGCAGGAGATCCAACCTCCTGAAAACAGTTTCTCGACAGTCTCTTTCGACAGAAGAGAAACAAGATAAATGCTTGTTGACTTAGCCTCGATGTTGGCGTACGTTATTGCGTACGAATAAGGAGAATATACAAATGACCACGTTAACTGCGACCTTAGCACGGACTAAACTTTACTCACTTCTGGATGAAGTGGCACATTCACACGAACCGATCCAGATTACGGGAAAGAGAAACAATGGCGTTCTGATTTCCGAAGACGACTGGCGAGCCATACAGGAAACTCTATTCCTCACCTCAATTCCCGGCATGAAGAATTCGATAGTCAAAGGAATGAAAACTCCTGTTTCGAAATGCAGCAGGGAGATTGAGTGGTGAGCTGGACAATAGTTTATGCGTCTCAAGCCAGAAAGGATGCCAAGAAACTATCTGCTTCGGGATTAAGGCCAAAAGCTGAAGAATTACTGGCAATCATCACCAAGAATCCATTTCAAACCCCACCTCCATACGAGAAGCTTGTCGGAGAGCTACACGGAGCCTATTCAAGAAGGATCAACATCCAGCACCGTCTAGTCTATGAGGTAATAGAGAATATCAAAACGGTAAAAGTTCTCCGGATGTGGACCCATTACGAATAAGACTGTCGAACCATTTTCAGCTGGTGATTCTCGTGCCCCTCGGCACTCGAACACCTGAGAATGACGTTATACTTAAGAATTTATGGAAAGAGATTACATAAATAAAATCGGTATTGATGAACAGGGGCGGATCTACATCACCCCTGCAACCAAAACATTTCCATACATCTATCTCGAGGCCGCCGAAATCCACTGGGATCCAGACCTGTCTCGACTTCATTCCCCCACTCCCCGTGAGTGGACTCATTTTGACTGGTTTTGTCACATTGTCGGCATTGCCGCAGAGCAATCATGCGAACTAATCCTCTCTACTAACACAGAGTGGAGTAACGTGCCAGACGAGCTAAGGACTAAAATCGAGAATTGGATGAAAACACGTTTGGCATAAAAAGCAGAAGACAATAAATAGAGACATCTCGACACTATTGATTATAATACAAACATCGGAACCAGTTCCTGATCAACGCCTCAAGAGGTGAGTTGACAGGTAAATATGCATTTATGAATCACAGGGGGACAGGAATCATGAAACTTCCAATCCGGGTTATTCTTTCAGGCGTAGTCATGATCTTTGGAGGTCTAGATGCCATGTCGATTGAAGAAGCAACATACACATTGGTAAAAAACGACAAAGAGTACGAGGTCCGTGATTATGCATCTCATATCCTCGCCGAAACCGTGGTGGACGGAACCCTGGAAGAGGCCGGAAACAAGGCATTCAACAGGCTCTTCCGCTATATATCCGGAAACAACAGGTCACGCGCAAAAGTGGCCATGACCGCTCCAGTGTCCCAAGAGCCAACTGGAGATAAGATCAAGATGACGGCACCCGTAGGGCAACAACGTGCTGAGGAAAAATGGGCTGTAAGCTTCGTTATGCCGGCTTCGTACACATTGGAAACACTTCCAGAACCAACAGATCCAAATGTCAAGTTGCGCCAGGTTCCAGCCCGCCGGATCGCCGCAGTGCGTTATTCAGGTTTCTGGAGCGAAAAAAATTACCTTCAAAAGAAAGCACAACTGGAGTCATGGATTCGAGAAAAGAACCTTACCATTATTGGCGATTCCATATGGGCTCGCTACAATCCCCCTTTTACCCCATGGTTCATGCGACGGAACGAGATTCTGATTCCAATTGCTGCAGGCTCTGATTAGTCCGGATATTGCATTAGCACTGATTCGCTCATGCAATATGACGGAAACGTTTGACGATATCGAGATAACGTGTACGTAAAATAGCAATATCAGAGTCCAGAGCCTGTACGGCAAAACCCTGCGTAACCAGCGATTCAAAATCATTTTCGCTACGGTTAAGAATACCTGCCTTCCTGCCGTTAGCGTGAGCAGCTTCTGCCACAACCTTAAGGCATGCTTCGTAGGTTTGTTTGGAACCGGCCGCCTTGAGATCAAAAGTCAGATCTGACGGTCCGATAAAAAGCACATCAACACCATCAACTGCCGCTATTTCCTTAACATTGCCTACAGCTTCCGTGGTTTCTATCTGCGCAAAAACCAGAGGTTGCACTTCGGACTCCGGCACATTAAGGCCATACCCGCAGGCCCGGACAGAACGCGAATAACCACGCGTACCGTGCGGCGGGAAACGAACCGCACGCACCACCGCTCTGGCTATTCCGGCATTATCCACATGTGGCACCATGATGCCATCTGCCCCCCAATCCAATACCCGCTGGATCAAGTCCGGATGCGGCGCTCCTACACGCACGATTACAGCAGCATTTGTACCGCGCAAGGCCTGGAGATTCTGGAAAAGCGTCGACTCACCACCGCAGCCATGCTCAAGATCGACCAACAGCCAGTCAAATCCACATTGTCCTACCAGTTCTGCTATGACTGGTGATCCTATCGAAAGCCATGTTCCCAGCAGAGGGGTGGTCTGGCCAGCACCACGTATGCGAGACAGAACAGATGCACGTGATTGATCAGTTGTATTCATAGTTTTTCCATAAGTTATAAGGCTGATAAATCTAAATCTTCCGTCAAACCGCGTACAGCAATATCGATTCGGGCTCGAGTCATTTTCTCGAGATCAGCACCGGATGCACCGGAATTGATAAGAAAGAAATTGTCGGTACGTTCAAAATATCCTGCCCCAACCCTGATCACGGCCTTAACCAGCATGTTACGCAGGAGGTGAAGCCAGAAACGCTGCAGATAATCATTAGGCAAGGACCGTACACGTGCGTATCCTCTTAACGCACGACGGATCACTTCACCATCATGAAAACAACCCAGCAACGAGATATCATCCATTGAATCACCGGAAATAGCGTCATCCCAGTCAATAAATGCCTCTATCTGTTTGGGCAATCCGAGAATATTCCACAAGGCCAGGTCCTTATGAACCAGGCAGCCCTGCGATATCGCAAGCAGATTCCGGTGAGTCACGATAACATGCATGACACGTTCGGCCTGCTGTAGTGTAAAGAAGTTGTGGCTCATTAGAAAATCAAGATGGCGTTGCAGATTCAACATGAAATAAGACTCATATGCGCCATGCAGGCCATGCAGTGAGCCATCAGAATGCGCGCTGGAGGCGCTGAACGGCCCGAAACCTTTTGGCCTGATATTCTGCCATCTGGCTACAGATTCACCTATGGATTCAGAGATTTCCCCGAGCGCAAGAGTTCCGTTCTTGTAGTGCTGATTAAGGTCCGGGAAGGGAACATGCTCAAGCACCTGCCATGCGAAAGGCGTTTCAGCATGGGCACAGTCAAAAGCAATCACCCGGGGGACAGGGATTCCGTTCCTGCGCAATTCTTCTGAAAGCCGCGCCTCAACTTCAAAATAACTGTCACGTTCCGGGCCATCCTCCACGCGGACAAAAGCCTCCTGTTTCCCGGCAGAAGCAGAATCTCCACGAGATGCACTGTCTATTGTTAATCTAAATGTACGATGATTGCCCTGGCCGCTTGCAGTGCGAAGGTCAAGCAATACATTCGGAAAACGTTGTTTCAATGCGGCAAGAAGCTGCACATTCATCTGCGAATTCTCTGGAGACCCGTCCTCCGTACCATGGAACGCTGCAGGACGGTCACATTTCCAATAGTAAATACCGTATCGATCCGCGGATATGCTTTCATCCTTTTTAACGGGCCGTTGCCGCCAGTAGCCGGCGATGAGACTACCAACCAGAGTTTGAATGACACTGCAAAAAACTGCCGGAACCCCAACCAGGGGATCTGCCGAAAAATGGCGTTTAGCAAGAACAGCAGCCATACCACCATTCTGCATTCCCACCTCAATGGAAACCGTACGGGCAATTTCCGGGCCAAAGCGGAAAATTCGTGTAACCAGATAACCAATAACAAATCCACAGCCATGAAGCGCGGTCAGCGCCAGTGTAAGCCTGGCGGCATTAGCCAGAACAGCATCCGCGCTGGATGCCACAATGTTGCCGGCAATCATGATGATTGCGAGCACGGAGATCAGGGGTCCAAATCCAGCCACCTTCGTGATGACCCTCGGGAAGAACGTATTACAAGCCACACCGATCAGCACAGGAGCAACAACCGTCATCAATGTTGTCCTGCAAATACCCAAAGCGTCGACTTCGACGATATGTCCTGCAAGTTGTTCACACCAGAATGGAGTCATCACAAAAGCAGTCAGGGTTGAGGCCATTGTCAAAAGAACGGAAAGAGCGACATTGGCACGAGCCAGATAGGCAATCAAATTGGACGCCACTCCGCCTGGACACGATGCCACCAGGATGACACCCACGGCAAAGCCGGGTTCAAGATTCAAGACTTTACTGATAAGCCAACCCAGCAAGGGCATAACGGTATATTGACAGGCAAAACCCAGGGCAAATGAACCTGGAATCCTGAAAAGCCTCTTGAAATCATCAACGGTAAGCGTGAACCCCATGCTCAGCATCACCAGCGCAAACCCGGCAGTCATCCAATTACCCGAGAACCAGAGAAAAACCGGCGGACAACAAATACCCACAATGGAAGACAACACAATCCATAACGGGTAAAGATTGACGAAGGCATCAAGGATTCTTCTCATCTTTGACGTTTTCCTGTTTAACTACTTCAAGATGGATTTAGCGACAGCATCAACAGTGCCGGCATATCCCGGGCCGCCGGCCCCCACATAACCGTTGCTGGCGCCGGACTTTTCGGGGCTTACCCAGAAAGCGTAGAGTTTTCCATTCGTCAGGTGAAAACGAAACTTTACTTCTTTGCCTCTAATTGTTGAAACATCCGCAACACCCTTCCACTCCACAGCCTGCAACGTTTTATCGGCCGTAACAGGCATGCAATTCTCAAACGAGAAAGGCGCAATGACCTCGTTGTTTTTGTCAAGAACTTCAACGCGCAGTTCGCCGTCTGGCGCATCGATGTTCACAAAGAAATACTTACCCTTGAATTTTAATGGACGTGTTGTCAGGACGCCTTTCTTCTCATCAGCATCCATGGATGCAAAGCCGTCACGGCGCAACATCGCCAGGCCGATACTGCCGCCGGTGTACATACCCTTCTTGCCACTTGGCGCATTACCTGAGGACCCCATGTAGGGAAACACAAGCTGGTCATTCAGCAAAACAAACATGCCTGCCGTACCGTGCAGGTAGGCCCTGTCCCAGCTTCCTTCCGTCCGCGATCCCATGATGAAACCGCCGCGATCTGGACGATCCCAATGAAACCCATCGCGACTGAACCCCAACTCAAGATCAACCAGCTTTGGGAACTTACCCTTGTCGCAAATTCCATTATTCGGGCCTCGATGAATATAATGCATCCCGACCATGAGGCTCTCGTAAGCCACAGCGTTAAGGCTGTAGAGTTGCGGCGTCTCACCCGCTCCAGGATACCGCCCCTCAGGTTCTGGTTGATCAAGTTGGTCCGCGTTTGTCCAGTATACCGACTTTGACCAATCCGCACCCTTCAGGAAATCGGCATTCTCAGAATAATAACGGCACCTACCACGAGACCTGTCCTGCTTTATGCTGAATACCCAAACCTTGCGAAATGGATTAAAGAAGAAGGAACAGTAGTCACTTGCCATCCCGGTCGGTACACCATCAGACCATACCCGGCCATCCGAGACATGAAGTGAATGGTTAAAACCTTTCGGACGTTTATCTTTAGGCACATGCATCCAGCATGTCATGAACTTGATCCGCTCGGCAGTGTTAGTCGCATTAAGATCGAGCCATACGCAATTATCGGACCCACCTGACTTGAGTTGCGGGCCTGTCCAGCAGATACCCTGCGGCAAAAGCAGATTCCCTCCGGTCAACCCGAGATCAGGGCGTTCCCAATGGATCATGTCCCTGCTTGTGGCCATCGCCAAACCACCACGCCAACCTGCCACGTAAAACATTTTGAACAAGTTCTCCGCCGGATCAAAGAACACACCACCCTGCCCAAGAAACGTTGTCGCTTCCTCACCTCGCTCACCCTCCGTGGATGATCCAAGCTCGCGTGGTGTTTCCGGTTTAAACACCGGATTACCTTCATATTTTTTCGCCTTATGGAAAGAACGTTTAAGAGTGGTCTTCTCGACAAGAAAATCATCAACAAAAAGCTGTCGACCGATATCAACAGGAATCACCCTGGGCCGATGCTCCAGATAAGGTATCGGCATAGGTTTGTCGGACTTTGGATCCAACGATCGTGGCGGCCATGGCAGTGAGAGCTCAATGCCGTTGTATAGTCGCTCCGGTTTAGGACCGGTGGCTTTGTTAACCAGTATTTGAAGTTTGGCATCTTTTGAGACAGGCTTGCCAGAAAGCACATCCTCTTCTCTGAATCTTGCCATCAGGATTTCCGCATCGCTGTGCCGGTTCCAGTCGTACAGGATGCAGATCAAGCCATCCGGCGCCTGAAATCCATCGGGATATGAAACGCTAGCACGTTCATCAAGCAGCAAACCGCCGCGCCACGTCTTGCCATCGTCATCGGAAAGGAATGCCGACATATGAGAACGTTTCGCAATACGTTCATTGGTCGGTCCATTTTTCACAAGAAGGATTCTTCCGGATGCAAGCCGGCGGAGGAAAAAACGCGCGTTAATATTCTGAACAGTCGCTGCAGGTTTCGGTTCACTCCATGTCCTGCCCTGATCCAGGGAAAATGTCTCATACGGATTCCCCTGCGTTCGCGCAAGCATCCAGAGACGGCCATCCTGTAACTCGACAAACATATGTTCATCGAAATTCCAGTCAGGAAAAACGGTGTGGCCCCGCTCTGTCCAGCTCGTCCCCTGGTCTGTCGAGACAAAAACCCGCGCCGTCAGTTTTCGCCAATCCGAGACAGGCAGCAGCCAGTCGCCATTCTTGAGAACGGTCGGCTTGTTTAGAGTGCAACCATCGGCAAACCGCACGGGCTTTGACCAAACCGGCTTGTCGGCGTCCGGGTTATCACAGCGAATGAACCAATCGCCTATCTGTTTGTTGGCCTCTCCAAACTGCTGGTCGAAGAACAACCACAAACGCCCGAGCGGGTCAGTCCAAAGATTTCCTACAAGTGCGCCATACATCTGCTGACCGGGTGTAATGCGGGCGCCCACAACCAGTCGCGGCTTCGACCATGTGTCGCCACTGTCATCGCTGGTGGCAAGAATGAAGTAACCGTCCTGCTTATCACCGGTACCGGTCCAGCCGCCCCAGATCCGTCCTTTCGGAGTGCGATCCATGCCGATAATCATGTTACCGGGACGCGCCTCTTCCAGAAACTCAGGGCCGGGAGCAGTAAGTATCAAAGGCAGTTCCTTTGAACCGGCGGAACCAGCACTCACCGGCGAATCAACCGAGAATCCTGGAGAAGCAAAACAGCAAACAATCGCAGTTATCGCAGCCATCAGTTCGCCGAGCCGATTATTCATCATCATATCTCTCCTCCTGATTGTGTGCATTTATACAAAGTTTGTGCATGTACGAATTAAGCATTATGACTACCGCTTGACACAAGATGATTCGCTTTTCGGAGAAGTGTTTGAGCGGCTTGGAACAGAAACATGATCAAAACAGAACATTCAAGATCAGTGGTTCTGGTTTTCAGGTAAGAGTCGCGCAGGATCAGCCATCAGTCAGAGCAGCCATCTTAGAACCTACCTATCAGGAAACCCCATTGGAACCACTCACTTTTAAAAGAGCAAACACAACAGACCTGAGAAACACCTAAATACAAGGCCTCTAATTACCTAATTATCAAACCGTAAGAAAGGACTGGTAAAGATTCTCATCGCGTTTCGCTCCAGAACTTCTGATCAAGCACAAACGTCCGTATTTCCTCCGGCTGGCCCGGATTGGCAAGCACAACCCTGAGCTTCGACGACCCACTCTGCGGAGTTTCCAAAATCCACGAGGAAAGCGTACGCGCATTCCTGCCCGTCCGCCAGAGGCTGTTGTCGGGGCCGTCATGCTGGTCGCGGCTGATTACAGCAAAGGACTCCGTATTGAAAGGTTGAGCCGGTGATTTTATCAACTGGGAAACACGCTCTAACCGCGTCGCACTGCTTTTCCCAATCTTCACGTTGAATTCTGAAAGTCTTTCGTCCAGAAAATGGTTCGAGTGTGCGACTGCACTGTTCTCAACGGCCTTGACAGCGTACTTACCTTCCAACCCGATCTCCACCATCAGGATCTTCTTCCTGTCGGCAATCATTACGAATCCCGCCCTGGCTCCGGGAAAAATCGAATCCTTCCTGGTCAGCACTTCATCACAATCCGCACAGCCGGACAACAGCTTGCTGATAATCCCCCTCTTTCCCGGCTGATTATCCCTCATGCTTTTCGGAATACTCCCAGCCGAGGCGGTGATGACTGTGAGCCCTTTCTCATTCACGCCCTCCTTGATCCCAGGCTCTGTACCTCCCTCGGCATAGAGGCCAAAGCACGCATAACCTTTGCCTGCACGTGACATCTTCAGCACCTGCATATGGTCAGGTTCCCAGTCACGGTTCTTGGCAATGATGGTACCGCCTGCAGCATTCGTCCCCGCCACACCCCAGAGCGTACAGGCTTTGGCATCACATGCAGACGCCACCACCAGCAGACAAACCAACAGGACTTGACCGCAATAATGTGATCCAAGAATTCTCATAATCATTTACACAACCATATCAATCTGACCCGAATTACGTGATTAAACGTTACTCTTCCGTCGGTAAACCAGGGGAGTTACACGGAATTTTTTCCGGAAATCACGGACAAAGTGCGATGTGTTTCTGTATCCTGTACGCCTGGCAACATCAGCAACCGATGCAGGCGAAGATCGCAGTATCTGCGCAGCACGGTCCAACCGCACCTGCTTCAAAAAGTGATAGGGTGAAACACCTGATCGCTCTTTGAAAAGGCGGTTGAGATGACTGACACTAAGAAAACTTACATGACGCGCAATCCATTCTATTTCAATATTACTGGCAAAGTGAGTCGAAATAAAAGCAATAGCACGTTCAACCGGATCAATTTCCGGAGCGTACTTGCCGCGCATGGCCGCGATCCTATACCAGCCGGCCTCCAGGTGCTGATGTGTAGCCTGTTCGGCCACCCAGTCATCATCGGACTGCCACGCATCGAGAAGTAAAACATGTTCCCGGTAAAGAGCCATGAGGTTCGGCCAATATTGCTCTTTGACCTGCAAGATCCACGCATCAAGATCTGCGGCAACCAATTCCCAGCTTTTCAACAGTGATGGAAGATTCACAGAGGCTACCAGCGTCCGGTGCAACTCATTATCAACCTGGTGAAATGCAGGATAATCCCCGCGCATGGCAAGTTTCCGCAGACGGTCCAGTATATTTTTCAGTTTCTTCGCGGCATCTGAACGATCAGCATTCTTGCGCCAGCGTTTCACTGCAAACGCTTCCAGAGTCGAACGCAACCGGCACGAATCATGCAGTTGTTCTGTTTCTTTCATGATTATAGTACAGCAACCCACTTTTCCCAGATTTTCCTGGCCCGATCCTGACAGACAATTTGCTAGTTCACATTCTTCATTGTTTTCAACACAAACTCCGCCAGCTCCATTCTGGCTTTCGCAGCTTTTCCGTTATCACCCATACGGTTTGCGAGCACCACCGCGTAACAGTTCCGTTCCGGATCGATCCACACTGAATTCCCAGCCCAACCCGTATGGCTTATTGTCGCCTCCGAAAGCGAAGGCGGATTATATTCGGGATCCGCGCGCCAGCCGAAAGACACTGGCGAGCGCTTATCCGGACGTGTTCCGAGCATCCGCACCGCCTTTTCGGATAGAATTCGCTTTTCCCCGTTTTGGCCGCAAGCCAGCATCATCCGGCAGAAGACACCAAGGTCGTCAACTGTGGAGAATAGCCCTGCATTTCCAAGCGGGTGACCCGCGTTGCGTGCAGGCGGATCGCTCGCCACACCCATTGTTTGTGTGGCCGCCTGCCTGACCACGCGATTAGTATCAGGATTAGGCAGCGGCGCCCACTGCGTGTCCCGCATCCCTAACGGATCAAAAATGTTTTCGCGACAAAAATCCGCAATGTTCTTTCCTGAAACCTGTTCAACGATCAACCCCAACAGAATGTAATTGGCACAGGAGTAGTGATACCGCTCACCAGCCATCCACACCGGACTGAAATCGAGAATAAGGCCGGTCACCTGTCCTTCCCTGTCGTAAGGCTTGCTGTTGTCAAAACCTGAAATATGGCGGGAAAGATCGCGGACCGTAACCGGCCCTTTCAGCATACCCCTGTAGGCTGAAAGGTAGTTGGTAAAAACCATATCCGGATTTATCAAGCCGCGATCCACGCAAATGGCAATAGCCGTTGTTGCACCAACGGCTTTAGTTACGCTGGCCAGATCAAAAATCGCATCCACCCTCATTGGCACTGTCTTTTCACGATCCATCCACCCCAATGCTTTACGGAAAACCACCTTTCCAGGTGTGCCAACCAGTACAGCCACCCCGGTCCAAAGACCATTTGAGATGCAATCAGCATTCAAGGTCACAACATCAGCGTTTTCATCTGGCACAGCTTGCGTAACCATGCATGGCTCATCAGAAGCAGATACCAAAGGAGTGAACACCAACAAAAACGACAATGCAAAAAAAACAATCTTCATAACGTTTCCTTTGTGATTGAGTCTCGTGATCAACGCATAATCGTAATTACATACCATGTCGTGGCGGGCTGACCAAGAGACATGCTCCAACCATCGGCAACACGCGAGAGCGGAACTGGCTGTCCCATGGGTCGACCTGCGCCATCCAACGGCTGCGCAGAGGCGGCACGGACATTCTCCAGTCCCACAAAAAGAACTTTCCCCACGACGGGCTCGACACAAACCGGAGCAACGCCCCACTTCTCAAGTGTTTTCCTTTTTTCGTCCCACACCATCCCCGTTGTTGAGACACGCCCGCCTGCAGTCAGCAGCAAACGCCCGGCAGTTGACACCGGATTGCCGTCCAACGAACCAAGCGTGAGAGCACAGAATGGCGTTTGTATCTCGGCCCGGAGGTTTCTCGTATGTCCTCCAATACGACCGACCAAGGCCTGGGAATGAGATGTGTCCACGCTCACAAAACCCTTGTGCCACTTCAACTCGCCGGTATCGGTAACGATGTTGTCGACGGGTACTGCTTCGAACAAACCAGTTGGCGGACCATCAAAGGAACTTACCCGAACGGCATGTGTCAACGGCAGGGCGAGGGGGAAACATGGAGTGAAGTAAGGCTGATCTTTCCCGCTAAGACGTAAGCTTTCTATGACCTGTTCACGGCTGTAACTGCGATAAACTGTTTTCCGGGCCACCTTGACATCACCACGCAGAAAAACCAATGCCCCGGCGGCAATCTGGCTCATTTTTACAGGATCCGGCGCAAAATCAAAGTGGCCCGGAACGGCGTTTGTCCAGCCTGCAACATCCTTGTGACCGAGAGTGTACCAGAAAATACCATCCCAGTCCTGCAACGCGGCATAGGCCGCGAGGATAGGCACACCTTCGCAGGCGTATTCATTGGGAAACGGATGATTGACCTCTGAGACCGTGAACGGTTTGCCCGCCACCGCCGTCCGTGAAAGTTGCACAACACTTGAATGCAGTGGATCATCCACCATTGGCGTGTTGGTGATACGAAAACCGGTACGTTTACCACTTTTAGGATCTGAAATGTAATTTGGATGCTGCCAGTAAACGTGGCTGTCCACAACATCGAGTTGCGCCAACGAGGCAACCAGCGGATAACAGGAGCGACCATGCCCGTGATCGCTGTTGCCGATCAGCAGCGCCTTAACCCCGACGTCATCCCGCAGGAATTTTGCCATATCACGGAAATAGTTGTTCTCGATTTCCATGTAGAAGCTCGCTTCAGCCTGGAACCGTTCCTTGTCAGCCTTCCCAAATCCCTCCTTGCTAAGGCGTGGCACCGCATCCCGGCCCCTCTTCTTAAGCCACGCATGATATTTTTCAGTCAGTGCCGCAGCGTAGCTGGGAGGAATGTCGTGCCAGGTACCGGAAGGCTTGTTCGTCTGAGAACCGGTCAAACGGTTGTTGACCCAGGCTTCAACCAGTGAATTTTCGTTAACAAACTCCACAATTGCAACAGCCGGCTCTTCACAATAAGCGCGGCCAGTGAAGGGATTTACGTGCGTGAGCAGTTGCCTGGCATACTCGCGCTGAAGTTCGATCAGTCGTTCATCGAAATAAGTTACGCCTTTCCCTATGCCAAGCAGATCGCAATCACGCACCCCGTCACCGGCTTTGTATTTGCGATAAACGTTCAGGTTCAGATCGGTATAGATACCACGCCGCTTCAACTCGAACACGAACCGGTCGAGTTTCCCGAGAGCAACTGGATCGAGTGAACGAGTGTTGTCCCCGGCTCCAGGAATCAAGGCACCAACCTTGTCGAGGAAATGGAAGCGAACACAATTGATACCGCGCCGTGCCAGCGCAGCAGCAACAACCGGAGCACTATTGGTGGACGGCAATGCTGCGTCACCCGTTGCATTGATGCCCCAGATACGAAACCGCGCACCCTCCTCCCCCCTCACCAGGTGGCCATCTTTTACCCGGATGAATTCATTTGCCGGCTTCAGCAGAAACGATAGGTCAGCCGGAGAGGCGCCATCCACAGCCCAATCAACCGGAAACGCCGGCCAATCATCCACGGCAGAAGCGGAACAGGCCGGCAACAGTCCAACCACAAGAAGAGAGTACAGCTGTTTGACTAAGACTTTTAAGACAAGGTTCAATATTCTCATCGAGCACTCCTGTTGTGTAATGGAAGACAAGCACCAAGACTGAAACTTACGATCGGATACGAACACATGTTTTACCAGACGTTAATTCAGGCCCGCTCCTTCCGCTTCCGGGCTCTTCAGATCTTTATGAATAGCTTGTTCTTGTAGAGCCAGTAGCAGAGATACCACAGACCGGCCCAGACACCCAGACTCGTAATTACCGCGATGATCTGGTCACCAGCCCACGAAAATAATAATTTACTGAAAGGCTCGATCAATCTTCGGATCAGGTTGGCTCCGCCGATTTCAAAAAACATGTAAATGAATATGCTGTTCATCCCCACTATTATGAAGAACTTTGCACCTTTTGTGAAAAGCCGCCTTACATCAATCAGCCAGTAGAAGAAACAGAGCGCAAGAATCGTCCAGCCGCCACTTGCAAATACAAAGGAAACCGTGGCTATTTTCTTGATAATGGGCGTGATATTCAGAAGGTCCAGGGAATATCCAACAATCAAGGCCGACAAGCCGGCAACGATCAACACCTGTATTTTCCTTACAGGTGTTTTTTCACTCATTAAAAGTTTACCACAAAGGACACCCCATACCGTGTGAGCCGTGGTCGAAACACAGTTCAATGTCGCCCAGGAGCTGGCCTTGTCGACACCTTCAATCTTATTGTTTACCCATGCGCCGAGATTTTCAAAGTTCACCCAGGGATGGTTAAAGCCCTCCACCGGGAAGAAACGATATGCCAGATCTATCAACAACAGCAACACCAGCGTGAATGCCAGCTGAAACTTGACGCTTTTCTCCCTTATCAGGAATGCAACGAGGCAGGTTACAGACAGTTGCGCAAGCACGTTCTGGAAACGGAAAACCAACTTCCCTGCACCGACAAAATACAAGGCCCATCCCAGAAACAACAACAGCAGGGAACGCTTAATTGCGTGAAACGTGATTGTCCCGGTGCTTTCCCCTTTCTTTATCCGGTTAGCCACTGCAAAAGGAATGGCAACCCCAACGATGAACATGAAGAAAGGCTGTATCAGGTCCCAGAAATGCAATCCATGCCATTCATGGTGGCTCAGCTGGGTACCCAGGAATTGCATTATGCCGCTGTCGAATTTATGAAACTGGCCGTACAGCCTGGCGGATTCACCAGCCAGAAGGAACATTGTAAGTCCCCTGAAGAAATCCACCGACGTCACACGCCCTTGAGCAGGTAAATCGACCGCCTGTTCTTTTGTATTCATATTGACCGGAAACCGCCCGATTTGGTTATACGCATGATTACATGATTCTCTGCACAGAGCAAGACGAGCGTGAAAAGGAATTTACTGTTCAACAGATATTGCCTTTGTC
>MHBM01000312.1:23627-23979 GCA_001804885.1 Lentisphaerae bacterium RIFOXYA12_FULL_48_11
AAGGGCGCCTGCTTTGAGCATAAATTTATCTTTCTCATAGGTCTTTACAAAAACAGGGGCGGCATCATTTAAAATCACCTGATCAGGATACGAAACCCAGTAAGGAGCGGGGATTATAACCTCATCGCCATTGCCGTAAAGCGCCTGCGCAATATTGTAGAGGCTGTGCTTTGCGCCGCATGAGACAATCACATCTTCACGTGAGTATTCAAGTCTGTTGTCCTTCCTAAACTTTTCTACGATTGCGTCTTTAAGGGGGTCAATGCCTCCGACAGGCGTGTATTTTGTAAAACCATCCCTTATCGCCTTTATGGCAGCCTCTTTTATATTTTCAGGAGTGTCAAAATCAGGC
>MHBM01000313.1 GCA_001804885.1 Lentisphaerae bacterium RIFOXYA12_FULL_48_11
AGGGTTCGGAATAGCAGGAACATTACTCGTCGAAGGTTATGGAACAACCGATCCTCAGGCTTATGTAACACCTAAACCCATGACAGCTCTCTCGTACACCAGTCCTCTTATCAGAAAGGTATCCAGCGGCAAACACCATGGTGTCAAAGTCGACGAAACAAACATACTGAAACTGACACTATGGGTAGATACGATGTGTCCATATCTGGGAGATGAGGAACTGCGACAGGAAGATGACCCAGTTTTCCAAGGAGTGGAGTGGTTGTCTGTAAAACCGAGGATAAAAACAGCGCCGCGCATTATCAGACCCGGTCCTGTGGATGACTGGAAAATAGAACATTGAGAGGGTCAATTAATATCCTGATCAAGCGTCACGGTGAACAGTATCTGGAGAAAAAGCGGGAATACATACAGCAATGTATTCTGCTCCATCCGGCCCGGGAGAACTATACTGAACCCATTCACCGCCGCTAACAATAACAGCCTGCCCTGCCTGAACGTCAATAAGACCACCATCTGCAGATTTGACACGCAGCATACCTTTAAGAACCACGGTATACTCATCAAACTCCGGAGCCTGCCCCGGCTCGAGCCAACCCGACGGACTTTTCATGCGGGCAATGCTCACCGCCCCTGTGCCGGAGCTCACTCTTCCAATAAATTCCTCAATAATTTTCGGCTTATTACCAGCCGCTTTTATGGATATGCTCTGCGCAATTAATTTAGGCATAACGTGCTGTCTCTATTCTAAGAAATATTATTTAATATAAACGAAGGACAAGTCAGGAATTTCAACGTTTTTTGGAAATCGTGCTCCACCTCTGAATCTTGTCAAATGCCTGCTCAACCATTTTAAGAATCATATTGATCCTGAAAGGTTTTACAAAATAATCATCAAATCCGGCCTGGCGGCATTCATGCAAATCAAAATCATCAGCATGACCGGTCAGCGCATAAACAATACAGTTGGCTCCCTGCACCTTTTTAATGGCACGACACAAATCTACACCGCTCATTTGAGGCATCATCAAATCAAGGATAAACACGCGGGCTTCATGCTGGGACAATTTTTCCAGAGTTTCTTTTCCGTTCGCAGATAATACCACAGAATATCCTGCTTTGGTCAAAACCTTATCCAGTGTTTTACGAACAAGATCATCGTCATCAACAATAAATACTGTCCGTTGCATATCGACCTCCAAACTGATTCCTAACACCACGATTACTTAATATTACCCCTCAGAATCTTGAGCAGCAAGGAAAACAGCCCTAAAAAAGGTGGGGCAGGTTTTCACCAAACCTGCCCCCACCGCTTCAGTTATTCAGTTATGACAAATAATCAGGGCATCTTAACCCATTTTGCCCCAAGTTTCGAAGATTTGACTACTGTCTCAATGAACTGCATTCCGCGCAAACCATCGTCAACATCAGGGAAATCCAGAGCCAGGGGATCGACCTTCTTACGGTCGATCTTCGCCCTTACGGTCTCCATGAAGTTTACATAGTTATTCGCGAACGCCTCAAGGAAGGCTTCCGGATGTCCGGACGGAATACGGGTTGCACGTCCCGCCGCTGCGCTCTTCGCCCCAACATAAGGATTACCGCGACGCCAGACCTGAACAGGTCCGTCGATCACTTTGACGTACAGATAATTCGGGTGCTCCTGATGCCATTCCAGACTCTTGTTCTCGCCATAAACCCAGATCGCAAGGCCATTTTCCTCGCCGATCGAAATCTGGCTTGCAAAGAGAATTCCCTTCGCCCCGTTATTGTAACGCACCAGGCAATTACCATCGTCATCAAGTTTGCGCCCCGTAACAAAGGTTGAAAGGTCAGCACAGATCTCCGTTATCTTCAGGCCGGTGATATATTCGGCCAGGTTCTCGGCATGTGTACCTATGTCGCCCATACAGCCGGCGGCTCCGCTCTGCTTGGGATCAGTACGCCAGGATGCCTGCTGCTGCCCTGTCTTCTCAATGGCACGACACAGCCATCCCTGCGGATACTGCACGACGATCTTCCGAATTTTACCGAGATCGCCCTGCTTGACCATATCGCGCGCCAGCTTTACCATCGGGTACCCGGGATAATTATGCATCAGTCCAAAAACTTTCCCGCTTTTCTTCACGATCTTCTGGAGTGCCTTTGCTTCCGCAACGTTCATTGTCATTGGCTTTTCACACATGACGTTGAATCCAGCAGTCAGAAAATCCTTAGCTATCGGGAAGTGCCAGTTGTTAGGTGTTGTGATTGAAACAAAATCAATGCGCTTTTCCGGCCCGAGTTCAAGCTCCTTCTTTATCATGGTCTTGTAGTCAGGATATGCGCGAGAGGGATCAATACACAGAATCCGTCCCATTTCAGCACTCTTTGCAGGGTCAATATGAAACGCACCTGCCACTATTTCCACTCCACCGTCCATCCTCGCAGCTTTACGATGAACTTCGCCTATGAAAGCACCAGGTCCACCCCCGACCATTCCCATTCTCAACTGTCTGTTCATTCTTTACCTCCTTATGTAATAACATCACAAAACTGCGCCAGATTACTCCCCGTGAATGTCAAATTCAATAGTTCTTTAATATAAAATTAGAAGAAAAACAGAAATCCTATTTCTCAACGAAGTCGTAAACAATTATCTTGCTGACCAGCGGTTTTATCACTTCGTCAACCGCTTTCCTGTGCACGGGATGCGCCTCGTAGTCGGCCAACGCCTGCTTGTTCACAAAAGAAAATACCATCGCTACATCATACGTACTTTCCACTACTGGCCTCTCACTCGGGAGCACAGTTCCCACCTTTACACCAAGAACCCCCGGCAACTTTGCCAGGTCTTTTGCTGCCTGGACAAGGCGTTCCTGATCCTTTACATTCCCATGATCTTTCAGCCAAAAAACCACCACGTGCTGGACGTCAGACTTGGCACCACAACTGCACGGGCAAGTTGAGAGACACCCATTCATAAAAGCAATAACGATTAGACCTGCAAGGACTGCTCTGAACTTCTTCATGCTATTTCTCCTTTTTGACTATTAAACCATTTATTATCCGCCAGGACAACAGAAGTATCCACCTGGCGTTCTGATATCGACCAGTATTCCCTCAACAGGCGCTCTTTTTCATTCCATGACACCAGTCTGTATCCATGCTTTTCATAAAATGATATCGCCCAAGTTGCAGTAGACCAAGTCCCTATGAGAATAGGCAGACTGGTCATATCCTGCAGGTATTTAAGAAGCTTGCCGCCAATCCCATGCTTCCTCAAAACAGTCCTGACATAAGCGTGCCGAATCAGAGCCACATCACCTTTGTCCTGAATCCCCATCACACCCACCAGCCTGTCACTATCTTCCCATCCATAGAACTGCACACCATCCTCTATTTCGTGCAACAATTCTTCCAAAGGCATATACGGTTCTTTCCAGCAATCGGCCTCAATCACACCACAATATGCCCTTGCAGCATCGTTTACGATTTCAACGACCTCCGCCGCATCAGTGACTAGGCATCGCCTGATCATTTCTGGATTCTCCACATTATTATTGTCTCACATTCACTGCACAGGTGACATTGTTAGCAATTACAGCCAAAACATTCAACACTTGGAAAGGAAGTTCTACGGACCACAATCCTACAGTTTTTTTCAAAGAATCCTGCGCAGGAAGTGAAGACTCCCCGCGGCAAGCCGTAGGGCATTTTGGCGAAGGCGAGTAAAACATGCAGACCTCATACGAAAAGGTCAGGTGCTTCGTTAAAGAAACGATGGATAAAAAAGAAGCGCGGCGCAGTACTTTTGACATCGTGGTGCGGGAAACTGATAGCGCACTGTCACAGCACTGGCCGCGCATGTGTGGCATTTATAATTTTTTAAAAGAGCAATTTCCTGAATCCGCACGCGGGCCAGCACGACCAACTTTGGCTGCCGGAGTGGTGCAACCTCAATTAGCGTGCTGACCACGTACGACTACCTTGAAATAAAATATATCATTATCCTCTTCGGCTGTCTGTCAGGCAACTGCCTGATTTTTTATGTCAGGTTTTCCCCTACACGGCTTGTAAGGTTTTCCCCTACACGACGAATCATGAAAAGAGTCTGAAATCAACGGGCAACCGCTTGCCAAGTAACAACCAAATGTACAAACACTTGGCAGGCACTGGATTATTCATGCTACCTAAAACAAACTTTGCCCTTTTATTCCTGACTCCTTCCTCATAATCTTGAACATTATGAAAGTTTGCATCGATATCCAATCGACCATTGCCCAACGTGCAGGTGTTGGCCGCTATACCAGGCAGCTGGTCCAGCATCTCGGACTTTCTAAAAATGCAGAAGATAAACTCAGCCTCTTCTACTTCGATTTCAAAAGACAGGGGCTTCCTTTTGATCTGAGAGGGGCCGAAACTTACCCGATTCGATTCTGCCCCGGCAGGCTGGCGCAGGCAGCCTGGAAAATAATCGAATGGCCTCCATTTGATTATTTTGCACCGGCTGCAGACTTGTACCATTTCCCAAACTTTATTTTGCCACCTCTGTCAAAGGGCAAATCAGTTGTAACAATCCATGACATGAGTTTCTTTCGGTTTCCCCAATTCGCCGAGAAACAAAATCTTGAATATCTTTCCTCAAGAATCCATGACACGGCAGCAAGAGCTGATGCCATAATCACCGATTCCAGCTTCAGCGCAGGAGAAATTTCAGAATTACTCAAACTTCCCTCCGAGAAAATATTTCCGATTCATCTTGGAATCTCTGAGAATTTCAGTGCACCTCCGTCAGCCGATGTTGATAAAATCCGCTCCAGTCTCAACATCCGAAAACCATATCTTCTAACTGTCGGCACTGTAGAACCGCGCAAAAACATCCAGTTCCTTGTGCATTTCTTTGAAAGGATTGCTGATTTTGATGGCAATCTCGTGATTGCAGGAATGCGTGGATGGAAATTCGAACCTATACTGGAACAGATACGTGCATCACGCAGGGCAAAAGACATTATTTATGTTGATTATATCGATGACTCAATGTTGCCTGCTCTTTATGCAGGCGCTGAGCTTTTTCTATGTACGTCACTTTATGAGGGGTTTGGATTTCCACCACTTGAAGCCATGGCATGCGGAACGCCTGTTCTTTCTTCAAATGGTGGTTCCCTGGCTGAAGTACTCGGCAAAGGTGCCGTCATAATGAAAGAATTTGACCATGAAGCCTGGAAAGTTCAGGCTGCGAAGATTCTCAGCAGTAGCGATCTTCGCAAAACACTCATTTCTGAGGGGAAAATCACAGCCTCAAAGTACCGCTGGGCCGAAACTGCCAGAAAAACCTGGGATGTTTATAGAAAAATAGTTTAAGAAACAATACTGCAGCCAGGATTCAAACGAACCACGGTGTTCCATGAATTCTGGAGTTTGAATTCTGGATACTTTGGAAAATGAACATTGGAATTGATGCGAGATGGATATTTCCGGAAATTTCCGGCATAGGCTCTTATACGCGGGAGTTGATAAAACACCTTGCCCAGATAGATACATCCAACTCTTATGTTCTCTTCTTTGATAACCCATTGCTGAGGGATCGCACCATTTCAGAAACAAAGTTGTCAGAATCAAAAAACTTCTCATTCAAGATGCTGCCATTCGGCGTTTTTTCCATCAAGAATCAGTTGTATCTGCCCGGAATTTTAGATGACAGCAATCTTGATATTTACCATTCAACAAATTACATGATTCCCATCTTTGCATTTCCAAGGAACAACGAGCACAGCAGAACAAAGTGCATAGTGACCATACATGATGTAATACCTATGATCTTCCCCCACCATGCTCCAAAATCAAAAAAAAGCAGACTTTTCCCTGTATATAAATTTCTCATGAGGGAAATAGGACGACGAGCCAGCGTAATTATCACCGACAGCCAGGCATCGAAATCAGACGTAATAAAACATCTTCAGATACCTGTAAATTCACACAAAAAAGTCAGGACGATCTACTGCGGGGTCTCTCCTCAATTCAAACCTCTCCTTCAAAGCGTGAAGCCACAGCAGACGCCAGGAAGGCATGACACAAGAAAGCGGATAATACTCTATGTCGGTCGATCAGACCCTTATAAAAATCTTTCAACCCTGGTAATGGCATTTTTCTCCGCAACCAAGGTCTGCCCTTTCCCAATTGAACTGATGATTGCCGGCCCACCCGATACCCGTTACCCTGAAGCTGCTATATTGACATCAAAGCTGGGCATCGAAAATACTGTAAGGTGGACGGGGTACCTTTCCGATGAACAACTCGTGCAAACCTACCAGAACGCCGACCTGCTTGTGCATCCTTCAAAATACGAGGGATTCGGTCTTCAGGTTGCAGAAGCCATGGCCTGTGGTATCCCTGTAATTTCCAGCAACGCCGGATCGCTCCCTGAAGTGACCGGCAATGCAGCAGTTTTACTCGACCCTGAAGATGTGAACGGATTCACTGACAAAATACATGAAATACTCACTGACCCTGCAACAATTGCAAGCATGTCCGAAAAAGGAATTACACAGGCTGCCAAATTCACCTGGCTGAATACAGCGCGCGAAACGCTCTCCATATACAAGGAGACAGCTCGTGAATAAATTACCGGTAAATCTTTCCAAAACAGATGTCGCACTGTCGCACGACTGGCTCACTGGTATGCGTGGCGGCGAGCGCGTACTGGAAGTCCTGTGCGAAGCTTTTCCCGATGCTCCGATTTTTACCCTGATCCACAATCCCTCCGCCATTTCCGGCATTATCAACAGCCATAACATCAGAGTTTCCTGGCTCCAGAACATCCCGGGCATATTTAAATACTACCGGTACTTCCTTCCATTATTCCCTTCCATTATCTCAGGGATACAGACACCCGGTGCCGACCTTCTGATCAGCACGAGCCACTGCGTGGCGAAAGGTTTACAAAAAAAGCCCGGCAGCAAACATTTGTGTTACTGTTTTACCCCAATGCGGTATGCCTGGACTTTTTACGAAGAATATTTCGGCCGAAACATTCTCAAGGCGATTGTCGCAAAACCAATACTTGCTGCCATGAGGAAGTGGGACAGAGATTCTTCAACCCGTGTAGACAGATTTGTTGCAATCAGTCATCATGTCCGGAAACGCATTGCTGACTTCTACCAACGAGATGCAGATGTGGTTTACCCGCCAATTGACACTGGAAAATGGACACCGGGAGGACCGCGCAGCGGCAATTTTGATCTAATAGTCTCTGCACTGGTCCCTTACAAGCGCCTGAATCTCACGATCGACGCGTACAAGCGTCTCGGATTTCCCCTGAAGATTGTGGGAGTGGGCACCGAACTTGAGGGACTGCACGCAACAGCCTCGCCCAACATAGAATTCCTGGGATGGCAATCTGACGCAAAACTGCTGGAACTTTATCGTAACTGCCGGCTGCTTGCATTTCCAGGCGAAGAGGATTTCGGGATCGTCCCGCTGGAAGCACAGGCATGTGGAGCCCCTGTTGTAGCTTTTGGAAAAGGGGGCCTGCTCGAAACAGTTCAGGAAGGAATAACAGGAACTTTCTTCAAAGAACAGACAGTTGAATCATTCCTCAATGCAGTTAAACAAACCGCTTCAATGCATTGGAATTCTTCTGCAATACGGGCAAATGCGGAAAAATTTGACACTCAGAACTTCATCAGCGGGTTAGCCGCCAGCATTGAAAAGTGCCTGCACACATAATCAGATGACGTGATGAAACTAAACATCACGGGCACATCTGCAGACAACAGAACATCATCCGTCGTCCAATAGTGTACACAGCCATCAGCGTACCCTGAGGATTATTTAACTCTCGTCAAAACCATGTTGTCAAAATACACGGACGTATCCGCCGAAACAGTGCTTATGAATCCAAGCCAATGCAGTTCACTGAAATCCTTTCCTGATATTGAAAGATCAGCAAATATCTCAGCCACCCCGCCTGCTGGAAAAAGTGTAAGCTTGCATGTTCGCGGGGCATTCTTACCCAAACAGACCTCAATCTCTACATGCAGCCAGTTGCCAACCGGCACAGTAGCCAGTTTTTTACCACCGGCCGTAACATTGCCATTTCCATCAAACCTTACACTTGGCCCGATATTCTGGCCGTATGATCCAGAATCGCGCCATTCTACAACAAATTGTGCATTTGTCTCATACCAGACATCGAATACCTGACGAACTAATCCCGTTATAATGTGCGGCTCGTAATAAAAGTGCGGCTGCCACGAAGGTTGCAATTCCTTTGAGTCCTGCATTTTAAGACTTCTCTTGCCGCTAAGGGAACGATCTTCACTTATTCGAACCGACGCCCCCTTCTCTTCACCGCTGACTTCAGCTTTGTTCGGAGGCAGGCCCGGTGCAGTCTTTTCAAAATCATCATTAAGTTCCAGCGGTTGCGGGGGCGGAGGCGGAAGTGGTAACTCCTTTCTCGGACACCGTTTGTGACTAGCCTCTTTAACCCAGTCTGAGTCGCCGTAAAGGCCGACACTGCTGATGTCGATCGGCTTGAAACCATGTCTCAATGCTGGAGAAGATTTCTTGAGCCGGAAATCATGTTTATTAACATTACTAAACTTCGGATCAGCAATCAGAGAATTCCTGTCAAGTCCCAGCTCCTGCCATTCCGCGAAAGTACGCCGGTAAAACTTCAGCTGGTCTGCACCGCCTGTACACCAGTAGACATTATTATTCCAGTCACCAACCGATTCTTTTGCCTTGATACGCTCATTGAGTGAATTTTCACCATGCGGAATCAGTAATTTCCCCTGCGTCAGGTAAACAATATTGTCATGGAACGTGCTCGGCCTTTTCTCCGAGTACGGCCACAACGCGTATTCCGCCGAAAGGGCGAAGATGTTATTGCGGATCACATGTTCGTGTCCGCCATTATTAAACATCAATCCGCCGCTTAAAGTGTTGTAAACCAGGTTGCTTTCAACGAGATAACATCCTGTCTGGCCATCGAGATAGATCCCCCAACCCAGCGCCGGCTTTGAATAAGGCCACATATCATGAAAAACATTGTTCCGAATCACGCTTCCAGGCGAAACACCAAGGCAGTAGATAAGGCCAGCATCACTCAACACGCCATGTCCCAGGTTATGAACATGATTAAACTCTATAATGTTGTGGTGCGTTCTGTTTGTTTCGAGCCCCCAATTCCAGCCAATGCTCATCCCTGAATAAAAAAGGTCATGTATGTCATTGTGCGATATGGTGTTAGAACTGCTCTGAGCAACCCATATTCCAATGGCACCCGCATAGATGTGGCCGCCGTTGAAAATATGATTATTATCAATAAGAGTACGACTTGATTCGGCAACATCGGTCTTTGCCATTTTATCTTCGCCAACCCTTATTCCTCCCGCACCAAAATCAAAGAGACGATTCTGCTGGATGCGGCAATCCTTACATCCGCGCTTGAACCAGATTCCATATGTCCCGATGTGTGCTACCTCACATTTTTCAACCACACAGTTAATCGCTCCTTCAGCGGTAATGACTGCAGGTACCTCGACAGCGGCCTGCGTGCTGCTGTTACCCTTGGGATCAAGAATCCAGTCAGCATGGTGAAATGCAAGCCCCCTGAGTGTGAGATGTTTTATGAAACGTCCTTCGTCGGCATTACCGGCAAAACGAACCACCTCCGTCAGAAAAGGCGCCACGATCTCAACTTTGCCAATCTTCTCTCCTGGCATCGGCCAGTAACTAAGCACGCCTGTTTCACGGTTCAAATACCATTCACCCGGCTGGTCGAGCAGCTCCAGTGCGTTCTCAACATAATAGCGTGGGTTCTTTTCCCAGTAACCGATACACCACCATTCCTTCATCGGCGCGGCAAACTCCACAACATTTGAGACTGGATCAACCGACTTCAATGGATGAATGGAAGTCTCCCATGAATGCATGAGAGTAAGGCTAACATCATTGAGCCGCGCCCAATGCTTGAGATCGCCTGCCTTGAAAACAAACTTTTCCCTAGCAATTTCCTTTCCGTGCGCATCTTTCGGACCTGGCAAAGGAGACTCTATCCGGAAATAGCCTTCGTTTGGCCCCCGCGCACGCTGGCGTCTTTCTCCATTAACAAACAACTGCCTGAAATACCATTTCCCAGCCTTTACGTCTGGAATATCTAATTCCCACAAATCACCGCTCTTGCGAAACCCACTTAGGAACCGCCCCCCACTGAAAATCGGTTTTTCTTTTCTGTATGCCTGATACACCACAGGCGCTTCTGCCAAACCAGAATCCTGTGGCTCAAGTACAAAAGGGGAATCAAGCATGTAGATGCCATCACGGACATTTACCGTAACAGGCCTGGCCGCTTTCCCGTCAGCCCTGAGTTTCCGTACTATATCACGGGCACCGGCAAGTGAAGCAAGAGGTCCGTCAGTCTTTGCAGAATTTGGCCTCTTCAATTGTCCGGACCAGCAGTCATTTCCATCGGCTGCAACATAAAATTCCAAACCATCACCGGCAGCAAGATGCGCCAGAGTTAGAACAATAAGCAGTGATGGCAATATAATCCTTGTGATCTTCATAAGAATTCCTTCCTGGCAGTTTTAGAAATGCTGCGCAATCTTGCACTCCACCACTTCCGGTGTCAAAGGCAAAGGTGGCATTCCCGGCAGATTATTCAAATAACAACCTCTCCGAGGCAGATTCCCCGCAGATCAAGGACAAGATCAAGACAGACAACCGGCCCTGTACATAGCCTTATGACTGTGATAAAAGCTGTTTTTCATTCAGTAAAACATTTTATCGCTGTTCAAAAACCTGGAGGTTATCGCAATGAGGACTTGTCTTATTCTTGGCGTCATCCTGATACTGCAGCTTCACTCTTTTGCCGATACGGTAGTCCGCGAATGGCGGCCGGAAGATATCGCCCGATGGCAAGGCGGCACGATAAAAAACCTCCGCGTTGAAGACAGCGTCCTGAATGTTGACACACAAGCAGGAGATCCCCTGCTCATCAGCCCCGTATTTGAAAGTTTCCCGGCAACTCCACACCAGAAAATCGAAATCACAATGACCGCCGGATCCGGAGGCTCTTGTGAATTCTATTGGACAGGGACAACCAATACAAAATATGGCGGCATCTCTCCCGAAAAGCGTACTCCTTTCACAATAGAATCCGGCTCTGTCCGCACTTATTCCATTGAGCCATTCTGGCAGGCTGAGAAAAAAATCATTCGCCTGCGGCTCGACTTTCCCCACAACCTTGAAGCCAATTATAAAATCAAGTCGATCCGGATCATTGAAACAGTGCCGGCCGAAACCGTATCCCTGCCTGTGAAAAATGTCTCGCTCAATGCAAGTGGCGAATGGAGGGCAAGAGTTTCACTCGATGCACAGGACTTCGTCTTTGTCTCACTGCGATTTGCCACAGATACAGGTAACTCAGGAACGATCTCTTTTGCCAGCGCAAATCATAACGGATCAAAAACCATTAGCTTTCCAGTCAGGTCCGACGGCCGGATGCACACCTACAATGTCAACACAGGTAAATTGCCGGATGGAGGAAGAACAAAAGACAGGATTATAGATCTGCGTGTTAAACCTACAAACGCCGCAAACGCCAAAACAAAAATGGAATATATTTCAGCACAGGCAGACATCTCAGGACCCGCTGACCCGGAAATCACCATTCTCGGCACGCGCAATGTCATCGCACGCGCAGGTCGTCCGGAAATATTTGAAGTCTTCGTAAAAAATCATGGCGGGGAAACCGCCCACCTGAAAGCCAACCTGTCAGTCCAGGGCACAAAACTGGTCGACGAGGAATCAAAATCCGCCGATGTGGAAAATGGCCAGCCGGCCACCCTCTCATGGACAATCCAGGCAGATAAGCCCGGCAAAGCTACAGTTAATTTATTCACAGGAAACAGCACCCCGCCCCTGACAACCACAGTTGAATTCAAAGCCCCCCTGAATCTCCCAAAGGCATCGTATGTTCCAACGCCAAAGCCTGTCATCTCCGACTATCAGGTCGGCGTGTACTATTTTCCCGGCTGGCACACTGCAACACGGTGGGCACCTATAAAGGAATACCCGGAACGCCAGCCCATGCTTGGATGGTACCGGGAGGGTGATCCAGAAGTGGTCGACTGGCAGATCAAGTGGGCTGTTGAGCATGGTATTAACTTCTTTCTGTACGACTGGTACTGGGACCAAGGAGCCCGCCACATTGAACACGGCATACATTCCGCCCTTTTCAACTCGCGTTACCAGAACCTCATCAAGTTCTGCCTCCTGTATGCAAACCACAACGGAAAGGGATCACATTCACCTGAAGATTTTGCACAAATAGCGCGCTTCTGGATAGACAACTATTTTAAGCGGCCAAACTACCTCCTCATCGAAGGCAAGCCGGTTGTCGTAATGTTCTCATCATTTAACCCTGCAAATGACATGGGCGTGGAGAAAGCACGTGCAACATATGATCATATGCGCCAGATATGCAAAGAAGCAGGATTGAAAGGTCTTTATCTTGTAGCATGCACCTCACCGGCGACAAACCAGCTCGCGAAATTAAAGGACATGGGTTACGATGCTATTTCCTGTTACAATTGGCCAGGCATCAACATGACTCCGGAAGAGACTGCTATAAAACGAGCTCCATTCAGTAAATGCGCAGAAGGTTATAATGAGGCTTGGAGCAAGCTCGCATCGGCAAACACCCTTAAGCTCATTCCTCCAGTCTGCGGGGGATGGGATTCCAGGCCATGGCACGGCGAAGGAGCGCTGGCACGAACAGAACGCACGCCGGAACAATTTAAAAAGCACCTCGCCGACTGCAAGAATTTTCTCGATTCACAGGAACAGGACCCAAAGCTGAAAATGCTTTTTATCGAAGCCTGGAATGAATTTGGCGAAGGCAGTTACATTGAGCCGCACCGCCAGTACGGATTCGGCTACCTGGAAGCTATCCGTGAAGTGTTTGCACCGAAGTCATCAAAACCTGAAACATTGCTTCCCGTCGACATCGGGCTCGGTCCATATGATCTCCCCGAAACACCCGTTGCGTCAGCGTGGGATTTCACAAAGGCCACAGACACCCTCGGCTGGGCCGGCAATGTGCAAAACATTCGTATCGAGAATGGCGCAATGCGCTTCACGACACGAGGCAAAGACCCCATCCTGAACAGCCCTCGGATGTTCAGCAAGGCAGCCAGGTTCCCGTTTATTACGTTCAGGATTAAAGCTAACCGCGATATTGACTGCCAGCTGTTCTGGGCCTCTCCCGGCATCAGCGTAAGCGAAGCTACAAGTGTACACTTTCCCATAAAGGGCGATGACACATTTCAGGATATAAAAGTCCGCATTGCGGATAATCCACGCTGGCGCAGTACAATTTCATCCCTTCGATTCGACCCTGGCAGCCTGGACGGCATTGAAGTTGCGGTTGAATCCATACGCCTGACTGATAACTGACAATTCGATTTTCATTGCTGTTAAAGCACCTGCGGGTATGATAATAATCATATTACGCAAGATGAAATACGTGATTGTCAACACAACGATAGGGAGTGCCGACAAAGCTGAAAAGCTTGCAGACCGGATTGTCAAGAGCAGGCTTGCGGCATGTGTGCAGATCATTCCGATAAGAAGTATTTACAGATGGAAAGGGAAAGTAGAGAAAACAAAAGAATACCTGCTCCTTTTGAAGACAAAAGCCTCGCTGAGAAACCCGCTGATTACATTTATCAGGGCTCACCATCCCTACGAACTCCCCGAAATCGTGGTGACAAACATCACCGATGGACTTAATGATTACCTCAAATGGATTAACAGGGAAACAAGGAACAAATGAGCAGGGAAAATATACAGAACAGCGCAGGGTTGGTGGAAACCAAGCTGGCAAAAATTCAATTACCCTCTACCGGACTGAAACTGGAAAACGGTCTTCTTCTCGATCTCACAGTCGCCTACGAAACATACGGGACCCTTTCGCCCAACAAAGACAACGTGATCTTTATCTGCCATGCCCTGTCAGGTGATGCCCACGTGGCAGGTTACCATGATGACTCAAACATATCCGTCGGATGGTGGGATGAAATGGTTGGGCCAGGCAAAGGCATAGACACAAATATTTATTTCGTGATATGTGCAAACATTCTGGGCGGATGCAAGGGAACGACGGGCCCTGCATCCATCAACCCGGAAACAGGCAAACCTTACGGCTCCACATTCCCAAGGATCACCATCAGCGACATGGTTGACGTACACCGGCTGCTTATAAAACATCTGGAGATCGATCGCCTTGCCGCTGTAATTGGCGGTTCGCTGGGCGGAATGCAGGCACTCGAATGGACGATACGTTATCCCGATATGATAGATCGCTGTATCTGCATAGCCGCTGCAGCAAGCCTGTCAACCCAGGCCCTGGCATTTGATATCGTCGGGCGAAACTCCATAACCTCGGATCCAAACTGGCAGGATGGCGACTACTATGGCACAGGACATACACCGGATGAGGGACTCGCCCAGGCCCGTAAGATCGGACATATCACTTATCTTTCGCCAGAAATGATGACAGAGAAATTTGGTCGGGAAAAACACGACAAGACTTACTCAAACGCGAGATTTTCCACCAATTTCCAGGTAGAAAGCTATCTTGACCACCAGGGAAATAAATTTGTGGACCGGTTTGACGCCAACTCTTATCTGCACATCACCCGTGCCATTGACGAGTATGACCTCATCGAAAAACACGGCAGCCTGGAAAAAGCATTTGACACCATAAAGGCTAAGGTATTGGTCATTGCGTTAAGCTCCGACTGGCTTTTCCCTCCAGAGCAATCGGTTGAAATAGCCAACGCCATGCTCAGGGCCGGCAAACAGGTATCATACTGCAACCTGCAGGCACCACACGGTCATGACGCATTCCTGGTCGACATTAAAAATCTGTCAGAGATCATGAAAGCATTTCTACCCTGGGTCGGCGATGGCAACAACAGCCGACAGCAATCCATCCAGACAATAAAGCCCAGCGAAAAAAAAGAATACGACAACATCCTGGATATGATTAACCCGGGAACCAAGGTACTTGATCTTGGCTGCGGAAACTCCAAGCTCCTTTCATTGCTTGCCGATAAAAAGAACATCGAAGGGATCGGGGTAGACATTGACATCTGCCATGTCATCGAAGCGATAGACTCAGGTCACGATATATTCCAGGCAGACATAGACGCAGGCATGGCCATGATTCCCGACGACACATATGACTATGCCATTCTTGGCGAGACACTTCAGGTAGTCCGTAATCCCAGATTAGTGTTAAGAGAAATGCTGAGAGTGGCCAGGGAAGGTATAGTTTCATTCCCTAATTTCGGGAAATGGTCGCACAGACTTCACCTGGGAATAACGGGACGTATGCCAATAGGCAACTCACTGCCCTTTGAATGGTATGAAACACCTAATATTCATCTTTTTACACTGAGGGATTTTGTTGATCTCTGCAGACAGGATGGTATTAAGATCCTAAGCACAGTTTGCATGCCCTCGTGCAACATCGGTAAACTGTTGGTGAACATGGGATTCCGCAACCTGGGGGCTGACAGAGTCCTGGTTAAGATTGCCAGGTAATAATTAAATATTGAGTTTGTAGTATTCCGCTGTAGAGCGCATGCGGTCCAAGCCATATTTTTGGCTGAAACATACGACGCTCCAGGCAGTGAAATCGGGAACCAAACTCTATTGAGAGAGATATTTAACTAAATAGCAGCAGCTTGGAGAAACAAAATGGCTGAACAGACAGGAAAAACTATATCGGAAGTTATTGATGGTCTTTCAAAATGCTGGCAGTGCCCCATCGGCGCAAACACGGAAAAAGGCTTAAACCTCGCCGGTCAGCAGGCTGTTCATAAGGTGCTGAACGATCTTATTGCAGTTCTTTTCCCCGGCTGCCATGGCCATGAACCAGTACTGGAAAAAGATCTCAAGAAATTCATGACCAAGAAGCTCAAGACTGCCATAAAAAAACTACGGGGACAGATTGACAGGGCCTTCCAGTATGAATGCAGGAAGGAACACTGCAAGGAATGCGATAAGTGCGGCAACAAGGCTGACGATGCTCTCGAATATCTGCTCGCATCATTCCCGGAAATCCAGAAGATACTCCAGCATGATATCGTGGCAGCCTACGAAGGTGATCCCGCCGCAAAGTCAACAATGGAAGTAGTGCTGAGCTATCCCGGTATTTATGCGATAATAGTACACCGCATAGCACACCTGCTGTACGAAAAAGGTGTGCCCCTGATCCCGCGGATAATGTCAGAATACGCTCACTCGGCAACCGGTATCGACATTCATCCGGGTGCACAAATCGGCCCGGGATTTTTCATTGATCATGGAACGGGCGTGGTTATAGGCGAAACATCAGTAATAGGACAGAACGTGAAGCTGTACCAGGGGGTAACTCTTGGAGCACTCAGTTTTGAAAAGGACGAAAACGGGCGACTTGTAAAAGGAATCAAACGCCATCCAGAAGTAGAAGATAACGTCGTTATCTACGCAGGTGCCACTATACTTGGCGGTCAAACAATCATTGGCAAGAATTCCGAAATTGGTGGAAATGTCTGGCTAATTCATTCAATACCACCCGGCTCAAAAGTTTACAATCAACAGCCAAAACCACTCGTAAAACAGTCGGCTCCATCAAGTTAGGACAAAAAGTCTTATTACGTTTTGACATCTTGGCTTTCAGACTCCTAGTCGCTATACTAAGCCCTGTTTGTGTCAAAAACGTAAACATCTAAATCTAAAGAAGCAACAATAACGAGGAGATTGCAACATGGTTAAAAAAGAGTTTTTCCCGGGTATAAAGAAAATCCGCTTCGAAGGTCCAAAGTCTAAAAATCCCCTGGCCTTCAAGTGGTACAATCCAAAAGAAGAAGTGGCAGGCAAATCAATGCGGGAACACCTTCGCTTCTCCATAGCCTACTGGCACACAATGAAGGGTTCCGGAGCCGACCCCTTCGGTGCCCCAACATGGATGCGTCCCTGGAACAAGTCCAACAATCCCCTGAGAATTGCCGAAGACACGATGCTGGCCGCATTTGAGTTCTTCACCAAGCTCGGCGTAGATTACTACTGTTTCCACGACCGGGATATTTGCCCGGAAGGCGAAACCCTCATCGAAACAAACAAGCGCCTGGATAAGATCATATCACTGGCAAAGAAGCTCCAGAAGGACACCGGCGTCAAACTACTGTGGAACACTTCCAACATGTTCAGTAACCCGCGCTTTGCACACGGCGCCGCTACAAACCCTGACGCACACGTGTTCGCCTACGCCGGAGCCCAGGTAAAGAAAATGCTTGAAGCCGGCCTTGAACTTGGAGCGGAAAATTATGTGTTCTGGGGTGGACGTGAAGGCTACGAAACCCTCTTGAATACGGACATGAAGCGCGAACTGGATCACCTTGCAATGTTTCTCCGTATGGCCGTGGATTACGCCCGCGAGATAAAATTCAAAGGCCAGTTCCTTATTGAACCGAAGCCAAAAGAACCAACAAAGCATCAGTATGACTTCGACAGCGCAACGGTGATTAGCTTCCTCCGCAAGTACGGCCTGGAAAAATATTTCAAGCTCAACATTGAAGCCAACCATGCCACTCTGGCGGGACACACATTCGAACATGATCTGGCCGTCGCATCAATTAACGGCATGCTCGGCAGTGTCGATGCAAACCGCGGAGACCTGCTGCTGGGCTGGGATACCGATCAGTTCCCCTCGGACATCTACCAGACCACAATGGCCATGTATATCATACTGGGACAGAAAGGCTTGGGAACTGGCGGCCTGAACTTCGATGCAAAGCTTCGTCGTGGATCCACCGATCTCGAAGACCTCTTCATTGCACATATCGGAGCAATGGATGCTTTTGCTCTCGGTCTAAAAATTGCCAATGAACTGCACAAGGACAAGGTTCTGAGCGACGTCATAAAGAACCGTTATTCATCTTATGACACAGGTATAGGCGCCAAGATCGAAGCCGGCATGGTAGACCTGAAAGATCTTGAGGTATTTATCCTGAAGAACGGAGAACCGAAACAAGTCAGCGGCAAACAGGAAATGCTGGAAAATATCATCAACCAGTATCTCGTTGGTTAGCTGACATGGCAGACGATTAACCACGGATGGCACAGATATCTATGAAATGAAATCCGTCATTTCTTCTTATCCGTGCCATCCGTGTAATCCATGGCAAAAAATCTTTTTTTACGTATGGATACAGTAAATATTCCTACCGGTTTTCAGTGCCGCAAATGCGGCACCTGCTGTCGATGGCCAGGCAATGTACTCCTGACACAAAAAGATATTGTCGCAATTTCAACAGCATTAAGAATCTCCGAAGATACATTCATTCAAAAATACACCATACTCACGGCCAACCGATCACAATTGACCCTTGTCGAACAATCAGACGGAGCCTGTTGCTTCCTGACAGAAGGCAATGTATGCCGGCTATACGACGCTCGCCCGCAGCAATGCCGGGACTTCCCTCTTCTATGGAGAGTCAAGGGATGTCCAAGCCTGGAATCGTAATTTATGGCAGCCTGACCACTTTCTCAGGGTCGACCGTTTCGTTAGAGCGGTTGAAATAAAACTGTAGCCGGAGGGGTGTAGCGAATTGCGCATGGTCAAGAAACGCGAAGCAGGAATAGCGGAGATTTCGATAGTTTTGGAATGCGGCGGCTTGACGCCGCTTTCTCGTTCTGGTTTTGTACAGCCTTGATCGATTAAAACATCAATATGTAATTTTGCAGAAACAATGGAGAATATAATGAAAACAACCTCGGCTATCATCTTGTTCATGAGTCTTGTTGGATTATTATTGGCAGCCCCGGCGCCTGAACCCGTTCAGCCAATACCATCAAACAGCCAGCTTGCATGGCAGAGGCTGGAAATGACCACCTTCTTCCATTTCGGAGTAAATACTTTTACAGACCGCGAATGGGGTGACGGGAAGGAAGATCCCGCCATCTTCAATCCATCAGCTCTTGATACCAGACAATGGGTTCGAACAGCCAAGAATTATGGTTCCGGACTCATGATCCTGACGGCAAAACACCATGACGGGTTCTGCCTCTGGCCTTCAAAATACACTGATCACTGTGTCAAAAGAAGCACATGGAAAGACGGCAAGGGCGATGTCGTCCGTGAATTTACCGATGCATGTCGTGCAGAAAACGTGAAAGTGGGTCTATATCTCTCACCCTGGGACCGTCACGAACAGTGTTATGGTACGGATGAGTACAACACCTATTTCAAGAATCAACTCACCGAATTGCTGACGAACTACGGAAAGATTGATGAGGTTTGGTTTGATGGTGCTTGCGGTGAAGGTCCGAACGGAAAGAAACAGGTTTACGACTTTGAGAGCTACTATACCGTAATCAGGAAACTTCAGCCAGATGCGGTAATTGCCATCATGGGACCCGACGTGCGTTGGGTCGGTAACGAGTCCGGCGTAGCCCGTCCCGGCGAGTCAAGCGTACAGAAACGTGGCGATAAGACAGTCTGGCATCCGGCCGAGTGTGATGTTTCCATTCGCCCTGGGTGGTTTTACCACGCTACGCAGGATAATAAGGTAAAGACACTGGAACATCTCCTGGACATATATTTCAAATCAGTCGGAAGGAACAGCGTTCTTCTTATCAATCTTCCCCCAGACAGGCGTGGTCTTATTGCTGATCCAGACGTGGCAAGGCTAAAGGAATTCAGGTCAGCACTTGATGAAATATTTAAAACAAATCTCGCAACCGGCAAGGCCGTATCAGCCGACAATGTTCGCGGCAAGGCAAAGGAATTTTCGGCAGCAATGGTTGTGGACGGAAAGCTGGACACCTGCTGGGCAACAGACGATGGCGCAACAACCGGACGTCTGGAAATTGATCTTGGTGAACCCCGCGAGTTCAATCTGGTTAATATACAGGAACCTATCGAACTGGGCGAACGTGTCAGGAAATACCGCATAGAAGTTGAACGAGATGGAAAATGGCAGAAACTGGTCAAGGGTTCAGTTATAGGCCATCGTAATCTCCTTGGCCTCCCAAAGATAACAGCCAGAAAGGTTGCGCTGGTGATTGAAGATGCACACGGAGCCCCGGCTGTTTCTGAATTCGGCATATACCTTTCCTCCATTGAAATAGAAACATCAGGTGGATCGCTTACTGCAAGCAAGCCATGTGAAGCTTCGAATGTACACGCAATGGGTACAAGCTACGGCGGTGACAAGGCGATAGACGACGACGTCCAGACTCGATGGGCGACATCTGACGAGACCCGAGCCTGCTGGCTGGAGGTCGACCTGCTCAAGGAAGAAACATTCGCCAGGATGTTTATCAGTGAACTGGATCCCCGAATAGCAAAATTCGAACTGCAGATAAAATCGAAAAAGGAAGATGCATGGAAGGTTGCATATAAAGGCCGTAAAGCTGGAAAGAATTTTAATACCAAATTCAATCCTGTAACGGCCCGCTACGTAAGACTGGATATTCTCGAGGCAACTGGCGCCCCAACAATCTGGGAATTCCAACTCTTCCCGCCAAAACAATAACAAGCATGCCGCTCCAAATTGATAAATGGGTTCTCGTGCAGTTTTCTTTATTATTAACCACTTCCATTTTCGGCCCTGGCACATTAGAGTGTTAGAACAATCTGGAGATCAGGCATGCTTACGGACAACGTATTGGATTTGATCGGCAACACTCCCTTGATCAGACTCAAGGGAGAGCCGGTATTTGCAAAAGCCGAGTTTCTGAATCCGGGTGGAAGCATCAAGGACCGTGTAGCCCTGGCAATGATTGAGGGCGCGGAACGGGATGGCCGGCTTCATCCTGATTCAATTATTGCAGAACCAACCTCAGGCAACACTGGAATCGGCATCGCTTTGATAGGAGGTCTGAAGGGTTACAAGGTCCGGATCGTGATGCCTGAGAACATGAGCGAAGAACGTAAGAAACTGATACGTACACTGGGAGCAGAACTAACACTTACTCCAGCAAAGGACGGAATAAAAGGAGCTGTGGACCGTGTCCGCGAAATGGCACTCCTGGACCCGCACATTTTTGTACCGCAGCAATTTGAAAACCCCGATAATCCGCGCGTTCATTACGAGGAAACGGCCCATGAACTGTGGCACCAGATGCGAGGCGACATAGCGGCATTTGTTGCCGGCGTCGGCAGCGGAGGAACACTCCAGGGCGTCGGCAAGTTTATCAGGGAACAGAGAAAAGATATCAGGATTGCAGCGGTCGAACCGAAGAACGTATCCGCCCTCCTTGGCCACGAACCGGGCCTCCACCAGATACAGGGTATCGGCGATGGATTCGTCCCGAAAATCCTCGATATTTCTCTATTGGACGAGGTAATCGAAGTTTCGGATGAGGATGCGATTGAAACAACCCGTCAATTGGGTCGAGATTATGGTTTGCTGGTCGGCATTTCATCCGGCGCAAATGTCTGGGCCGCCCGACAGCTGGCCCACAAAATAACCGGAAATATTGCCACTATTCTGCCAGATCGAGCCGAACGCTACTTCAGTACCGCTTTAATGTAGCAGCACACCTGGCCGCACCGGAAAAAGCGGTGTCCAACCTTCGCCAAGGCTTCCTCTTCGCTCGACGAGCTATGTAAACGTGGCAGGCATTTCAGTTCTTCGATGGAAGATTTCCGGCTAGATTGCGTCAGCATCAAGGCGTCGCTGGCACCGCTGGCTACATGTATTAGGTTAAATAACCAACAAATAAAATAACTTCAAAATATATATTGACTATTCTACAGGGAGAACATATTCTATTGGCAGAACATTGATCGGAGCCACCGATGACCGCAACAAAGATAAACCGAAAAGCTCTTGCCCCCAGCACCGACCGCTGCCTTGCAATACTCGAACTGCTAAGCAAGCATCCAAACGGACTTACCCTCTCGGATATTCACCACATGCTGGGCATCAGCAAGAATATGATATTCCGGATTCTCAATGACCTCACATCCCGGGGATACACCCACAAGACTGCATCCAAATCTTATTCCCTGGGGAACAAACTGCTTGAACTGGCTGTTCCTCAAACTGCAGGTAAAAACCTTGTCGACGAGGCAGCCCCCGAAATTAAAGCCCTACGCGATCAAACGGGTGAAAGTGTCGGCTTGCTGGTCCCCTGCGACAATGAAGCCGTCCTTATCTATTTTCAACCATCCCGCCAGCCAATCAGGACCATCTACGACGTTGGCGTGAAAATACCACTCTACTGCAATGCCCCTGGCAAGGTTTTCCTTGCTTTCGGCGACGAAAAAGAACGAGCCATCAGGCTAAAGCAACAATCTTTCAAACGTTTCACTGCCAGAACTATCACTAATCCTGAAATTCTTGAGAAGCAGCTGGAAGTCGCCAGAGAGGAAGGATACACGGTTGATCAAGCTGAAGAAATAGAAGGCTCCCATTGTGTCGCAGCCCCCGTTTTCGATCATGACGGCCGGCTCGTGGCTGCAATTGTAGTCACCGGTCCACTGGAACGAATTACAAGGGTAAAGTTCACGGACTTCGGCAAAATGGCGGCTGCGGCAGCCGCCAGAATAACTTTACGTCTCAAACAATGAAAAAACTGGTTTTCACATTAGCACTTATCGCATTAACCGGCATTAATGCCGCCAATTCCCCAAAACCTGCCATGGACTTCAAACAGTCACAATGGATATGGGCCCCACAGGGAACAAACATCACGCTCACATCGTTCCAGGGAGAAACCATCTATTTCCGTGCACGGCTTGTACTCCCCGCAAAACCCAAGATCAAATCTGCAGAAATCATAGTTACAGCCGATAACCTCTTCACTCTTTCCATAAACGGTATGATTTCCGGCGAGAGCGAGAATTGGAGCCAGCCCAAGCGAATCAACATTGCACCCAGATTAACAGGCGGAACCAATATTGTTGCAATTGAAGCAAGCAATACCGCCATGGGGCCGGCAGGCCTGATAGTCAAAGTTGTCACCCTGCTCGCTGATGGAAAGATAATTGAACTCTTGAGTGATGGGAACTGGAAATGCAGCAACACGGAAGAGAAGAAGTGGGGCGAACACCTTTTTGACGACACAAAGTGGCAGTCCGCCCTGGTGCTTGGCAAGTTGGGGATGTCGCCCTGGGGCGATATTGCACATATCCCGGCAAAAGCCGAAAGCCCAAGGATTGATTTATCTGCCTTGCCTGACGAGAATTTTAAATGGCCAGAAGGAGGAATGGTTTTTATCGGTAACGACTGCACTCCGTACCGAGAGACATACAAAGGCCCTGGCGCAAGTAGTCTCGGCGTAACCGTTTTTACCGCAAGAAAATCAAGAGCCTACCCGGAACATGACTTGCCCGCCCCTATTAAATTTGGTCATAAACTCTATGCCATCAAAACAATCAAACCAGACGCTGTACCAAAGGTCATACTGGATGCAGAACAGGGCGCCATTGGTACACCATGCGTCTCGTTTGACGGAAAATGGATCTACATAGCCATGGCGTATAAGGACGAACCTTTCTTTCATATCTACCGCGTATCGCCGGGAGGATGGAAACTCGAACGTCTGACAGACGGTCCATTCCATGACATCGATCCGGCAGAATTACCAGACGGTAGAATTGTATTCACTTCCACAAGGATAGGAACATTTGAGGAATATCACAATCCGCCATCCCGCGCCCTCTTTACAATGAATCAGGACGGCGGGAACATAAAGCCCCTTACCACCACTTTTATTTTCGATAACGAAGCCAAGGTAATGGCAGATGGACGGATACTTTTTATTCGATCTGACAACTTCTTTGACCGCGGTAA
>MHBM01000314.1:0-13011 GCA_001804885.1 Lentisphaerae bacterium RIFOXYA12_FULL_48_11
ATCCGTGGTTGATCGCATTTTTCTCTTCACAATAATCATGCAGAAAATGCACATACACACATAAACTATATATAAAATTGACCACACACGCGCCTGGGTTATAAGCCGCAAACGTGGCTCAACGACAAAGGGATATGAAACCAGGGCCAGCATGGAACCAATATTTGAGATCATGTAAAAACCGTACGGAGACTTGCCTGGGTTGATAATACTGAACCACTTCTGTACCAGAGAACTTGTAGACGAAAGCAATACGAAAGGAAGGCCGATGCACACCATCAGGAGCGCAATAATTCTGAACACCGGTATCGAACTGTCACTGGGCCGCCATTCATTACCGGGAGTAATAGGCGTGCTCCATTGTACCCAGAGACATGCAAAAACTATCACGGACAGAACAAGCACAACTAAATGAAGCCGGGCATGGCGCTTCACATCCAGGCTGGAAAGGAAATGTGCATATGTATAGCCGGCCAGCAAAAGCATCTGGAAGACCATCATGCATGTTGCCCAGACAGTCGAAGACCCACCAAACCAGGGCAAAATGTACTTACCCATTATAGGTTGTATCTGAAAAAGAAGGAAAGAGCCGAAGAAAATGGTCAGCGAAAAATACCAGCTCTTCAGAAAATCCACCACATGGCCCTGATCGTTACTCACAAATTCCGGAACCTTCCATAAAAGCACTTTTTACCGCTTCAAATACCACCTTTATTGCCCCATTGTCTTTTTCATGTCCAGCCCATTCATAAAGGTTACAGCCGTAAATCATGAAGGATCATATTTCTCTATCTCGAATGCTTCCGCATATTCTGCATTCTGCGCCAGAGTTTCAGCAGTAAACCTGTTGACCGACAGTATCCTTTCATCAAAACCATGGCCCCTGGTGTTCAGATTTCGCTGGTGCTGTGATTGGTGAAACCTCAACAGCTCACCCTTCCATGCTGCCGTTTCCCCGTCAAACACAGCATACAAATCATCTCTCATGGTAATGGTTTTTGGGTCCCGGATCAGACATGCCACGCCCGACCATTTTTCACCCTGCGCAATCCTGCTAAAGAATGCATACGTCCTCCGGTGCCCGATATTCGTATCATTCCAGTGCGGCATGAACATGATATCTGGCCTTACTGCCAGCACAAATGACCTGACCAGCTCAAGATTCTCAGTATTGTCAAGAGGATGACCGTCATCGCCCTCGGTCAGCCTCAGGAAACTCAGTCTATCCTGCGGCAAACCAAAATACCGAAGGCTTGCAACCTGCTCTTTCTCCCTGATGATTCCTTTTGCATGCGTCGTAAAGGCCTGACAGAAACCATCTTCCACGCCGCTCGCAGCAGAAGTCACAACTCCAACATCAATCCGGTTCCCGTTGTCTTTAAACAACCTCATCGTCACCCCGATTGCATCAAAATCATCAGGATGCGGCGCAAGGACTGCAACATTAAGCGACGAAGGAATTCGAAGCTCGTTAAGAAGAACAGGGTATTTACCGGCAAACAACTCTGACAACTCTCTTTTCATGGTATTATCTACCCGGAATTACCGTTGTTTTGTTTTTGAAATATTCCAGCCATACCTTTGTGATTGCCTCTCCAATATTAACCGGCTTTGAATATTCTTCTATGGTCCTGCCCCAGTAGAAGCCGATCCAGCCGTCACAAAAGCCGCGTGAACCTTCAATAAAAAGATCCAGCTCCTCAACGCCACAAGCCAGGGGGAAAATCTCTTCCACAACAATAGGCTTTTTAATCGTGTCATACATCTTCAGCACATCGAGCGCCTTCTGTACCTCCCCCTTCTTAGGGTAGAAATGCACACTGCAGAAATCAAGCTTCGCTCCAATCTCATTCGAAGAAAACAAAGGTTTGGCTCCCGGAAAAGCAAGACCCCACGGAATTTCGCCAACAGTGATCATGTGCCGTTTATCGTGTGTTCGAATGGCCGAAACAAGTTTTTCCACCCAGCTTCGCGCAACCTGTTCCCGCGTCCGACCTGCAAGATCAAGCGAAATACGCTGGACAAAACACTTGTCACCCAGTGGCTTTCCCAACCAATCCTTTTCCGTCTTCTGGCCGGGCAGTACCGGCTCGTTCATGAGATCATAACAGAAGATTGCCGGACTTTCCGAACAAGTCTTTGTAACCTGCTCCCAGAATAAGACCTGAACATTCCAGCGCTCCACCTCAGTCATCGAATCATACCAAACAGGTACATCTTTTTTGTGGTAACAGCCCAACCCGGTGACATCCAGATATAGCCCCGTCTTTTCAGCCAGTCGCAATAACCGGGCAAGCTGTTTCAAAGAAGACTTATCCGGCTCCTGAGGAGTCTTCATAAACTTAACGAGCTGGAGATGAATCCGTACAACATTAGCCCCCAAATCTTTTATTTCCTTAAAATCTTCTTCGACGGTACCCCACTCTGAACTCCAGTAGTCCTCAAGAAGGCGGCCGGAACGGTCATGATCATAATTCACGCCCCATACAACAAACTTTCTACCGGTCTCAGCACCAACAAAGTATGAAGCACCTTTATCAGCCTGTATAAGTTCGAGCTTCCCGGAAGAAGCACAGGGACGATCAACAGAAATACAACCAAGCAATGCCGCAAGCGCGAACAAGGCAGGAATCCAGAATTTTTCGGTTATTTGGCATGTATTCATAATAGGTTAATTTGCCTGCATCACTGCACATATAACAGCAGGAAAATACAAAATCACACAGCCTATAACCAGCAAAAACAGGAATTCCGGAAATAGTTTGAAAAGAGGCAGAAAAGGAAACTTGCGGCAGAAATTTATTCTGCCGCAAGTTCACCAAGTACAACAGAAGTTTAGAAGGAATAGGAGGCTTTAAGACTTGCCACAACCTGGCTGTCATCCTTGTACAATTCCCTGGAAGCGACCTCGACGTCGCTTCCGACAAGCGTTATGTACTGTACAGCAGGAACAAGCACAAGGTTGTTACATACCTTTACTGTCAATGAACATCCGGCATTAAAATCGTTCAAAGCCGTATCATCAACGCCGAAGTAAAAGTTGTTGTAATCGGATGAACCCGCCCCAAGCGATGTAAAGACGGAGGCCGATACGGCATCGCAGAGCGACCTGGCGTAACTCAGGCTAAAATTGCCGTAAAAACCATCGGCTTCATTAAAATCATAATTGACCGTGATGGCAGGAACAATCGGCAATGCGGGGAGCGAACATGTCAGGTAGATTTCCCTCGTTGCAGCAAATATTGTATTAGGAAAAACATACTCTATATATCCCGCCCCGACACTGATTTCACCAAACGTCCGCCCGTAAGAGAGCGTCAGGTCGATTTCCGAGAAATCTGCACCGTCCTCAGTCACGGCATCCGTCAGATTGAAGTTTCCCCACGCATTCAAGGAAAAACCTCCCTTTGTGGCTGTTACAGCCGGCTGAAGAACTGCCTCATCGTTAATAACCTGCCCTCGCCAGACATATGAATTCTGCAAAGCGAGGTCACCAGTCACGGTAACAGGTATTTTCTCATCCTCCGCCGCAAACAGCGTGGTTGATCCCGCCAGTATCGAACACAACATCATGCACGTCACCTTTCTCATTGTTTCTCCTTTTTTGTTTGTTTAGAAATGATCACCGTTACACTTATCCATTTAGCAATGGCCATGCCAACACATGATAATATTTGTTATTATCTGCATTAGAACTGTTTACGGATTATAATAATAAAACCAAGTATAACATTTTATAGTACATTATTGTACTGCTATTTTTGTTTTCTACGTTTATGTATTTCTGAAGGCATTTAGACAGGACAAATAACCGGGCCAGACAAATGAAAATCCATAAGAGAACTACGAGCTGAAATATTGGTTGTTCTTAAAATTTATGGTATGAAAACCCGCTATGTCGTCTACGAAAATCAGAGGTAACTCATAATTGCGGAACAAACATCTGCCATACAGACAGGAGCCATTCCATCAGGAACTCCGGCACAAAGCAGAATTTTTCTTTTGGCCCGAAATATACAAAAGACTTTTGCAGGAATACATGCCCTCTCTGATGTTTCACTGGAGATACGTTCAGGTGATATACATGCGTTGATGGGCGAGAATGGAGCCGGTAAATCAACCCTGATGAACATACTTGCAGGACTGTTCCAACCGGACTCCGGCGAGATTCATCTCCGCGGCCGGCCCGTCATCATCAAGAACCCTCACGATGCAATCCGTAAAGGTATCGCCATGATCCACCAGGAATTGATGCCGATACCGGATATGACCGTTGCAGAAAATATTGCACTTGGGCATGAACCGACACTGGGAATGGCAGGATGGATCGATCGTCATGCAATGAAGCAGGAAGCGGAACGCCTGCTTGGGCTGCTCGGGGTGAATATATCTGCAACACGCACCATGCGCGAACTCAGTGTTGCAGAAATACAAACAGTGGAAATTGCCCGCGCCCTGGGCCGTAACGCCGGTCTCCTGATAATGGACGAACCAACCTCCGCCATTTCGGATCGCGAAGTGGAGGCATTATTTGCCGTTATACGTACCCTGGCAAGGAGCGGTGTGGCCATTGTTTACATCTCACACAAGATGGACGAAATTTTCCGCATTGCCGACACAATCACCGTCCTTCGCGATGGGAAATACGTCGGCACCCACCCTGCGGTGGATCTGGACAAGCGGAAATTGATTTCATTAATGGTTGGACGTGACCTGACCGCTACAATATTGGAAGACCGCAAAGTACACGGCGAGCCCGTACTGGAGGTAAATCGACTGGGTAAAACAGGCTTATTCCGGGAAATTAGTTTCAATTTGAGGCGTGGAGAAATTCTTGGAGTTGCAGGCCTTATGGGCGCGGGACGAACGGAAGTAATGAATGCTCTTTTTGGCCTCGATCCGGCTGATACTGGCGATATTGTTGTAAACAAAAAGAAAGCTCGAATCAGATGCCCTGCCGACGCTATGCGACTTGGCATCGGAATGGTAACCGAGGATCGCAAAGGTTGCGGCATCGTTCCGACAATGACCGTTGAACATAACACAACTCTCTCCGCACTTACGCGTTGCTGTGCCGGAGAGTTTATAATACATAAACGTGAACACGCCATCATCGATGAAAATATTCAGCTGTTCGGTATAAAAACCTCAGGAAGACGACAGGAGATCAACCAGCTCAGCGGAGGAAATCAGCAAAAGGTTGTGATTGCAAAAACTCTTCTTACTCAGCCATCCATTGTAATCCTGGACGAGCCGACGCGCGGGATCGACATCGGGGCCAAAGCGGAAGTATATGCCATAATCAACCGCCTCGCCCGCGAAGGCAAGGCTGTGATTCTGGTATCGTCAGAATTACCGGAGATTTTGTCATTAACCGACCGGATACTGGTCATGCGCCAGGGTTCTGTGGCTGCTGAACTTGACCCGCGACAAACATCACAGGAGGAGATCTTGAAATATGCAATGCCCATCTGATAAATCAAAATCCGCGATGCTGGCGTATGTACTGAAGCAATACGGTATCGTGATAGCACTTATACTGATCTGTACTGCACTGTCGTTCTGCTCTCCTCATTTCCTTACCTGGCCAAACCTGATAACGGTGACACGCCAGATTTCATTGAACGGCATCCTGGCCGTGGGCGTAACGTTCGTACTGCTTACCGGTGGCGTCGATCTATCACTTGGTTCGCTTGTGGCGTTGACCGGAGTAGTTGCGGCGAGTTTTGCCCATCCCGGTGATTATCCGCTGATCATCCCGGTAATGGCCGGAATTCTGGCCGGTATGGCGTGCGGCGCGGCAAACGGCGTGGTTATTACGCGAGGCAGGGTTGCACCGTTCATCGTGACACTGGGAATGATGACCATTGCTCGGGGACTGGCTCTGGTTATAAGCGGAGGCAAGCCGGTGTCAAACATGAGCCCATCAATGACACGTCTTGGCGGTGATTTCTTGGGCCTCCCAATCCCCGTGCTCGTGCTATGCGGCATCTCGGCAGTATCCTGGTTGTTCCTGAAAAATGTCAGACTTGGCCGGTATATTTACGCCGTTGGCGGTAATGAAAACGCAGCGAGAGCCGCAGGGATAAATGTGAACGGCGTCAAATTGCTTGCCTACACCATTTGCGGCGCTATGGCTGGACTTGCAGGTGTAATTCTTGCCGCACGCATTACTACCGGGCAGCCCAACGCCGGGCTGGCCTATGAACTGGACGCCATTGCGGCAGCCGTTATCGGAGGAACCAGCCTTTCAGGCGGAATTGGTGGCGTGGGCGGAACCCTTCTTGGAGCATTGCTCATGGGAGTCATCAATAACGGGCTAGACCTGCTCAACGTGTCATCCTATTATCAGCAGATAGTGAAAGGTATAATTATTGTCGGCGCTGTCTGGCTCGATCGTAAACATGGGAAATAGGCAGGTATTCAGACTCATGAATGTAGGAGCCCCGCTCCGCCGGGGCGATATGTCTAAATGAATCACTTCCGGCAATGCCAGGAATAGGAGAGAGATCATATGATTATAAGATCATCAAAGCATTTTATCGGAATGTTCTTATTATTACTGTCCGCACTTATCTACAGCGGATGCAATCGTGATGCGGCACCGGACAAAAAGACGGCAACCGACGGCAGCAGGCAGCTTGTCGTCGGAGTTTCCCTGATGAATCTTTCGTCAGAATTTATCGTCCTCATCAACAAAGCCATGCTGGAGAGCGCCAAGGATATGGGAATTAAGCTGATCATTACTGACGCACAACGTAGCGCCGAAAAACAGGTACAGCAGATCGAAACTTTCATTGGCCAGAAGGTTGACGCCATAATCCTTAATCCCTGTGAAGTTGAAGCCAGCTCCCCTGCAGTGGATACGGCCATTGCCGCTGGTATTCCGATCATCAATGTTAATTCCGCAACCAAGTCAACCCCTACCGCATTCGTCGGATCGAGCGATGAGGAGTCAGGTAGGATTGCGATGGAATATATCGTCAAACGGCTTTCAGGAACGGGCAACATATTGATAATGCAGGGCTACATGGGCCAGGCCGCACAGATCAAACGTGACCAGGGCGCCGACGAGGTGCTCGCAAAAAATGCCGGCATTAAGGTACTTGCACGCCAGACTGCGGAATGGGACCGCGCCAAGGCAATGTCGCTGATGGAAAACTGGATCCAGACATTCGGCTCAAAGGTCAATGCGGTTTATGCTCACAACGACGAGATGGCCATGGGCGCTTTGATTGCGTTAGAAAACGCCAAACTCAAAGACAAAATAGTGGTCGTTGGTGTTGATGCCATTGCCGATGCTGTCCAAGCCGTCAAAGCCGGACGTCTTGATGCTACCGTTTTTCAGGATGCGGCAGGCCAGGGCCGTACAGCGGTCAAACTTGCCGTCAAGATAGCTAAAAAGGAACCATTCGAGAAAGAAACCTTCATCCCCTTCCAACTTGTCACCAAAGAAAATGTGGATAAATTCGCAAGGTAAATATATTTTATAGCCCCAGTTTTTGAGCTTGTAGCTTTAACTGGAAACATATAGCGTCATACAAATTTTTGCAGCGACAGAGACCTGATTCAGGCCTTTATGGAGAGGTGGCTGAGTGGTTGAAAGCAGCGGTTTGCTAATGCAAACAAGCCATTTTTGCCTGAATCATCCTCAGTCATCTACAGTGATCAAGATCAATAGAATCAAGGTATTCCTGCATTATTGTCATTATCAGGAATTATCCCAAATCATCCCATTTTAACCCATCGGGTTACAACTAAAGGTTACAACTTTTCTCTTCCGTTCAACTTTTTGCTTTGTTACAACTTTTCTATGTAATGTTCCAAAAAGATCGTTTAGACGAATTTCGGCAAAAAGCATGTCCAACACACAAAAGCCTGATGTAAAATCTAGCTCCCCGAAACCAGAGCCACCACCTTCGCTGAAGATCTTGGAATGGTTCCGCAGGAATGGATGGAACTACTTTCGTAATAACAAGACGTTCTGCTTGTTCGTGATAGTCATTCTGGTTCTGTGTATCGTACTTTATGATTGGGGCAAGGTACACTACGCTGAGTACCGTGCACATAACGCTGACAATGTTGTAGTAACCATCCTCGCATTCGACCTGCGCAATGCTGAAGTCTTTCTGCGTTTTGACAAGCGTACAAAACCGGAAATAGTTATCTTGGATGCATACTTCACCATAACGCCTTCTTCACAATCACTGTTTAAGCCATTGCCTAAACCATTATTTGATCAAATCAGAATATTCGACAAAATGTCCATCCTCATACCACCAGGCTCCGGCTTGGTGCTTGAAAACAACAAGATTCCCATTTTAACGTCATTTCTCTTAGATCACAACACTCACTTGACGATCAAAGAAGGAAGTAGTTTTACCAACTTATGTCCGCGTTCAGGAAACTTTCAAAGCATTTGTGACCAACTTCAGGATGACTCTTCATTCCAACTCGGAATTCACTTCAGCCTCGCTGACGCTGCAGGTAATCGCCACGAAATTAACAAATCTTTCGGTACCTATTCTAAGCGCGGTTCTTCAACATCTCTCGATGGTGCCATATTCCCTTTACGTCTGTCACTCATACCCTCAACATCCGTCAGCGCAAAAAAAGGAGGCGAGGTTTTTTTACAAGTCGCTGACCAGAGAACCAAGCTAAACCTTCCCGATGACAAAACAAACAAACCATACGTCTGGCAACTCTACCGCAACCTAGGGCCTAACACTTCGGTTGTTTCCCTTTCTGACGAACCAAACGAAAGGATTCCTCTTGTAATAATTTGTGAGAACGTTGAATTTTCAGCTAAATTCTCCGCATTTCTTGAAGGGGGTGACACCATTTTAGGTGGTCCTAAATTCTTTGAAAATGTACTTTCCCCTGACGGAGGTAAAACAAGAACTGACCTAGTAACGATCATTTCCAATTCCTGGGTACATTCTGACTCCTCCAAGATTGCAGGTGTAATACATACTTTAGAAATACCAGCAACATCTTACAGTCTTCTTGTCGGTCGTAATAAGTGGACTCAACTAGATCGTTTTGATGTCCAATATAAAGTTACCAAAAAGGGATGGTTAAAGCTTTTTCTTCCTGATCAGCTAACGCTTGCAACAATTGATTCCTATCGGCTTGCTTTGACAACCTTATCTAGCGTAGAAACCCAGACATGGAGCCGCATTGACGATGTTGATAATTTTATCAGTGGCAATACAGAGATGCTTGTGGTATGCGAAAACAAATTTGTTTTTAGCAATAACCTCACATCGAACTCTTCTTTTGAAGTACGGTATCTCGGAGACAAGAAACCTGCTACAAAGTAATAATATCCTCGTAACCGTATAGCACTTTCTATATCACATGTGAGCTAGATGTTTTCAATAACTATCCCAGCAACGCCGTGTTTCGCCGGGCAATTTCGCTTTTCAGATTCATGCCTCCTATTGTCGCCTTTAGCGCATTTGTCGCGTAAGCAAGGAACTCTTTTGTGTTATCTGGTGATATCCCTTGGTTGCATGCAGCTGTTAGCAATACACCCGCAGCCTGCTTCAGCAATTGTCCAACATCAACAGGCCCACGCTCTAACGCTTCGAGCGATAAGCCTTGCGGAATTCCTGCCCAGTTACAAAAACCCTCCTTGATCTTCTGCCACATCGGCCACACTGCCGCCCTGGTTGTGTTCGTACGATCCACATTACCAACCGTAAACCGTATCCAATCATTGCATAAATAACTAATCAGATCCGACCGTTTCTTAAAATAGTCATCTGGCGTGTCGATACCGTTTTCCTTTAAAGCATCTCTACCGATCTCAAACTCGACGCGTATCGCATTCTCCACATTTCTGCCGCCCCAACGCCTTTCTTTCATCAAATAAACTTTCACCATATCGCCACACATCTGCAATTGTGCTTTTTTATCATAGATACGCAAACGCAACGGAGGTTTCCCCAGGTACAGAGTAATGCCATTGCTTTCCTCTAGGCTTCTCGCATGGGCTCTACAAATATATCGCTTCTCATGATATGCCACCACAAACTCATCCATTAGTACATCAGGTAAATCCAGACACATATCAACACGTGACAACTTCTCGCGCATTACATTACCGCCCATCACACCTACAATGGCCCTGCCAAGGTTTAGACAGCCTAATCCGCCAAGTTGAAGACATTCAGTTCCGCCTGCCCTTATTACTACATTCGGTTGCTCTCCCTGCGATTTAACACGCTTTGCGATCTGCATTATCAGGCCTTCAACCTGCAGTCGAAAAGCCATGTACAACCCTTTCCCTTTTTTCCCGCGTGATACCCCAGATGGATATACCTGCACCTCATACAGTCCAAACTGAATCAGATCGAATCCTCGTACCTTACATTCTTTCTGATCACCTGCTCGCTCTTTTGCCTCGTTCAATTTTACAACTATTTCATCCCACTGATCCCCCCACTCGACATATAGGCACCATTCCAGCCAATCTTCACCACCTACCCAGTCTGATTTACTATTTAGGGGGGGTGTATTACTGGATAACACCCCCGCAGGCTGGGCCGCGCCCGCTTCCTGCGGGCATCGGTCCGACGCCTGCCGCGTATCATCCAGTTTTATAATCTCTTTCATTCCATTGGTCCTACAACTCTATTACCATTGAAGTTTCGCGAAGAAATCGCTCGATTTCGAAAACGGGATATAGTGGACGCCTTGTTGCCCGAGAAGGATGCAGTAATCCACGCTTGGTAAGGCGATCGATTGTAACCGGGGACATGCTCAAAGCTTGTGCAGCTTCTGTCCTGGTCAACGCCAGTTTTGCTACGCAGTTAGATTGGATTTCATTTATCACACGGAAAGCATATCCGATGTGATGATTTGAAAATAGGGTCAGACCATTCGAGGTAGTGTCTTATTTTCTGGGCCTTCCACACGGCCTTAGTTTTAGTCTAATTCGCACACATATTCTTCGTATTCGATCAAGACTTCCAATCACTTGCTTACCAAGCAATGTTGTCAACCATTGATACAATACCACCGTAGAAGGAAATTCCCTCACGCGTCTCCAGTAGACAAACATCAGTAAGTAGATGTTCGTTGTCAGTTTTTCATGCACCAAGCGATTATCCTTGTCGTAAATCGGCGTTGAAAAGCCTTCACTAAAACCTTTCAAGAAATCAGCCTTCTCTGCATCAAATTGTTGTTCCGCCGTTTCTCTAGCTTCTGCTATGCATTTTTGCTTTGCCGCCACTACTAGCTCTAATCTTTTTGCAAATCTAATGAAGTCAGGATTATATTTCTTTCCCTTTTCAAGAAGGCGTTTGTATGCTTTTTTATTCAGCTTTGCCTTTATAGATTCATTTAATTTGTCTACTACCTTTTCGACATTTTCGAATTGATATTCCAAACTATGGTCTCCATTTAACATCAATTCATATTGTCCCAGCATCTTTCCAAGAAACCGTGGGCCAGATTCTAGCGGACCTTCCAGCTTCATAGCCGGCATAGATACCTTGAACAACTCTCGTTCTAATGTGTGCACCCATTCAGGTGCTCCCTCTGAACACCATTCACCAGCAGGCTTTTCCGTTTCTTCCATTTCATTTAGGATCTTAATAACCCATTTAGGCCACTCAGCAGGCCATACCATGTTTGATTCTTCAATCATTGCATTTACTCCGTTACATTGAAGGTTATTCGCTTTGCCATTGCCGCACTGTGTTCATCCCGCAGATGCCCGTATGTTTTCGCCACCAGTACGCCCCCATCTTTATGACCAAGCCATCCGGCAATGGCCTTGAAATCAACACCAGCCTCGATAGCATTACTACAAAAGAAATGCCGAAAATTATGATGCGTGAAATGTGGCAAACCAGCATCTCTACAGGCCGACGACAATGCTGTCTTCGCATTATCAATGTGTATGATTCTATCCGACTGCTTCACCATATCGCCCCTTGATTCTCTTATCCGTAAAAGCAGGGCTTCTAATGAAGGGAAAAGAGGTACGGTCCGGACTTCATGATTCTTCGTTCCTTGTTCTCCACCCGTCACGGTAAATTGCCGACGTTCAAAATTAATGTCCCCCCAACACATTGCCACCGCCTCACCAAGACGACAACCACTGTACGCCAAAAGTTCACATAGTTTTTTTGCTTCATGCGCCGCTTGCAAGGCTTCTATTGCTTTGATCAGTTTTTTGAATTGCTCTTTGCTTGGAATGACAATCTGATCCCTTGAAGGTTTCATCCGTTTCACTATTTCAACCGGATTATCCAGCACAATACCATCCCTCATTGCATATACGAATACTCGCGATAATGTAGCCCGCTCTTGGTTGAACGTCCGCGCAGCAGCCTTGACCGATCTTTGTGCGGCCCACTTCTCAATGTGCGCCTTCGTTATTCCTCGAACCATCATTTTTCCGAAGTATTTATTCAAACCCTTTACCGCCACCACCAGCCTGCGAGCAGAAGATGGTTTCAATCCAGTCCCTGCTGATTCCTGCCACCGTTTGCCCAGTTCTTCAAATAAGATGCGGCCTCCTTGGCTTTGATTCAAACGACTGGCCTTATCTTGTAACTCTGACAATCTACGTTGTGCCAGTGTGCGATCCGTCGTTTTGAGTGATCTTTTAATCTGCTTGCATCCACGTTTCAGAATTGCATAGTATACGTCCGACTTGTCGGAGCGATATAAACAATGACCCACACGTTGCAAAGTTTGAGTGACTGCTGTTGCTGTTTCGGTGTTCTTCATAATGCACCGATTATAGGGTTACAACATCAGGTTACAACTGTAAAACGCAACGATCTATATGTTGTTGTATCTTATTGCTTATCAAGATGTTAAGCATCACGGAGAGGTGGCTGAGTGGCTGAAAGCAGCGGTTTGCTAAACCGCGGTACTGGTGTAAACCGGTACCGGGGGTTCGAATCCCCCCCTCTCCGCCATTTTGGATTTTTGACTCTTTGTGACTCTCAGTGACAAATCGTGACTTACGCCAATGTTTACAAGGCTCTT
>MHBM01000314.1:13049-36659 GCA_001804885.1 Lentisphaerae bacterium RIFOXYA12_FULL_48_11
GGTAATCGGGGAAAAATCAGGTAGTCGTCCTACAACTTCTCGCATGGACAACTTGCCAGCATCCGTGTATGTCTTCGTTGTCAATTTAATATCACTGTGCCGCATCATCTCCATGGCCTTCCACGCGCTGACATCAGCCCGAGCCAGATTAGTACACAATGTATGTCGTAGAGCATGAAAATCACAACGCCGCCCCTGTGAATCGATATAAGAGATACCAGCAGACATAAGATCTTTCTTGAATACCTTCATACTTGGAACGCCATCAGCAAAAACCAAATCCTCTGATGACCAACATACAGGTCGATATTGCCGCAATTCCTTTTCCAAGACAGGTTGAATCGATAAATTTGCCGCAAGTCCGTTCTTTGTAGTAGAGGCTCTGACGCGAATCACCGCCTCTGCATCATTCAAATCCACATCACCCCACTGCAACGCAGCAAGCTCTCCCCGACGAAGGCCGGTATTAACCGCAGTGAGGTACACAATCCGCCGAGGCCCAGCAACTGTCAGCAGCCTTTGCATCTCGTTATCGGTAAAAGCGCGACGTTTGACCACCTCTTTGCCCTTTGTCGTTACACGCGAAACGAACTTCAATGGGTTTGCTACCATACGTTGTTGGCGCACCATCCAATTACAGAAAGAAGAAGCCGAACTTACAAATTCATTGAGAGTCTTAGCAGATTTGCCGTTTTGCTTTACCCGCCATGCCTGAAAAGAATCAGCACTCATGTCTCCACAGCGCCGCCACAAACATTCTGCCATAAGGCGCCTGATCCTTTTTTCCACGTGGTAAACGTGTGATTCAGAACGCTGTGCTTTATCCAAATCCGCCACGTAATCATCCAAGTGATCTGCAAGGTCTTTACGCGAAGCGGTTCGAATAGTTCCTGGCAGGATCAGACCTTCTTTTTCCTTTTCCTTTTCTGCAACAATCTTCCGCAATCTTTCTATTGCCACTTGGTGATCTCGCGTATCCAGGGAAATATCTGTAATACGTGTTTCGTCTTGCAATCTTATGCGAGCACGCCAGATACGGCTCTTTTTGGGTTTATATGCGTGAGCAATCATCTTGTACCTCCCGCCTGTATATCGCGTCCATCTGTTATTCGTTTCAAGTAATCATCGACCTCTGACACTTTTAACCTGGAAGACTTTCGGACTTTTACTGGCTCAGGAAGTTCACCTGATGCAACCAGCCGTCTCACCGTACGTGATGATACATCTAAAAGTGTGGCTACTTCATCAAAACTCAAAAGTAATCTATCACGCCATCCTGCAAGTGATATGACTTTCCCCATACTCATTTCTTATCCCCTTTTGAAGCGTTTTCGGTGAATTTCTTGTCATTGTCACTCTCCACTTTTTCAGGTTCTCCTTCAGACATATAGCCCCAGCACTGAGTCCAAACATCCTTATTGAATACAAACCATTCACTATTCAACACTGCACATGCACGCTGATACTCCTTGTAACCTGCCGCTCCTGAAACAGCAACATTCCCGCCGCCATCCCTCAAGCCACGAAATAATTGCACATCGAAAAGAAAATCCTTCATATCAACATCATGCGCTTCTTCGAAAATACGGGCCGAAGGTTCAATCCGCTCCCAGAATAATTCCCAATACTTGTTACTCTCTCGTAGTGCCTTTGCGATTGTAACCGCGCTCAATTTGACATCATGTACCTCTTCCAACCACCGGCTTATCGCCCTAGTGCTCATCCTCTTCGACGCCTGATAAATGTATGGAAATAGGTCATCCACAATCCCACGTTGAGCTGTAAAATCGGCATCGGACTTTGCAAATTGCAGCAAATCATGCCCCATTTCTTTAATCTCTTTATCAATAGTCATGTTTATATTCCTTTCGACATGCACATAACTTACATAGTTTACAACTGTAACACAACAACTTTTTTACTTTTTCTGATAATCGTGTGTTTTGTGCAGAATACGGGAGTTAATTAACATTGTTCCGAACATAGTAATCTGGCAAAATAATGTTGATATTAGTTGTTTTTTGAATTTCTAGAACTGGTCGATCATGAACAAAAAGGCTTCTATTCAGATAAATCCCTCCCTGACGACAACGGTAAAGGTTTTAAGAACTGTTTGTGCTTTGAGGTTTCTGCTATTACTGCTATTCGCTATACCTGCTGCAGTACAAGCTCAATTCATTTGTACAACCAATAGCGGTACACCAGACACTATTACCATCACTGGGCTAACTACTAATCTTGTAGGTGATGTGACAATACCCGGAACTATCGATGGACTTCAGGTTGTAAGTATTGCAGATTCTGTATTCAGTAGCTCCAGTAATATGACTAGCATCATAATGGAAAATGGCATCAAATATATTGGCAACAGTACCTTTTCGATTGCCAACAACAGTTTGACCAATATCGTGATCCCAGACAGTGTTCTCACTATCGGTCACCATGCATTCGCAGGCAACTACCTGGCCAGCTTTACAATCGGAAATGGCATTGTTAGCATTGGATGGTACGCGTTCTATCAATGTGGCAGTCTGACCAGTATCAGAATCCCTGACAGCACTATTACCATTGCACGAAATGCGTTCACTTATTGTACTGGCCTGACCAACATTCTAATTGGTAACCACGTCACAAGCATTGACATGCTCGCATTTAGCGGTTGTACCAGTTTGCCAAACATATCGATTCCGACCAACATAAGCAACATCGCAAGAGCTCTATTCGCTGGCTGTAGTAGTTTAACCAACGTCACAATACCGGACACGGTTACCAATATTGATGACGGTGCTTTTTTGCAGTGCGGAAGTCTTTCAAATATCATAATACCTGAGAGCGTCGTTAGTCTTGGAGGAGAGACATTCATGAGCTCTGGTTTATCTAGCATTGCGCTTCCCAATAGCATTACCAGTATTAAGGATCAAACGTTTTATTCCTGTGGCAACCTGACAAATATTATAATTCCTAACAGCGTTACCAGTATTGGAAAGAATGCTTTTGATTCTTGTATTAGCCTGACAAGTTTTGTAATCCCTGACAGCATCACTAATATCGGAGACTATGCATTCTGTAACTGTTACAACTTGACCAACGTCATAATCGGCAACCAGATCACAACCATTGCTGCTGGTTTATTCGATAGCTGTAGCAATCTAACTAGCATCACTATTCCAAGTTGCGTTACAAACATCGTTGGTGCTTCATTCAGTTATTGTACCAGCCTAACGAGTGTCTATTTTAAGGGAAATGCTCCTAGCAATGGGCTAAACTTGTTTTATGGTGCCAACGCTTCAATAATCTATTATTTGCCAAATGCCCTGGGCTGGGATACTACGTTTTGTGATCGTCCTACCTCTGTTTGGAAGCCGCAGTTACTTGGCGATGATAGATTTGGAATAAACACGAATCAATTTGGGTTCAATATTTTCTGGGCTAGCGGCATGACTGTTGTTGTTGAAGGTTGCACAAACTTGGTTAATCTCTCGTGGTTTCCTCTTCGAACCAATACTCTCAGCAAAGACTTAGTCTATTTCGACGATCCTGAATGGACAAATTATCCCAATTGTTTTTATCGTGTTCGCTGGCCGTGAGGTACATATCTGCGTTAGTTTTCTAATTCAACAATTTTTAGATACACCTCACCTTCAAGCGATCCCATCAGGGCTCCGAGCCGCGCTCCGCGCGGCTCCTCGGAGCCCTGCAGGGAACCCTTCTTAACGTGCCAAAGATAATGACTCCGTTAAATGGGGACGGTTCGATATATTCCCGTTGACGATTCGCAAGCAGCCTGCCTTGCGTATCGTACAGCGGCCTCTGACAACCTTATGTGGCCCTCCATCCAACCCTTGTGCTCAGATGTATTCAACACCTGCGCCAAGTAATCAGCAGCCCCACGCTGCGGATCATAGAGCCGGACTCGACACGTGCCCCTGGGATTTTCAGGATTCTTCGTGCCTACCAAGTATTCCCATCTATTCATACAAGCAAAACGTTCATTTTGCCCTATTGATGGAAGGCCTCCAACCAAACAATGAAAATGCCGATGTTCCGGGTCTACACCGCTCTCTATCCGAAGCGCCCAGGGAAGGTTCGGGAAGTATAGCCTCTGCCTTCTGCATATGTACCGAAAAAGCGCAAAGGACTTTCTCGCTAAATACACATCAGAAGCATTCCGGCTTTTCACCGTACAAGATACAAACCAGTCCCATTGGACACGTTCAAGGATAACTAGATCACCAGCACCCATTTTCTACTTCTTTCCTATTTCAATAATTTCACCCCTGGGCTGAACAGACAACCTTTGTCCATTCATAAAAGTTACACGTCCCCAGAAAGTGACCATTGCATCTTTCTTGAATTTTATGGAATCAGCCGAAACTTCTATAAAACACTCTTCCGACTGTCCTTTCTCGTTTTCATCCAGGAGCACTACACGCTGCCCCTTGGATTTGTCCTTTTTCTCGTAGTCTTCAATTTTCCACATTCTGCCTGTTATCTGCATGTTACCTCCGTTTCGTTATTTTTGCGTTATCGCGGCTCTCTCGCCGCTCACCGTTACAGTTATTCTTGCCGCCACAGTTATTAGCGGATATCGTTTTGCTTCTAAGATGACACTGAATTATGGCGTGAATTGCTTCCTTCAACGGTTGAGGGAGAACCGACCAGGTATCTATAATTTCTTGCAGGTCTGCAGGTCTTCTGTTAACTTGTGAGTCTAGGTGTGAGACATCAACAGTTTTAATCAATGGGAGCTTAGGTTGGTGTAGAGGTTCGAATCCTCTCCGCCATTTTGGTATATTCCGGTCACATCCTTAACAGTTCATTCCGGGCACATGGTTTACACTATAGGCATATCTAACCTAACAGGAGGTGAGTTATGCCATGGAAGGAGATCAGTGTTATGGATGAACGTATGAAGTTTATAGGCCGGTTATTATCCGGCGAGAAGATGGCTCCATTGTGCAATGAATTTGGCATTTCTCGTACAACTGGCCATAAGATATGGAATCGGTATCAGGAGAGTGGATGTAGAGCAATCCAGAACCGAAGCAGAGTACCGCATTCGCATCCTAACAGGACCCCCTTTGAAGTCGAGCAGCTCGTAGTTCGGCTGAAAAAAGAAAAGTCTTGCTGGGGAGCACCGAAGATTCGCGAACTTGTCCTAAGACGATATCCTGATATCCAACCACCAGCAATCAGTACAGTTCACTGCATCTTGGATCGCCACGGCTTGGTAAACGCCAAGAAGAATAGGCGCAAGAAATTCACATCTATAGCTGGATATCTTTCTACGCCCAAGCAGCCGAATGATCTCTGGTGTACCGATTTTAAGGGGCAGTTTAAGATGAAAGACCGTGTTTACTGTTTTCCTCTGACGATAACGGACTTTATTAGCCGTTACCTGATTAGCTGCGAAGCTTTGAGTTCTACGGAAGAAAACCCATGTTACGCGGTCTTTGAACAAACTTTTAAGGAGTATGGGATTCCCGAAGCCATCCGCAGTGATAATGGGGTTCCTTTCGCCAGCGGCAACTCTCTATGGGGAATGACCAAGCTGTCTGTGTGGTGGGTACGGCTTAGAATCAAAATCGAACGAATTCAACCAGGCCATCCTCAAGAGAACGGACGTCACGAAAGAATGCACAGGACCTTGAAGCTTGCGGCAACTCAACCCCCTGGCATGAACCAGCTTCAGCAACAGGAAAAGTTCTATACCTTTTCAGACGAGTACAACTTCGAACGACCTCACCAGGCATTGGAGATGAAATGTCCCGGTGATGTCTATGAGAAGTCTTCACGACAGTACAAGGGCCTAACAGATATAACGTATCCAGGCTTTGATAAAACGCTTCTGATCAGCAACTGCGGGAGGATCTGCATCAAGAAAATGAAGATTCATATCAGTAAGGCATTCGCCAATCAGCCGGTCGGCCTCCTGGAGGCCGATGATCACATATGGGAGGTATGGTTCATGGATTATCACTTAGGCTATTTCGATGAATATAGCATGAAATTCGCCCCAAAGGAGGACCCTTTCGGAATCAAACTAGACAAGGTTATATAAAACATGTATACAAAAAGTGTAAACTATATCCCGGTACGTTCATTGGGTATATAATAAAATCTGACAAGAAAGTTAACGCTACTATCAACAACTCATCGACTCACGTTTGGCACTGCTCCACCACATCCCCTACAGAATAATAGAACTGATGTAAGGCAGGGTTGCCAGACACCTGGAACAGCGGTCATTTACTTCCATCCAGAGAATCATCTTGATAAGCACCTGTTATGTCCAGAGATGGGCTTAGACCGGCTGATCTTACGAGCTCAAGTCGAGCAAGGGCTTCGCGCAAAGAACAGTCGAGAAAGAGTATAGCCATTTCGATTATTTCCTCGTTGACCCGCAGTGCTTTAACCTCACCGGGCAGTCCTTGGCGCCTTGCGGTAGATGCAAATTGCATAAGGTTGGAATACTCTCGGTGAAAACGAAGGCGGGACTGCTGCAAGGAGTCACTTGTCTGTCTAGTGGCCTGGAGAGCCGAAAGAATGCCGGAGTAGACGCGATGCTGTACACGTTCGTACGAGTCACGAGCGGCCTTGGCTGCTTGTCTGCGGATACGAGTTTCTCCTGAAAGCCATTCAAATATTGGAATTTCTATACCGACTTCAACCCACCACTCCTGCCCGTCATTTTCGGCATTCGATGTTTCAGTCCCGGCACTGCTTGAGTTCTCACGTTGCGTCTCTGTGCTATCGGTTTTGGTGTTAGTTGATTGTTGTGCAGTTTCGTCGCGCGTGGTGATATCACCTGACGGAACTTCACTTTCTGTGCCATGGGTATTAGATACGTCAGTTTCATCCTTGTTAGACTGTGCTGTCGTTGTCTGATTTTCAGACCCACTGCGCTCGAAACTCCCGTAGCCATCTCGCGTTCCGTCCCACCAGGAATAGCCTGCCATTAAGCGACTTGCCCATGGGATGTTGGCAATCCGCGCCTTCCTCCATTCTGCCTCCATCAAATGCAGACTCCATTGAGCGCGAAGAACGCCGGCGTGTGATCCTGTAAGTAATGTGGCCCATGCGGCATCATCAGTCTTGGTTTTCGGGACAACCAAGGGGATTATGGAAGCGTTTCTGAGTGAAGCAAGCTCAAGCCGGGAGGGATCCACCCCGGTAAGCTGGCGCAGGTTGCGCTCAAGGTCGGCAATATCTGCTTCCATCCTATGTTGTTTAGCAAGCGCATTGGATATCAGGCGACAGCCTTCGGCGTAATCGTCCGCAGATAGTCCACCTTTTTCGAAGGCAGCCCGCAACTTCTCATGCACAGTCGATGCACTGGCCGCAAACGCGGTGTGCAGCCGCAGCATACTCTGGTGATAATGAAGCCGGAGACTTGATTCAACAATGTCACAAGCCATCCGTTGTTCGCGTACCAGCAACTCTGCTTCGTCAATCGTCTGGGCAGCTTTTCCGGCCTGTCGCTCGGCACTGAGTAACCATGGATTAGGGGGACGGATTCGCAGAGCTACACTGACACCGTCTTCCTGTTGACGCTGATAATCAATCCCTGATGAGTTCTTAGAAAAAGAAGAATCTGAACGGAATGTCTCGCGCTCAGAGGATTGAGATGACTCCCTCGTTATGGAATCTTCTGTTGAAGTCTGGCTGGGGTCACCATTGCCGTAATTAGTTAGTGCCGTCTGTTCGCGTTCAGTTGTCTGAGCACCTGAACCCGTGGAGAGCTGTTCGCCAGTCTGCGTACTGTTACCCCACTCCTGTCCGGAAGACCAGCTTCTTCGGTTATCATGGCTTCTTTCGTATCCGACACGAATTTCAGGTGATTCGGGATGAATGCCGGCAAGATCACCGGCGGATCTATGACAACGCGTCGCGAGTTCGTTGATGGTAGCATCCGTACGCAGCGCATGGAGAATCACTGCCTGGACGGAAACAGTATTAGTGCTCGTCGGCTCAAGGAGTGGCATCTGATTGCGATCCCGGTCAAGAATAAAGGGCTTTACAGGTATATCGGAGGGTGACAATGAACGACAGCCCGACACCAAGCAAAGAACCGCTGCAGACAAGATAATAAGCTGTTTCATTATGAATGACCACCAGATGCATTTGGTGATTTCTTCTTCATTCCAAACATCGCCTCAAGAATACCCATAAATCCTGCGGAAGGTACACGAAGTAGCACGACCTCTCCCCCTAGGAATGTATGCGGACCGTTGATGCGAAGGATGACCTGTTGCGCACGCAACGGGACAGACCTGCCTGTTGAAGAAAGAACGGCTGCGGAAGTACTCACCTCCGGACTCACGGATTCGACGGTAGCCAGGACTTTTGCCTGGTTACGGCGAAACGTGCTCTGAACTAGAAGCTGCTGACCAACCCGAACCTGATCGACTTGCGCCTCACCCATGTACGCATTAATCCGGTTCGGAGAATTACCCACAAGACGAAGGATCGGAATGTCGGAGGCGACCACTTGCCCTTCCCGACCAAGAATCTCTGAAACAGTCCCATCCTGTGGTGCTCGGATTCTATACGCTTCTTTGAGAAGTAGCGCCTCAGCCCTTGCCTGCGTCAAAAGCTCTTTAACCTTTTCCTCATTAAGGCGACGCCGAATGGCGTCTGACACCGGACGACCCTCTTCTGCCCCGAGCCATTCCATAATGTTACGGTAATACTTCTGGGCTTCGGCCAGTTGTTTCTCGTACATGGCAACTCGCTGCGGATAAAGAGCTACGGCTTTCGTCAAAGCTGCAATTTCAGGCAGGAGTTGAATACGCGTGAGATCGTCAATGATCCGATCAGCGTACAAAGCCTCTCGATGTTTCTGTTCTTCCTGAAGAGCCTTGAGTTGACCACCCTCCCTTTCCCATTCCTGTCTACATACGGCAATTTCAGCCTCGATGGCTGATATGGCATCCAGGCGCTGGCTGACGGCTTGCAGGACATCCTGATGAGTATCGCCAAATGCCGTTTCTATGCGTATCGCATCCAGCAGATCGGAGCTGACACCGTGAGCAATAAGGGATGTATCCATTTCAACCAGTAAGTCGCCGCGGTGAACCTGCTGGCCATTTGTAACATGAATTTTCTGAATGCGGGCGGTTTCCACCGGTGAAATGGAAACACCGGCTGCATCGATAATGCCACGAATACACGAACTACTGTCCGGATGCGGACTGATTTGATAAAGCCAAATACACGCGAAACAAGCAGCGACCCAAACAAGAAACGGCCATCCGTCTCGAATCCTAAGCCAGCTCAGTCTCCAGCCCAGGTTCGGGCGAGTGAAGTTCTTCTTTTTTCCGTCCATGCGTCTCTCCAAATCTACACCATTAGAGATACACTCTCACACTACACAATCGCAAGATAAAATGCTTCAAGAGGCGGTATGATCAGCGCCCGCATCCACCCACAATGTCCAAGGCTGACAATAGCATAACCTTAAAAAGCCTGCCCGATAACGATTATTTACACAAGGGCAAAGGGTCCGCTCTGCCTGCTGGTTTCATACTTCAAAAAAGAACACTGGCGACCAATTGCATATATATGATAATCTTCTACGTCTTCGTATAATTAATTTGGAGGGTATATTAATGCAATGGTTTTATGCAGATCAGGGAAAATCAGCTGGACCAATATCTGAAAATGAATTCCAGAACCTGGTAGCTTCCGGAAAAATTACCCCTACCACACTTGTCTGGCACGACGGTATGGCCGAATGGGTGAAGTACGAAACACTCGCACAAAAGTCAGATGTCATCACAGCACAGGTCGAGCAAACTTCAGATACACTTCCGGGTGGTCTTGGAAATACATCCAACAAAGATCTCATGGAACAGGCCAGAGCGTCATTGCAGGGAAACTGGGGCTTGGCCGTGGGTTCCTGTTTCGTGTTCGGCGCAATCGCCATGCTTGCAGCCGTTATCCCAATATTAGGAAACGTAATTTCTTTTATAATCACCGGGGCCATGTCCTTGGGCCTGGCCATTTTCTTCCTGGCAATATCCAGGGCACAGGAGCCGGCATTCCCTATGATCTTCCAGGGATTCAGCCGCTTTGGAACGGCGCTGGCTGCTTATTTTTTCACAACTTTATTTATTATCCTGTGGATGCTGCTCCTCATCATCCCCGGCATTATAGCCTCGCTCTCTTACTCCATGACTTACTATATCCTTGCAGACGACCCTTCTATCGGGGCGCTGGCAGCCATCAAACGCAGCAAGGAAATGATGAAAGGCATGAAGTGGAAATTCTTTTGTCTTGGCTTCAGATTCTTTGGGTGGGCCCTTGTGTGCTGCCTGACGCTGGGTTTGGGTTTTCTGTGGCTTGTCCCATATATGAATTGTTCCACTGCTAAGTTCTATGACGATGTAAAAGGTCGAGCAGCCTGAGCGGAATTTATGGAGCTTATTTAATCTCTTCTGGAATCCTCCCGCAAACAGGGCAATTCCGTTAACTTTTACATTCCAGACTTGTATCCTGCCGATTTTTGATTAATCCTTTCAAGCTTTCATACAAGAAGGAGTGATTCTAATGGCGGCAAAAATTAAGGTTAAAAATACGGTTGTTGAACTCGATGGCGACGAAATGACCAGGGTCATGTGGATAATGGTCAAAAACAAGCTTATCTTCCCATTCCTTGATATACCAATAGAGTATTACGATCTGGGGCTCGAATATCGTGACAAAACAGATGACAAAGTCACGATTGATTCTGCAAATGCCATTCTAAAGCATGGTGTCGGCGTAAAGTGCGCCACCATTACGGCAAATGCAGACCGCGTGAAGGAATACAAACTCAAGAAAGCCTGGAAAAGCCCCAATGGCACCCTTCGTGGAATGCTTGATGGTACAGTCTTCAGAGCCCCCATCCTCGTAAAAAACATCAAGCCGGCTGTCCGCAACTGGAAGAAACCTATTCACATTGGTCGTCACGCATACGGCGATGTCTATAGCAACACAGAAATGCGTATTCCCGGCCCTGGAACCACAGAACTCGTTTTCACTCCAGCCGATGGCAACAAACCTGTCAGGCACTTGATTCATGAATTCAAAGATCCCGGCATCATCCAGGGCATACATAATACCGACAAGTCGATATTGAGCTTTGCAAAAGCCTGCTTTACATACGGACTGGACCAGAAACTGCCTGTATGGTTCAGCACCAAGGATACGATCTCCAAAATCTATGACGGCCGGTTCAAGGAAATATTCGAAACTGAATTCAAGAACAACTGGGAGCCGAAGTTCAAGGTTGCCGGTATTTATTTCATGTACACACTGGTCGACGACGTTGTAGCCAGGATCATGAAATCAGAAGGTGGATTACTCTGGGCATGCAAAAACTACGACGGCGACGTCATGTCAGACATGCTTGCCTCCGCCAACGGCAGCCTGGCCATGATGACTTCTGTTCTTGTTTCGCCGCAGGGCCACTACGAATACGAAGCCGCACACGGCACCGTTCAGAAACACTATTACAAACACCTTGCGGGTGAGAAGACATCAACAAACTCCATGGCCCTGATTTTTGCCTGGACTGGTTGTCTCAGAAAGCGCGGTGAAATGGACGGTACTCCTGACGTTGTGAACTTTGCAGACAAGCTGGAAAAAGCATCCATAGAAACCATCGAAAACGGAATCATGACCGGAGATCTGCTTGCCGTGGCAGAGCCCTCCCCCAGCAACAAAAAGGTGCTTACAGAGGAATTCATTGACGCTATAGCTGCTAATCTTGTAAAGAAACTCTGATTACGGGGAGAAAATGTCATGATCAACAAGCCTGTGTTCGAAAAGGTTGCAAAGAAATTCGCAGATCATTTTGGAAAAACCCATTCTGTTGCGGCATATGCACCAGGCCGAGTGGAAGTACTTGGCAATCATACTGACTACAATGAAGGATATGTCCTTTCTGCGGCCATCAACATGGGCACCTTCTTCCTCGCAGCCCCCTCACCCGACACAAAATGCCGACTGGTCGCCGCCGACCGCGATGAAGAGGCAACTTTTGATATTTCATCGATCACGCCATCAACAGACATGTCATGGGCAAATTATGTCAAAGGAGTCTTGTCAGGCTTGGGCAAAAAGGGCGAAATCAAGAACGGTTTCCACGGCATGATTCTCGGTAACATCCCCTTGGGCGCCGGTCTATCAAGTTCTGCTGCCCTGGAAATATCCGCAGGACTCGCACTTGGCGAACTTTACGGAATCCGCGTTCACAAGAAGAATCTGGCCAAGATTGGTCAGGCGGCCGAGCATAACTTTGCCGGAGTGAAGTGCGGATTACTCGACCAGATATCAAGTATCTACGGCAGGAAGAACCATCTTGTAATGACCGATTTCAGAACACTGGATGTCGAAAACGTCCCGTTTGCAGGGAAGAAAGCCGGAGCCGAGGCATGTTTCCTGATGTGCAATTCCAACGCCAAGCATACGCTGGCCGACGGAGTTTACAACGAACGACGCGCTAAGTGCGAGGAGGCAGCAAAGTTCCTGGCGGGCGTTTTGAAACACCCGGTCAAGGCCCTCCGAGACGTCAGCTGGGAAGAACTCCAGCAGAATGCCTCTAAAATGGATACTGTCGCTGCAAAGCGCGCGGCCCATGTCGTCGGTGAATGCACCCGCGTACTCAAGGGCAAGGATTTCCTGGCCCAGCACAAGATTGAAGAATTCGGCAAACTGATGTTCGAGTCTCACGAGAGCTCAATCAACAACTTTGAAAATTCCTGCGAGGAGCTTGATTTCATTGTAGCCGAATCCAGAAAAATTCCTGGTGTTATGGGTGCAAGACTCTCTGGCGGCGGCTTCGGGGGAAGTGCTGTAATCCTGATCAATCCGCGCGATGTGGATACCGCAACCAAGGCAATGTCTTCTGCCTACATAAAGAAATACGGCCACGCGTGCGATATAAGGGTAATCAAGCCATCCGCCGGCGCTAAGGTTCTGTAACAGATTGTATTTACCAGGAACTCAGAACCACCAGGGCATCACCACTCCATCGTCAATCCGTCATAGGAGACATTAATGCCGTCAGGAAGAGTTTTCCGAGTGGCTTCGTGATCGAGGTCATGGCACATGTGCGTGATAAACGACTTCTTTGCAGCTATCCGCTGTAAGAGCTTAACACTGTTTTCAACGGTAAGATGTGTTTTATGAGGGGTGTGGCGCAATGCATCCAGGATCATAACATCCACGCCTTTTAATCTATCGACAACTTCATCCGGCATTTCCAGGCAGTCGGGAATATATGCAAGGGTCCGTCCATCACTTTCAAAACGAAATCCCATTGTGGGCTTGTGGTCATGCTTAACTCGGAACGGATCAATGATTAATCCACCGATATTAAATGTGCCGCTTACTTCCCTGAAATCGATCCTTGGCCGGTAGACACCAGGTGTTTTCTCCAGCTTTATGTAATTAAATATACGGCGAAGATCCGCAGTCGTCTCAGAATCTGCATAAGCTGGAATGATTGCATCCTGCATGGTATTGAACCGCCTGATATCATCAAACCCGAAAATATGATCGGCATGCGAATGTGTAAAGAGCACGGCATCAACCCGCGGAATCCTGAACTGGAGCGCCTGCTCACGGAAATCAGGCGGCGTATCAACTACAATGTGAAGCCCCGCTGCCTGCAGATAGAGGCTTGCGCGGCGCCGTTTGTTATGAGGATCGGTCGATCGGCAGACCGCACAGTTACACCCTATTACCGGGACACCAACCGACGTGCCTGTACCCAACAATACTGCTTTCATAAAACAAATATGCCTTACTTAAAGAAATGAATTAACCACAGATAACAACACCGATGCACATTGATAATATCAAACATTCTCTATCCATCCGTGTTTGTCCGTTCATCTGCGGTTACAATACTTTTCTTTTATTTTCCACATGAAGTTTCTTTGCGGAATCCGGCGTAGCAAAACCTTCATTCATCCCTCGGATTCCAAGTCCGGGGTCTTCTGCGAAGACGGATAAAACAATCAGGCGCCCCGGACATCCGGAGCGCCTGACATCAATCGTAACTTTCTAATGACAGCTCAATTAGACCTTGCTGTCTTCGGGAATACGCATTCCGTAGAACGACCGGTACACAAAGATCAGCGCGATCATAAAGAACACTGCGCCAATGGCTGTCTTCATATTCTGATTCGTCATAGTAACCGCGATTTCAACGGCAAGCAGGCCAAACAGCGTTGTGAACTTGATTACAGGATTCATTGCCACTGATGATGTATCTTTGAATGGATCACCCACTGTATCACCAACAACAGTCGCTGCGTGCAGGTCGGTACCTTTCTGACGGAGGTCAACTTCAACAATTTTCTTGGCGTTGTCCCATGCACCACCTGCATTGGCCATGAAAATGGCCTGGAACAAACCAAAGAACGCGATACCGATCAGGTAACCGATAAAGAAGTAAGGATTAAAGAATGGAAGTGCGAGCGCAAAGCAGAACACCACGATGAAGATATTCCACATTCCCTTTTGCGCATATACCGTACAGATACGGACAACTTCCTTGCTGTCCTTTTCCGACGCCGTACTGGCATCGAGCTTCATGTGCTCCTTGATATAAACCACCGCGCGATATGCGCCGGTTACAACCGCCTGGCATGAAGCACCGGTAAACCAGTAAATGACCGATCCACCCATGATAAGGCCAAGGATGATCTCGGGTTGCACAATACTCAACTTCGCAACGGCACCGCTAAACATGTTTTCAAGCAACATGATGATGCCGAACACCATTGTTGTGGCACCTACGACAGCAGTACCGATCAGAACCGGCTTGGCTGTGGCCTTGAATGTGTTGCCCGCGCCATCACCCTTCTCGAGCAGATACTTGGCATTCTCAAAGTCAGCATCAAAGCCGAAGTTCTTCTTGATATCATCCTTGATGCCCTTGATTCCCTCGATCTGGCTCAACTCGTAGACCGACTGCGCGTTGTCCGTTACCGGCCCATAGCTGTCAACAGCTATGGTCACAGGTCCCATTCCGAGGAACCCGAATGCCACGAGACCAAACGCAAAGATCGGCGCGGCAAAAGCAAACTCCGGCGGCATGATGCTCATCAAGCCAGGCATCTTAGAGAAGTAGTAAGACGTAGCCATCAGCAGCATAATGACCAGGCCCATCCAGAACGCCGAAAAATTACCGGCGACCAGACCCGAAAGGATATTCAAAGAGGCACCGCCATGCTTCGAGCAGTTGGTAACTTCCTTTACATGACGCGAATTGGTACTGACGAATATCTTGGTGAACTCAGGAATTAAAGCGCCCGCAACTGTGCCGCAACTGATAATAACCGACAGGATCCACCACAGATCAGCATGAAGGCCCTGCTGGCCCGAGAGCAACAGCTTGCTTGCAGCAAAAGTAATACCAATGGACACCGCCGAGGTGAGCCACACGAGATGGGTAAGCGGGGCTTCAAAATCAAAGTCCTTCTTACCGCCGAACATGGCCTTTGTGACCATTTCATTGACAAAATACGAGATCAGAGAAGTCACAATCATCAGCGCACGCATGACAAACAGCCAGATGATGAGCGTTGCGCAGATCAGGGGACTCTTAACCAGGGCAAGCGCAAGAAATGCGATCAGGGCCACGCCGGTTACGCCATAGGTTTCAAAACCGTCAGCTGTCGGACCGACAGAGTCACCGGCATTGTCACCAGTGCAGTCGGCAATAACGCCGGGATTTTTGGGATCATCTTCCGGAAGTTTGAATACGATCTTCATCAGATCTGAACCGATATCCGCAATCTTGGTGAAAATACCGCCGCAGATACGGAGCACGCTGGCTCCGAGTGATTCACCTATTGCAAACCCGATAAAGCAGGGTCCGACAAGTTCCTTTGGCAGGAAAATCAGAATACAGATCATGAAGAACAATTCCACTGCTACGAGGAGCAATCCCACGCTCATTCCTGAACGCAGGGGTATGCCGAGAGTAGCGAGCGGATTTCCCTTGAGCGCCGAGAAAGCCGTACGCGAGTTGGCAACCGTATTGATTCGAATACCAAACCAGGCAACGCCGTAGGACCCGAGAATACCCAGGATGGATGCAAGCAGAATAACCAGCACATGGTTGAGCGAATTGCCCTGGAGAACCTTGAAATAGTAGACCATGCAGGCTGCAATCAAAAACCAGAGGATGGCCAGGAATCTGCCCTGCGTGAAGAGATACGTTTTGCAGGTTTCCCAGATCATGTTGGAAACGCTGGCCATGCTCGCATGAACTTGCAGGGCCTTAGTCTGCTGATACTGGATCAATCCAAACACCATACCAATAAGGCAGATCAGAATGCCTCCCCACATTAGGTGAAGACCACTTACCGTTGTCCCGAGGATAGTAAACGAAACCTGATCCAATGCCGGAATCTTGATATCCGCTTCGCCCGCAAATACGCTCGAACTCATTCCCAGCAACACCAGGGCTCCCAACAGGCCCTGCCACACTACTGCCAGCCTTCTACTGATCATTACTGCTACTCCTTTTATTGTGAATAATTAGGCAAAAATGCCATGTACGAAAAAACTCCGGCATAGTATTGCCCCAACCCTTCCCCGTCAACGCTTTTCATACGTAGTTTCAAGTCGATTTACATGCAAAATTTGTCATTTTGCAAGAATTGCAGCGTGTGCTCCGACAGAGGCGGCCAAGTCAGACAGGTTGTAACCGCCTTCAAGAGCAGAAACAATCCTGCCCGAGGCATATTTTGAAGCTATTTCCATGACTATACCGGTCAAATCAGCATAGTCCGCTGCTGTCATCAGGTGTCTCCCGATCGGATCATTTGCCATTCCGTCAAACCCGGCGGAAATGAAAATAAATTCCGGCTTGAAGTTCTTCACCGCTGGAACCAGTTTCTCATTAAATGCATCGACATACTCTTTCCGCCCCGAACCTGCACCAAGCGGACAGTTTATCTTTGTACCCCGGGCTGTTCCGCCACCTCTTTCGCTTGACGAACCCGTTCCCGGATAAAATGGCCACATGTGGGTACTGAAATATAATACGGAAGGATCCTCATAGAAGATATCCTGGGTCCCATTGCCGTGATGGATATCCCAGTCAACAATTGCAACCCTGCCCACACCGTATTTCTTCTGAACATAGCGGGCAGCAATGGCCACATTATTGAAAATGCAGAACCCCATGCCTCTTTCAGACGTGGCGTGATGACCTGGCGGCCTTACAGCACAAAAAACATTCCGCACTTTCTTTTCAATAACCGCATCTACGGCATTCAACAACCCGCCAACTGCTTTGAGAGCCACATCATAAGATTTCACACAAACATCCGTGTCGCCTGTCGATAAAGATCCCCAACCGGAAAGAATATCCTGTCGAGCCTCATCAATATATTCAAGGGTATGACAAAGAGCCAAATCGTCCTCTTTCGCCATGCGCGGGACAATCTTAAGAATTCTTCCGGCAGGAACATGCTCCTCAATTCCTTTTATTGCCGCATCATACCGTTCAGGTGACTCGGGATGCCGCACACCAGGCTGATGCTCCCTGTAAATAGGATCACAAACCAACCCGGTCACAGCAGTGCTCTCAGCTACTTCCCGCTCCTTTTCAATTTTTGCAACCATAACAGGCACCTTGAAAGACAAATACAAATTCCCGCAAACCATAAAATATTACCACCAGGTCTTTTCCACAGCAACAGCACTATTGGAGTTTTATCCCTTTCAATCGGGCTGATCGACAGCTATAGTCCTTCTCTCAGAACAATGAATATGAAACTGACATTCCTGGGCGCGGCACATAACGTTACCGGATCATGCTACCTTCTCGAGGCTAATGGCGGACGCTTCCTTATCGATTGCGGACTTTACCAGGAACGTTCACTGAGCATGCGCAACTGGGACCCATTCCCTGTTTCAGCCGACACCATCAATGCGGTCCTTCTGACGCATGGACACCTCGATCATTGCGGCCTCTTACCCAAGCTTGTGAAGGAAGGTTTTGCAGGAAATATTTTCTGTTCATCGGCCACCGCCGAAATAGCAAAAATTGTCGTCATGGATTCGGCCAAGATTCAGGAAGAAGATGCTGCCTTCAAGAAAAAGCGTCACGAGAAAGAAGGTAAAAAAGGAAAATTCCCCGAAGTTCCCATCTATACCATAACGGAAGCGGAAGCATGCCTGCCGCGTTTTTCAGGAGTCGAAACTGGACAGGAACTCGGAGTGCATAAGGGAGTCACGGTTACTTTCCACGAAGCCGGGCATATTCTTGGCTCCACATCCATCAAAATAAGAGTCACTCAGGGCGTGGAGGAAAGAATTGTTATTTTCTCCGGCGATATCGGCCGATGGAACGCCCCCATCATCAGGGATCCCATGCTCTTTACCGAGGCTGACTACATAATCATGGAATCCACATACGGTGACAGGGATCACGGGCCCGAAGGCAATGTGGCACAGGAACTCGCAAATGTAATTAATACCGCAAAGGTAGCAGGCGGGAAAATCATCATTCCAGCCTTTGCCGTTGAACGTACGCAGGAACTTCTCTATCACCTGAGCGGACTCCTCAAAGAGGATCTCATCCCGAACATCCATGTTTACGTGGACAGCCCAATGGCTATAAAAGTCACAGAAATCTTCAAGCATCATCCTGAGCTGTTTGATGATGAGACCAGGCTACTTATAAAACAGGGCGTGAAACCTTGCGATTTCCCGGGACTTGTCCTGAGCCGTACTGTCGAGGAATCCAAGGCCCTCAACGACTTAAAGGGTACCTTCATCATAATAGCCGGCTCCGGCATGTGTAATGCTGGCCGTATTAAGCATCACTTGGCCCAGAATATTTCAAATCCGCAGAACACAATCCTTTTTGTTGGATACCAGGCAATTGGAACTCTTGGCCGGATCATTCTTGATGGAGCAAAACAGGTTCGAATACTGGGCCAAGTACGGGATGTAAGAGCACGTGTGGCCCGTATTACAGGCTTCTCAGCTCATGCAGGAAAAAGCGAACTTATCAAGTGGTTGTCCGCGCTGAAACGGCCTCCGCGCCATTTATTTATTACCCACGGCGACCAGGCAGTTAGTAACAGTTTTGCATCATTTTTATCCCAGCAAACCGGATGGAAAACCTCTGTCCCGGCATATAAAGAAGAAGTTGTCCTGGACTAGAAAAGGGAAACAAATTCGTCAATCTTCCATCATCTCGCAAGATCACAGTAATTTTCCTTTTCTAGCGGTTGTCTAAGCGTTAATCTTCCAATTATATGAAAACAAATATACTCCTCTATTCGGTTTTGCCCCTTTTGCTCTCATTCACACTCCAATCTGCATTTTCCGCGGAAACATCACCGAAACCTGCATTTGATCTCTGGCCAGACATGGCCCCCGGCCAGACAAACATGCTTGAAGGCACAGAAAATCCATCCAAGGATACAATCATCAGACTCGGTCATGTAACCAGGCCCAACCTGACTCTCTACAAAGTGATAAAATCAGACGGAGCAACACCAGCCGTTATCGTTTGTCCCGGTGGTGGCTACAGCATCCTTGCAATGAACCTCGAAGGAACAGAAATTGCCGAATGGCTGAATGCGATCGGCGTAACGGCAATCATACTGAAATACCGTGTGCCGAATAACCGGCAGGGAGCTTTCCAGGACGTTCAACGTGCGTTCCGAGCGGCACGCCAGAATGCAAAGGAATGGAATATTGATCCAAACCGTATTGGCATCATAGGCTTCTCGGCGGGAGGCCACCTCTCCGCACGGGCAAGCAATGGCTTTGAAACAAAAAGTTACGAGCCTGTTGATAAGGCTGACGAACTCAGCTGCCGTCCTGACTTTGCAATGTTAATCTATCCGGCATATCTTACAACCAAGGATTGCTCTATTGTGGAAGAACTACCCATAACGGCAAATACACCAAAGACCATTCTCATCCAGACCCAGGATGACGGCATACCTGTCGAGAATTCCATTTATTACTATTTAGCACTGAAAAAAGCGAAGGTCCCTTCGGAATTGCACATATTCCCTTGTGGAGGGCATGGATACGGACTGCGCCCTTCCAAGAATGCAGTCTCGTCCTGGCCAACATTATGCCAAGGCTGGATGCAGAAAAACGGATTACTTAACAGCTCGGACAAATGATAAATCATCGTAAAATCATCCTGATCGCTGCCATAGTTGCTATAGGAATCATGGCGGCTTTTGGAATTAGCCAGTCAACCACATGCAAAACCTTTCTCGGGAACAAACCATGGATAAGAAACGGTGAACGCAAAGAATTTTACCCCAATGGTAATCCACGGTTAATCCAGACACGCCGAAACGGTAAATCGGATGGTCCCTTCACACGCTGGTATTCCAATGGTCAGAAACAGCTGGAAATCTTTTTTTCGCAGGGTAAACGCGAAGGCAAAACCGCCGGTTGGCATGAAAATGGTAAAAAAGCATTCGATGGGCAATTTTCTAACGGGAAATATGAAGGAATATGGCACTTCTACGATACGAACGATGCGCAGGTGGCCGAAATGACATGCAAGAACGGTATTTTCTGGGAAGGCACTGATGCACGTTATCTCAACGGAGTCCTGCAGATTTCCACATACCAGAATGGCAATGTTGTGTCCTCCGAAAAACGCAAAGATTAATTCAAGCCCCAAGAGCCGCGGCACAAAGATTTCTCTGGAGATTTGGGCCCCACCATGAACCAGGCAGAACAGTCAATCTTACGACTCAAGAAAGCCGTGCTGGTCGCCGCCACGCTTCTGTTGATTATTGCCGCAACGATGCTCATTCTCGCCAAGACCGGTCTGTCAAACTTCGCCGAATGGAAACAAAAAACTGAACTGAAAAAGAAACTGAAGAATCCGCTCAACAGGCATTTCGCCGAATCCATGAAAGAGGACCAGCACGAACTGCAAAGACTGGATACGTTCAGAAAGGACATAACAAGCAACATCGAGAAATTTGGCACCAATTCACCGGAAGGTAAATTCATGCAAAAAGAGATGCAAAGGCTTGAACAGAATATCGAAATGCGCCAGACTAACATTGAAGAAAACAAAAGGAAGCTGAAATGAAAAAAGTCTTCGTGTCAGGCTGTTACGACATACTCCATGGTGGCCATGTGGAGTTCTTCACACAGGCAAGAAGTCTTGGCGACTATCTTATAGTTTGTGTTGCTGGCGAAGAAATCCAGTTTATGCATAAACGACGGCGCCCTTTCCTTCCCATCGAACATAAAATTCACCTTATTAAATCAATGCGGATGGTCGATGAAGTCGTCGTAGGCGACGACACGGAAATGGGATTGAATTTCAAGTCGGCCTTTCTCAAGACCCGCCCCCAGATTCTAGCCGTCACAGAAGATGACAAGTACGAAAGCGTAAAGAAAAAGCTCTGCGCTCAGGTTGGCGCTGAATATGCAAAACTTCCAAAACTGCTCGGCTACAAACAGATTTCATCAACGGAACTCTTCCAGAAACTCACAGCACCAGCCGAGGTTCCGGTCAGGGTGGATCTGGCTGGCGGCTGGCTGGACGTGCCTCGTTTTGCGCGACCAGACGGTTTTGTTGTCAACTGTGCCATATCACCACTCGTAAGCCTTTTCAACTGGCCTTATGAAACATGCGCTGGACTGGGTGGTTCAGGAGCCCATGCCCTGCTTATGGCTAAGGACGCCGTCAAATCAGAACTTGCAAATAACGTGGGTTGGCAGGACCCGGTTGTGATTCACGAAACCGGCCTATGCGTCTGGCGTTCCGGCCCCAGGCCTGTACTCGATTTCAAGATTAATCCTTCTTTCCTGCGAAACAAACTTGCACTTTTCTGGACGGGAAAAACTCACGTTACCATGGAGTTGGCCAATCTGCCAAGAGACTACGATCTGCTGGCGAGGGGAAGTCAAATCGGCCGTGAAGCAGCCATGGAAAGGAATTTCGACAAGCTTTGCGAGGCCGTTCGCATAACACACGATGTACAGTTGAAAGAAGGTATGCAACCGCTCCCCGACATGGGGGAAAAGGCAAAGAAGTACTGTGGCGGGGGACATGGAGGTTATGCAGTGTATCTATTTGATGACCGTCCTTTTAACAGTCAGCTCATTGAGATTGAGCCTTATATGCGACACTTTCTCGACTCAGACGATTAACCAAAAGAAAATAATATGGATCTTTCAATTGTAATTCCAACCCTCAACGAGGAACATAAAATCGACAAAGATATTGAGGGAAATGCCCAATTTTTACATGACAAAGGCATCAGCGGGGAAATTATCATCGTTGATGACGGAAGCACCGACAATACTGCTAAAGTCGCAGCAGGCGTTAGAATTCCACCTGATGTAAAACTGAACGTTATTAGTTATCAACCAAACAAAGGCAAGGGATATGCAATAAGGACAGGAATGAAGGAAACACACGGCGATTTCGCCATGTTTGCCGACAGCGGCCTTTGCGTGCCCCTTGGATGTATTAAGACCGGCCTTAACATGATCCAGAGCGGAACATGCGACATCGCACATGCATCCCGCAGGCATCCGCGCAGTATAATTATGCATGGAGCCGGGCTGAAACGAAAAATACTGTCGTTCGCATTCAGAACACTCATCCCGCCTTTAATGGGAATTCGTACCAGAACTACAGATACCCAGTGCGGTTTCAAGATCTACCGCGGCACAGTGGCCAGGGAACTCTACTCTGCCTGCAAAACCAATGGTTTCATGTTCGATATCGAAATAATCCTCCGCGCAGAAAGAGCAGGATACTCAATTGCCGAATTTCCGATCGAATGGACAGCAGACCGTGACACGAGAATCCGTATCGGAAGCACCGCCGAAAGAATGTTCGGCGAACTGGCAGCCATCAAGCGCTATCTGCGGGCAGAATAGGCTTCCACCCCGTCAACAGTTCTTTACACTCTGAAGCCGATCTTCTTCATTGCTTCGACGGCCTCAGCCCATTCCACTTCATGCGGCATACGCCTGCTTTTTGCCGCAAGAGCGGCAACCACACCAGCCGCCTCACCAGTCGCAACAGAATTACCCGTTACTCGATAACTGGCATGCGAAATAAAATCACCGCTAATACAACGCCCGGCCATCATCAGGCCATCAACATCCTTTGCAATAAGCGCACGTAACGGAATATCATACGCCTTCATCTTCAGGTTACCGTGCGAAATTGGTTCGGCCTTGTTCACCTCCTTCGTCACCGCATGGATATCCACATTAAACGTCACACGGGCCACGCCATCAGCGTGGCGTGCTCCCGAAATAAGGTCTTCGCGGCTGACCTTGTACCGCCCATGGATGCGCCGGCCGTCACGTATCCCTATCTGTTCCGCAGTAGCCACAACCTGGAAATCCTCCCACACGCCGCCCAGCGAACGCAGGGCTTTTGCAATACGATGTACTTCACCTCGGCCACGCACTGTCGCCTCTGTAACCTGTGCGGCATCAAACGGTTTTACTCCATATTCATGATTAATCATGAACGTCAGAAGATTCCCCTTCGCCTGAAACAGGGTTGGATGCCCGTAGGAGGTTTCCATGCCGGCGCGGTGTATTTCATCTTTGAATTTGTTCCACGCCTTC